>NZ_JBVIAY010000012.1:31622-202409 GCF_055573695.1 Streptomyces sp. NPDC030143
GGGGGAGGGCAGTGGAAGAGGAAAAGAGGAAAACCGAGGGGAGGGCGGGACGCCCCCCCCCCCCCCCCCCCCCCCCCCCCCCCCCCCCCCGACGCAGGTCTCCAGGTGGTCGTCCACCAGCCCGCACGCCTGCATCAGCGCGTACGCCGTGGTCGGGCCGACGAAGCGCAGGCCCCGCTTCTTCAGCGCCTTCGACAGGGCCGTCGACTCGGGGGTGACCGCCGGGACGTCGGCGAGGGTCCGGGGCGCGGCGCGGTCGGCCGCGTCGGGGGCGTGGGACCAGATCAGCTCGTCCAGCTCGCCGGGCGTCCACCCGGCCAGTACGCGCGCGTTGGCGAGCGTGGCGTCGATCTTGGCGCGGTTGCGGATGATGCCGGCGTCGGCGAGGAGCCGTACCCGGTCCTCGTCGGTGAATTCGGCGACCGTGGCGATCTTGAAGTCGGCGAAGGCGGCGCGGAAGCCGGGGCGGCGGCGCAGGATCGTGATCCAGGACAGGCCGGACTGGAAGGCCTCCAGGCTGAGGCGTTCGAAGAGGGCGTCGTCGCCGTGGACGGGGCGGCCCCACTCCTCGTCGTGGTAGCTCACGTAGTCCGGTGTGGACAGGGCCCAGGGGCAGCGCAGCGCGCCGTCGGGGCCGGCGAGGGCCGTGCCGTCGCTCACTGCTGGTCCCCCTGGGCGGGCTTGTCCATGGAGACGTGCGGCTCGGGCATGCGGGCCACGGACAGCGCGGACTCCAGTTCGGCGATGCGCGCGTCGCGTTCGGCCAGTTCGGCCGCGACGCGGTTGAGGGCGTCGTCGACGTCGGCCATGCGGTAGCCGCGGGCGGCGAGCGGGAAGCGCAGGTCGTCGATGTCGGCCCGGTTCAGGGGGCGGTCCGGTGGCAGCGGGTCGTGCAGGCGCTGGGGGGTCACCTCCGGCAGCGGTCCGGTGCCCTCGCCGCCGCCCACCACGGCGAGTGTCACCGCGGCGACCACGACGGCGAGCGCGACGACCAGGAACAAGAACATAACCATCGGGGGTCCCCACGCTCGCTGTGCTCGGTGTCGGATGTGTCAGGCTCCGATCGTGCCATGCGGCGGTGACCGTTAGGGTCGCAGACGGCGGTTGTCCAGGTCGTACCGGGAGAGGTCTCAGGGAATGCTCAGGCTCGGCAGGCGTGAATTCGGCACCCACGAGCCGGTGATCATGGCGATCGTCAACCGGACCCCCGACTCCTTCTACGACCAGGGCGCCACCTTCCTCGACGAGCCGGCGCTCGCGCGGGTGGCGGAGGCCGTGGCGCAGGGTGCCGCGATCATCGACATCGGCGGCGTCAAGGCCGGTCCGGGCGAGGAGGTCACCGCCGAGGAGGAGGCGCGGCGCACGGTCGGTTTCGTGGCCGAGGTGCGGCGGCGCTTCCCGGACGTCGTCATCAGCGTGGACACCTGGCGGGCCGAGGTCGGCGAGGCCGTGTGCGAGGCGGGCGCGGACCTGCTCAACGACGCGTGGGGCGGTGTCGACCCCCGGCTGGCGGTGGTCGCCGCCCGGTACGGGGTGGGGCTGGTGTGCACGCACGCCGGGGGCGCGGAGCCGCGCACCCGCCCGCACCGGGTGACGTACGACGACGTCATGGCCGACATCCTGCGGGTGACCGTGGGGCTGGCGGAGCGGGCGGTGGCGCTGGGTGTGCCGAGGGAGTCGATCCTGATCGACCCCGGGCACGACTTCGGCAAGAACACCCGGCACAGCCTGGAGGCGACCCGCCGGCTCCCCGAGATGACCGCCACCGGGTGGCCGGTACTGGTGTCGCTGTCCAACAAGGACTTCGTCGGGGAGACGCTGGACCGGCCGGTGAGGGAACGGCTGGTCGGGACGCTGGCGACGACGGCCGTGTCGGCGTGGCTGGGTGCCCGGGTGTACCGGGTGCACGAGGTCGCGGAGACGCGTCAGGTCCTGGACATGGTGACGTCGATCGCCGGTCACCGGGCGCCGGCGGTGGCCAGGCGGGGGCTGGCCTGACCGTCCCGGGCACGGCCCCCGCCCCGGTGCGAGCGGCCGGCGGCTAGCGGCCGGCCTCCTTCGACACCAGCGCCACCGCCTCCTCCACGTCGTCCGTGACGTGGAAGAGGAGGAGGTCCTTCTCGGACGCCTTGCCCTGGGCGACCAGGGTGTTCTGCAGCCAGTCGACCAGGCCGCCCCAGTACTCCGTGCCGAAGAGGACGATGGGGAAGCGGGTGACCTTCTGGGTCTGGACGAGGGTGAGGGCCTCGAAGAGCTCGTCCAGGGTGCCGAGGCCGCCGGGCAGGACCACGAATCCCTGCGCGTACTTCACGAACATCATCTTGCGGACGAAGAAGTAGCGGAAGTTCAGGCCGATGTCGACGTAGGGGTTGAGGCCCTGCTCGAAGGGGAGCTCGATGCCGAGCCCCACCGAGATGCCGCCCGCCTCGCAGGCGCCCTTGTTGGCCGCCTCCATCGCGCCCGGACCGCCGCCCGTGATGACCGCCCAGCCGGCCTGGACCAGGGCGCGGCCCAGCCGTACGCCCGCCTCGTACTCCGGAGTGCCCTCCGGTGTCCGGGCCGAGCCGAACACGCTGATCGCGGGGGGCAGTTCGGCGAGGGTGCCGAAGCCCTCGATGAACTCCGACTGGATGCGCAGCACCCGCCAGGGGTCGGTGTGCACCCAGTCGGAGGGGGCACGCTCGTCCAGCAGCCGCTGGTCCGTGGTGCTCGCCTGGACCTGGTCGCGCCTCCGGAGGACCGGTCCCAGGCGCTGTTCCTCCGGTGGCTGCTTCTTGCCCTCGGGGTTGCCGGTAGCCATATGAGCTCCCTCCGCTTGCAGATGTTCCACCTCAGCGTAGATCTACGCGGGTTACGTACGGGGGACGTCGGCGTGTCCGCCGTGCAGCGCCCACCCGCCCGGGCGGGCTCACGCCGTGAGCCAGGCCCGCAGCCGCTCCTCCCCCGCCAGGATCTTCGCGGTCTCCACGCGCTCGTCCCGCTTGTGCGCCAGGTGCGGGTTGCCGGGGCCGTAGTTGACCGCGGGCACGCCGAGCGCCGAGAAGCGGGAGACGTCCGTCCAGCCGTACTTGGGCAGCGGGGTGCCGCCGACCGCCTCGATGAACGCCGCGGCGGCCGGGTGGGAGAGGCCGGGCAGGGCGCCGGGGCTGTGGTCGTCCACCACGAACTCGGCCACCCCGCAGTCCGCGAAGACCTCCTCGACGTGGGCGATCGCCTCCTCCGCCGTACGGTCCGGGGCGTACCGGAAGTTGACCGTCACCACGCACTCGTCGGGGATCACGTTCCCGGCGACCCCGCCGCTGATGCCCACCGCGTTCAGGCCCTCGCGGTACTGGAGTCCGTCGATCACCGGCCACCGCGGCTCGTACGCGGCGAGGCGGGCGAGGATCGGGGCGGCGGCGTGGATCGCGTTGGAGCCCATCCAGCCGCGCGCCGAGTGGGCCCGCTCGCCCTTGGTCCTCAGCAGGACCCGCAGGGTCCCCTGGCAGCCGCCCTCCACCTGGCCGTCGGAGGGCTCGAGGAGGACCGCGAAGTCGCCCTCCAGCCACTCGGGGCGCAGCTCGGCGACGTGCTTGAGGCCGTTGAGGTCGGCGGCGACCTCCTCGTTGTCGTAGAAGACGAAGGTGAGGTCGCGGTTGGGGGCCGGGACGGTCGCCGCGATGCGCAGCTGGACCGCGACGCCCGACTTCATGTCGCAGGTGCCGCAGCCCCACAGCACGCCGTCCTCGTCCAGCCGCGAGGGGACGTTGTCGGCGATCGGGACGGTGTCGATGTGACCGGCGAGGATCACCCGCTCGGGGCGGCCCAGGGTGGTGCGGGCGACCACGTTGTTGCCGTGGCGGTCCACCGTCAGGTGCGGCAGCGCGCGCAGGGCGGCCTCGATCGCGTCGGCGAGAGGCTTCTCGGTGCCGCTCTCGGAGGGGAAGTCGACGAGCCGCGCGGTCAGTGAAGCGGCGTCCAGCGTGAGGTCAAGCGGGGTCTCGGCCATGCCGTCGACCCTAACGCGCCCGGCGTGCGGTGTGCCGGGCCCCGGGTGTCGCACGGGCCTCCCCCGTATCCCTACTCTCCAGTACCTTGTACGCGTGCCAGAGCCGACACCTCCCTCCAAGCGTCGCGGCCGTCTCCTTCGTTTCGGAGCGGCCTGCGGGGTCCTGTCCGCCGTCGCGGGTTACGTGGTGGTCCAGTACGTCACGGGCGGTGCGGGGGACCCCGGGTGCAGAGTCGCCGCGAGCTCGGGGCAGGGGTCCGGGTACGAGTTCACGCCGGAGCAGGCGGTCAACGCGGCCACGATCGCGGCGGTCGGCACCAACCGCGGTCTGCCCGAGCGGGCCGTGACGATAGCGCTCGCGACGGCCCTGCAGGAGTCGGCGCTGCGCAACCTCGACCATGGCGACCGGGACTCGCTCGGCCTGTTCCAGCAGCGGCCCTCGCAGGGCTGGGGCACCCCGGAGGAGGTCCGGGACCCCGCTTACGCGGCGAACATCTTCTACGAGCACCTCGCCAAGGTGCGCGACTACACCGAGCTGCCCCTGACCGTCGCCGCGCAGCGCGTGCAGCGCAGCGGCTACCCGGAGGCGTACGCCAAGCACGAGCCGGACGCGACGCTGCTGGCCGCCGCCCTGACCGGGTCCTCGGCGGCCACGCTGACCTGCGAGGGACGGCCGGGCACCACGACGACCCGGGGGCCGGAGGCGGTCCGCGCGGCCCTGGTGCGTGACTTCGGGCGTGAGGCGCTCCGCCGGGCGGGGGACGAGGACGACGCCCGGCGGGACCCGGCGCCCGCCGCGGACGTGCCGGCCGCCGAGACCAGCGGACGGACGGTGACGCTGCCGGTGTCCGCCGGCGCGAGCGCCGGGCGCGGGGTCGGCGAACGGGGCTGGCAGCTCGCCCACTGGGCGGTGGCCAACGCCTCGGCGCTGCACATCGAGCGTGTCTCGTACGCCGACCGCGAGTGGGTCGCCGGCAACACCGACAGCCGGTGGCGGGCGACCGCCTCGGGCGGCACGGAGGCGGCCGGCGCTCCGGGCACGGCGTCCGGCGCCGGTCCCGGTGCCGACGCGGTGCGGATCGTCACCGCGCCCCGGTAGGGCCGCGCAGCCGTGCGGGGCGTCACCCGTGCGGGTCATGTGCGGGGGACGCGGACCGTCGGGTGGTCAGGTTTTCGCGCCGTCACCCCCGTGTCCGTCGAAACCCTTGGGAACACAGGCTTCCGAGGGTTTGACGGACTTTCACATCGGGTGGCTTTTGCCCGTTTTCATCCGCAGCCGATAATGCGACGCATTGCCAACTCTTTACGTCGGCGGTCCGCAACCTTCGCGCGCTTCGAGCGGTAGTCACTGCGTCCGGGCCCGGACGATCGACAGTCAGCGTCACTCACCGTTCTCTCCGTCGAAGGAGCATCATGTCCCTCCCCCTGACCCGCAGGATCGCCCGTGCCGCACTGCTCGTCGCTGCGGGAGCGGCCGCCGGGGTCGGTGCGGCCGGTTCCGCCGTCGCTGCCCCCGGTCTTCCGGCCGCCCCGGACCTCGGCGGCGTGACCGCCCTGGACGGTGCGAACGTCGGCGACACCGTCGACGGCGCGGCGCAGAACGTGACCGGGACCGCGGGTGCGACCGGCGGCAAGGCCGTCGAGCAGGCGGTGCCCGTCGCGGGCGCCACCGGCGGCAAGGCCGTGCAGCAGGCGACGCCGGCGGCGCAGAAGGCGGCCGGCGAGGCGGCGGGCTCGGCCGGGGACGTCATCGGCGGCACCGCGTCGACGGCCACGAAGGGCGGGCTGCCGACGGACTCCCTGACCCAGGGCGGTCTGCCGGGCGCGGGAACGCTGCCGGTCGGCTGAGCGCCGGTCCCGCACGGTGACGGGGCCCGGGGTCTTCCCCGGGCCCCGTCGCCGTGTGCGCCGCCTACAGGCGCGCCGCCGCGGCCCGGATCCGCTCGTCCGTCGCCGTCAGGGCCACGCGGACGAAGTGCTCGCCCGCCTCGCCGTAGAAGTCGCCGGGGGCGACCAGGATGCCCCGTTCGGCGAGGTGGGCGACCGTGTCCCAGCAGGACTCGTCCCTCGTCGCCCAGAGGTAGAGGCTGGCCTCGCTGTGCTCGATGCGGAAGCCGTGCCTCAGGAGGGCGTCGCGAAGCAGGGCGCGGCGGGCGGCATAGCGCTCGCGCTGGACGCGCACGTGCTCGTCGTCGCCCAGTGCGGCGACCACCGCCGCCTGCGTGGGGGCGGAGGTCATCATGCCGCCGTGCTTGCGGATCTCCAGCAGGGGCCCGAGGACCGCCGGGTCGCCGGCCAGGAAGGCGGCGCGGTAGCCGGCGAGGTTCGAGCGCTTGGAGAGGGAGTGGACCGAGACGATCCCGTCGTAGGAGCCACCGTTGACGTCCGGGTGCAGCACCGAGACCGGCTCGGCCTCCCAGCCCAGCTCGAGGTAGCACTCGTCGGAGAACAGCAGGACGCCGTGCTCGCGGGCCCAGGCCACGATCCGGGTCAGCTCCTGGCGGGAGAGGACCTTGCCCGTCGGGTTGGACGGGGAGTTCAGCCAGAGCAGCTTCAGGTTCGCCGGGTCGAGCGCGGTCGGGTCGTCGTAGACCTCGTGGTCGGCGCGTGCCAGCCGGGCGCCGACCTCGTACGTCGGGTAGGCCAGGCGCGGGTACGCCACCCGGTCGCCGGGGCCGAGGCCCAGCTGGGTCGGGAGCCAGGCGACGAGTTCCTTGGAGCCGACGATCGGCAGGACGTGGTGGTGGGTGACGTCCCGGGCGCCGAGCCGCCGCCGCACCCAGCCGGTGATCGCGTCGCGCAGTTCGGGCGTGCCCCACACCGTCGGGTAGCCCGGGGAGTCGGCCGCGGCGACCAGCGCCTTCTGGATCAGGTCGGGGACCGGGTCGACCGGGGTGCCGACGGAGAGGTCGACGATGCCGTCCGGGTGGGCGGCGGCCGTGGCCTTGTACGGCGTCAGCTTGTCCCAGGGGAAGGTGGGCAGACGGTCGGAGACGGGGGAGGTCACGGTTGTTGCTCGCTCTCTGACGGGTACGGCAAACGCCTCGGTCCCGTACGGCCGTGATCGCGGAATCAGGCCGTACGGGACCGAGGCGGCGCGAAGTGCGGGCCGCTGGTGCGGGTTACTCGGCCTGCGGCGGCAGTGCGGCGATGAACGGGTGGTCCCGCTCGATCAGCCCCAGCTTGCTGGCGCCGCCGGGCGAACCGAGCTCGTCGAAGAACTCGACGTTCGCCTTGTAGTAGTCCTTCCACTCCTCCGGAGTGTCGTCCTCGTAGAAGATCGCCTCGACCGGGCAGACCGGCTCACAGGCACCACAGTCGACGCATTCGTCCGGGTGGATGTACAAGGACCGCTGGCCCTCGTAGATGCAGTCGACCGGGCACTCCTCGATGCACGCCTTGTCCTTGACGTCGACACAAGGCTGCGCGATGACGTAGGTCACGCTGTCGTTCCTCCTCGATAGGGCGCTGGCGGGCCTCCCACAGGCTCCGCCGCCTGGCGCGCGGGAGCGCGGCGTCGTCGATGCCCGCCCCTAGTATCTCCGTTTCTGGGCATGATCCGAACAGGAGGGGTGAACCGACCTGTGGAATTCTCGGCCGCCGGACGACTCGAGGTCCGTATCACCGCTGCTGACGTGGGCAAACGCGTCTCCGTGCGGCGCTTGAGCAGCGCTGGAGTCACGGAGGGCACATTCACCGACACGGTGGGTGTTCTCACATCATGGGATGCGGGTGTGCTGGGCATCACACGGAAGAACGGGGAGGTCGTCCGGATTGCCGAGGGCTCCCTGGTGGCCGGAAAGGTGGTGCCGGCGGCCCCGGCCCGCCGCCGGGGACCGGCCGCCTCCTACGAGGAGCTGGCCCGGGTCTCCGCGCGGGCCTGGCGGCCGGTGGAGAGCGAGCGGCTCGGCGCGTGGGAGCTGCGGGCGGCCGCCGGGTTCACCCGCCGCGCCAACTCGGTCCTCCCGCTCGGCGACCCCGGCGTCCCGCTCGACGAGGCGCTGGACACCGTACGGCGCTGGTACGGCGGGCGCGGGCTGCCCGCGTACGTGCAGACGGCGACCGGGGCCGAGGGGACCCAGGAGCTGCTCTGCGCGGAGCTGGAGCGACGCGGGTGGGTGCGGGAGGTGACCGCCGAACTGTGGGTCGGGGGGCTCGCGGCCCTGGCCGACCGGGTGGACGCGGGCAGGCCGGAGGTGACGCTCGCGCGGCGGGCCGACGAGGCGTGGCTGGCCCGCTACCAGCGCAAGGGGGTCGGCGAGGTGGCCCTGAAGGTGCTGGGCAGCGGCCCCTCGGTGTGGTTCGCGTCCGTGCCGGGCGCCGAGGGCACGGTTCCGGCCGCAATCGGGCGGTGCGTCGTGGACGGGCGGTGGGCCGGCTTCGCGGCCGTCGAGGTCGATCCGGGGCAGCGCCGGCGGGGACTGGCGACGGTCGTGATGGCCGCCCTGGCGCGGCGCGCGCTGGAGGAGGGCGCCTCGGCCGCCTGGCTGCAGGTGGAGGAGGACAACGCGGGCGCGCGGGCGCTGTACGCGGGGTTGGGGTTCGCCGCGCACCACGCCTACCACCATTACCGCCGGCCGGAGGCGGGAGCGCCGTGAGCGGGATCGAGGGCGCCGAGCTGCGGCGGCGGTTCGCCGAGGAGGCGCGGGCCGAGCGGCCCGACCTGTCCGTGCTGTGCCTGCTGGTGGGGGCGGCCGGGGACGCCGCGCTCGACGAGGCCGGCCTGGACGCGGCGCAGGTCGAGCTGGACCGGCTGGCCGGACAGGTGCCGTACCGGCCCGGCGGGCCCCGCTCGTGGGCGCGGGCGCTGCGGGAGCTGCTGGGTGAGCGGTACGGCTTCCACGGCTCGGCCGCGGACTACGAGCGGCTGGAGTCCTCGCTGCTGCACGAGGTGCTGCGGCGGCGGCGCGGGCTGCCGATCCTGTTGTCCGTGGTGTGGATCGAGGTCGCGCGCAGGGCGGGGGCGCCGGTGTACGGGGTCGCCCTGCCGGGTCACTTCGTCGTGGGGTTCGGTCCGCGGGAGGAGCAGGTGCTCGTCGATCCCTTCGATGGGGGCCGGGTGCTGACCGGGCGGGACGCGGAGGTGCTGGTGGCGGGGGCGACAGGGGTTCCGCTGGAGGACTCGATGCTGGTGCCTGCGGAGACGCTGGACGTGGTGCAGCGGATCCTGAACAACATCCGGGCCTGGGCCTCGGCGCGTCCGGAGCGGTCGGACGTGGCGTTGTGGGCGGTGGAGCTGTCGTTGCTGGTGCCCCACCATCCGGCCCGGCTGCGCTACGAGCGGGGCCGGTTGATGGTCGGGCGGGGGGACTTCCTGGGCGGCGCGGCCGAGTTGGAGGAGTACGCGGGGCTGGTGGAGGTCGTCGACGCGGAACTGGCCGAGCGGGTGCGGGAGGAGGCCCGTTCGGCGCGGGCCATGCTGAACTGACGGTGCCGCACAGCGCCGGCGGCCGGCCCTTCTGCCCCGCACGAGTTGGCCTCCGCCCGGCCGCGGACCGCGCGTTTCCGAGCGGGCGTCGCGAGGTGGTGGCGCACGGTCCGCCCGGGACAGGTGGAGGGCCGCCGCGGGTTCCCGGTCGGTGGAGCCGTCGGCCCGCACGCGGGACGTCCCGCTCCCGCTCGGTCGGCGGGTTCGCGCCCCGGCCAGGGCCGTCGTGGCGGGGGCGGGGACGCGTTCGCCGGCCGGCACCCCGCGGATCGCCCCGGCGTGGGCGGGCGACGTCCCGTCGTGGGCCCGCCCCGCCGCCAGGACTTCGTCACCGCGTGGCACCGGGGCGGGCCGGGGCGGCGGTGCCGGCCGTCCTCGGGGCCGTATGACAGGCCGCGGGGGCCGGTGTCGCGGGGAAACGCGAGGAGGGCACCCGGTGGGTGCCCTCCTCGGTGCGGTCGACGGGTCAGCTGGGGTCGGTCTCGATGACCCCGACGCGGTCCGTCGTGCTCTTCAGGGCCGGCCGCAGGGCGCTGATCACGTCCTGGACGGTGACCGGCGTCTTCTGGCCGGTGCCGCGGGTGATGAGGACGCCGTCGAAGGCGCGGCCGTACAGCTCCTTCAGCGCCGTCTCGTCGTACGTCTCCACGAGCTTGCCGTCGACAGCCTTGACGCCGAGGAACTTCCACAGGGAGTTCTGCGGGCTCAGGGGCACCGAGTGCGCCGCGTCGGTCTGGACCGTGACCTTGCCGGACATCGCCGGTTCGGCGAACTCCCTCATCATCCGGTCGACCTCGGCGTTGGACACGGTCGGCTGCCTGGTGGTCGTGGGCACCTGCACCGGGGCGACCGAACCGGTCTCCACCAGGCTGCGGTACGCCGCGACGACGGCCGTCTCGGCCTTGGCCGCGTCGATGCCCTTGCCCGCCTTGCCGTAGACGGCGACGGCCTTGCCGGGCTCGAACTTGATCGTGCCGTCGCTGGCCGAGCCGGAGGCGCCGGCGGCGGCCTCCAGAGCGGCCTGGAGCTTCTCCTCGTCGACCGGCATGACGGGGTCGACCTCGCGGTGCTCGCCGAACAGCGAGGCGATCACGGAGACGGGGTTGTAGTCGCTCTTGGCGGCCGAGTCGACCGTGGCCTGCATGTCGAACTGCAACCCCGACTGGTCGGGCTTGAGGGTGAGCGTCTTGCCGTCGACGGCCAGCTTCAGAGCCTGGTTCACCCGGCCGTCGAAGGCGTCGTCGAGCTTCTTGACGGCGTCGTCGCGGGTGCCGCCGCCGATGTCCACGCCCAGCACGGTGGTGCCCTTGGGCACGTCGGAGTGGTTCATCAGCAGTCCGGCCCCGTAGGCACCGGCCGCGCCGACGACGAGCAGTCCGCCGAGCAGGACCAGCTTGCTGCGGCCCTTCTTCTTCGCCTTCTTCGCGGCGGCGGGCGGCGTGCTCCGCGGGGCGGGCTCGGTCCGCTGCGGCGCGGTGTGCGGCACCGGCCCGTCGGCGGTCGCGCCGGAGGCGAACGGACCACCCTGCCCGGTGTTCTGACCGGGTGTCGGCACGACCGGGATGCCGCTGGTGACGGTCTGTCCGGAGACGTTGTCGTGACGGCCGTAGCCGCCTCCCGGGCCGGGCTCGGGAACCGGCTTCTGCGGGGTGAGGATCGCGGTGTCGTCGCTGAGACCACCGCCGGGCAGCCGCCCGGTGCCGGGGCCGCCCTGGGGGCCGGGGCCGCCCGGGGCGCCGGGCGCGTACGGGGCGTTCGCCGTGCCGCCGACGGCGGCTGCTCCGGGAGCGCCGCCGTTGACCGGGGGCACGATCGGGCCGTCGCCGGTGACGGGACCGCCGGTGGGGCCCGCGGGGCCCTGCGGGCGGCCGGGGGCGGCCGGTGCGGTGAAGTCGTGGGGGCCGCCGAGGGCGCCGGGGCCGGCGGGCCGTCCCGCGCCGTTCGGACCGGCGAAGCCGTTCGGGTCGGCGAAGCCGTTCCGGCCGCCGGGGCCGTCGCCGTCGCCGTTCTGGACGGGACCGGTCCGGCCGTCGGGGGCGGCGCCGGGGCCGTCCTGGCCGTTGCCGGTGAAGTACGGCAGCTCGTCGCGGCGCGGCTCGGCGGTGCCGCCCTGCGGCGGGCGGGGGGCGGCGGTGCCGAGCGGGCCCGCGGCGAGCGCCTCGGTGACGTCGAAGGAGCCGGTGCCGCCGCCGTGCCCCGGAGCCACGGGACCGCCGGTGGCGCCGCCGGGCAGTCCGGCGCCGTTGGTCCCGCCGGAGCGGGGGCCGCCGGGCGCGCTCATGGTGCCGACGACGGAGCCGGGCCGGCCGGCCGACGGCCGCGCGCCGCCGGGGGCGCCGGAACCACCGGGACGGGGACCGCCCGCTCCGGCCGCCGGGCCCGCGGGGGCGCCCGGGCCGGCCGGCGAACCGGCCGCCGGTGCGGCGCCGTTGGCCGGGCCGCCGCCCTGAGTGCCCTTGGCCGGCGCGGACTTGCGGGGCGCGAACCAGTCGCTCGTCTTGTCCTCTCCCGCCGGTGCCTGTTCGGCGGGGGAGTCGACAGCGGGGGCGGAGGCGGTGGCCGGTGCGGAACTCGTGCCGCGGGCCGCACCGGGCGCGCTCGGCGTGTTCGCCGGGGCGGGACCCGTGGTCCGCGTGTCGGCGCCGCCGTCGCCCGTGGTCTCCCCGTCCGTGACGGGCTTGCGCATCACGACCGGCGGAATGGGCCGCGAGCCGGGGATGTTGATCCGGATCCGGGTCGTCAGCGTGGTCTCGGTCTTGCGTTCCTCCGGCCGCGCGGCCGAACGGTCCGCGTCCGCTGCGCCGTCGGACACCATCGGGGTGCCGTAGGGCGGCGTGCCCGAGGGGTATGCGGCTCCGCCGCGCCCGTTGGGCCCGGAGGACGGACTGTCAGTTTCACGACTCAAGGCAGGTTCTCCAGGTTGGCTCCGCCGCCCGCCACGACCTCACGGGCAGCTCGGCGGCGCGCACCACCATACTGGCCACTTCTGGCCCGTATCCCACGACCGCCGGGGAAACCCACACGGGACTCGCACGGGCGCCCCACGCAGAAGTGGTACGTCATTTCCCAAGTCGGGGTTCATCGCCGACCGGTTGCCGTCCCGGTGCAAGGGTGGCGCAGATCACAGCGAGGGCCATACCGCCGAGGAGGAAGAGGTAGGAGCCGCCTCCCGCGCCGAACAGGAAGTCGCCCTCGGGGCGGCCCGCGGTGAGCAGGACGACGGCGATCATCCAGCCGGCGGCCGGCGCGAGGGCCCCGCCGCGGCTGCCGAGGGCGCGTGCCCCGCCGAGGAAGAGCCCGGCGGCGCCGGCGAGCGCGAGGAGCAGTCCGCCGGGGAACCAGCCGGCCTGGACGAGGGCTCCGGCGAGGGCGGTGACCGCGCCGAGCACGAGCAGTCCGAGGCAGGCGGCGGCCCGGGCGAGGGAGGGCATCCGCAGGGGCTGGGCGAGCATCGAGCCGCGCTGGTCCGTCATCAGGCCACCTCTTCCACGCCGGCGAACAGGTCGCTCTCCCGTGCGCCCACCGCCCGCGGCCCGCGCACCAGCTCGTAGTACTCGGTGGTGAACAGGGGCTGGGCGAGTTCGTTGGACAGGGCGAAGGAGCGGCCGTCGGGGGCGACCTCGATCTGGGTGGCGTGGGCGCGCAGGGCGGCGGCCTTGGCGGCGGCGTGCGCGGTGCCGTCGATCTCGGTGGTGACGCGCTCGTCGTCGACGACACCAGGGACGTCGGTGAGGTCGGCGCTCCGGTCGAAGGGCAGGCCGGGCAGCTCCTCGCGGAGCCGGGCGAAGGCGGCTTCGGCGACGGAGCGCGGGACGCGGTTCCAGTACACCTTGGGGACGCTCCAGCCGGCGTCCGCGGCGAGTTCCACGGCCCGCATGGCGACGCGGTGGGCCTGGATGTGGTCGGGGTGGCCGTAGCCGCCGTGGTCGTCGTAGGTGACGAGGACCTGGGGGCGCAGGGCGAGGATCGTCTCGACGAGGGGTGCGGCGGCGGTGTCGACGTCGGCCTGCCAGAAGCAGGCGGGGTCGTCGTTGTCGGGGAGGCCCATCATCCCGGAGTCGGTGTGGCGGCCCGCGCCGCCGAGCAGCCGGAAGTCCGTGACGCCGAGTTCCGCCATGGCGGCCGTGAGTTCGCGCAGGCGGTGCTCGCCCAGGGCGGCGCCGCCGAGGTGCCGCAGCTCCGGCGGGATGACCTCGCCGCGTTCGCCGAGGGTGCAGGTGACCAGGGCCACATGGGCACCTTCGGCCGCGTACCTGGCCATGGTCGCGCCGTTGTTGATCGACTCGTCGTCCGGGTGCGCGTGCACCAGCAGCAGACGCCGGGCGGGCAGTTCCGTCATGGGGTCAACCCTACGAGGCGCCCCCTGCTGCCCGGCGCCCACCCGGCCGAGGCCCACTCGTCGCGACGGCGACGTCGGCGGATGCGGGAGTCCACGAGGCGGTTTCGTCGTTCGGTGCGGTCTTCAGACGGCCGCCGCGGCCGACCGTGCCCGGCAGTCGCGGCAGCGTCCCGGTTCCGGCCCCCGGAAGCCTCGGTCGCAGCCGTCGCAGTTCCGCAGCGGGTGCCGGACGGCCGGCGGCGGGGCGGCGGGCGCGGCACGGAACGGGGCCGCGGGTGGCAGCAGGGCGGTGAGGCGGTGGGCCAGGAGGGCGGCGGGACGGCGAAGTCCTTCGGGCGGGAGGTCGGCGGTGAGGGCTCGGCGCACGGCGGCGGGGCTGACGTCGCGCTCCAGCCAGGCGGCGACGCCGGGGGCGAGATGCGTGACGTCGCAGGCGGAGAGGAGGAGGCGGGGGTCGTGGCGGCGCAGGTCGGCGAGGAGGTCGGTGGCGGCCTGGAGGAGCTTGGAGTAGAGGTGCGACGGGCGCGGGACGGCGGGCAGGGGCTTGCGGGGTGCGCGCGGCTTCGGCCTGGCCGGGGCCTCGGGGGTGTGCGCGGTGGCCTCCACGGCCGCAGGGCGGTGATGGCCGGGCTGGTTGCAGGAAACCGTGCGGGTGATGATGCGGCCGCCCGGGACGCGTTCGCGCTCGCGGCGGAGGTAGCCGTGGGTCTCCAGTTCGCGCAGGGCGGCGGCGATACGTGTCGCACCCTCGGGGAATCGGGCGGCGAGGGTCTTGATGTCGACGGGGCGCCCTTGGGCAGCGACTGGATGTGCACGCCCAGGCCGATCGCCAGGAGGGACAGCTCCCGGTGCTGGGCGAGGTGGTTGCCGATCACGGTGAAGCGGGTGGTGTGACGGGCGTTGTCGTGAACGAGACCGCCGAAGTGCCGCCGGTTCGGGTGCTTGTCGGCGGCAGGGCGGGACCGGGCGTGCGCGTGCACGCTAGGGTTCTGCGTATCCATCAGGAAGGGGCTTTCTTCCTCGGTGGTCAGGCCCTCGCCCTGGGATTGCCGTCCCGGCGGGGGCCGTCGCATTTCTGCGGGTGTGTGGTGTCGTTGCGCTGAGAGTAGGGCAGGCAACGTCGCCCGATTCCAGCCCGGTTGGCGATGTTCACTCGCGCGGGTGAAGGCCCGTCCCGGGCGGGAGGGGTGGGGCTTGGTGAGGTTCTTTCACCGTCGGATTCCCTTTGGAAAGAGCGCCCCTCCCACCGGAGCACGGGTGGGCGAGTGCCGGTGGGGGCACGGCTTCCCGGATCACCTCACGCGAGGTGGCGACTCCCGCCTACCGTGAAAGTGACGACGCGATCACGCATGGTGACGACCCGGTGCATTGTCCAGTGCTGTCCGGGCCACGGGAGCGGCCTGTACGGGTAGGGCGTCGTTGCCAAGTCGCACGACGGGAGGGCGCGGAGTGAGCGTGGACAGTGACACGGGGCGGCTCAACGGCGGTACGGACGAGCCGGGTTGGGAGGTCGACCCGGACGATGAGTGGGGCGTCGCGGTCGTCACCACGGTGGGGCGGCAGTTGAAGCTGCGGCGAGAGGCGGTGGGGATGCGGGCGGGCCAGTTCGCGGAGGCCGTCGGGTACGGCGAGGACATGATCTACAAGATCGAGAGCGGAAAGCGGATCCCCCGGCCGGAGTTCCTGGACAGGGCGGACGAGGTGTTGGGGGCGGGTGGGCTGCTGTCCGCGATGAAGGAGGACGTGGAGAAGGTCCGGTACCCGAAGAAGGTGCGGGACCTTGCCCAGATGGAGGCCAGAGCGGTCGAGCTCGGGGTGTACGTGTGCCACAGCATCAGCGGGCTGCTGCAGACCGCGGCACACGCCAGAGTCGCCTTCGAATCACGCCAACCTCCTTACTCCGAAGACGAGGTGGATCGGATGGTGGCTGCCCGCATGGCCCGGCAGTCGATCTTTGAGAGAGTGCCCGCACCCTCCCTCAGCTTCGTCCTGGAAGAGGCGCCGCTGCGGCGGCCGCTGGGCGGCACAATGGTCTGGCGAGAGCAGCTCGAACACCTGATGGAGGTGGCGCGGTTGCGCCACGTGACGCTCCAGGTGATGCCGACGCACTGTGAGGTCCACCCGGGCCTGGACGGCAAGATCGAGTTGCTGAAGTTCGAGGACGGTTCAGCGGTGGGGCGGGCCGAGGGGGCATTCAACGGGCGGCCGACGTCCGATCCGAGGCAGCTCCGCCTTCTCGACCTGCGGTATGGCACCATCCGGGCGCAGGCTCTCCCGCCTCGGGAGTCACTGGCCTTCATCGAGCACCTACTGGGAGACACATGAACTGCAAGGCATCCCTCGGGGACGCCTCCGAACTGGCGTGGTTCAAGAGCAGCTACAGCGACGGCAACGAAGGCGACTCGTGCCTCGAGATCGCCACCGCCCCGGACGCCATCCACGTCCGCGACTCCAAGCACACCGCCGGTCCCCGCCTCCAGCTCTCGCCGGTGGCCTGGGCTGACTTCGTGTCGTACGCGTCCGAAGGCTGACGATCCACTCGACCTCGCCGCCCACGCCCACAGCCTCGCCGGACCGGCCGCCGGCTTCCGCGGCCGGTCGTCAGCGCCGTGTCCGTTCACGCGCCCCCGCGCCGGCACCGCACTCGTCCCGGATCCGTGAGGCTTACGGATCCGGATGCGGGGAAGACGCGACAGATGACGGCGAAGGCGCGGGCTCCGGTCGACCGCCCACCGGAGCCCGCAGCGTGACACGCGTCAGAACTTGATACTGCCGATCATGCTCGCCACGCTCGTCGTCAGATCGCTGATCGTGGGCGCCACCGTCGAGGAGGCGAGGTAGAAGCCGAGCAGGATGCAGATGACCGCGTGACCACCCTTCAGCCCTGACTTCTTGATCAGCAAGAAGACGATGATCGCCAGCAGCACCACCGCCGAAATCGAGAGTGCCACGGCGGCTCACCTCCAAGAACCCGGGTACGTGGGGGACAGAGCGAGGGAACTTGTACATCCATACAACTGCCAGCAGGTTCATACCCACTCAGCGCTAGTGATCATAACTATGAGTGCGTGCGCATCTCTCGGCGCACAGCCGCACAAGGGGGCGCATGGCCAATATGGTCGGGGGATGACGACCGAGTCCGACTCCTTCCCCCGCAGGCACGCCCGTACCCAGCGGTTCACGCTCGGCGCGCCGCGTTCGTTCACGGTGGCACCCGACGGCTCCCGTGTCGTGTTCCTGCGCTCGTCCTCCGGTACGGACCGGGCGAACGCCCTGTGGGTGCTCGATCCGGCGGACGGCACGGAGCGCCCCGCCGCCGACCCGCGCGCCCTGCTGGGCGGGGCCGTGGAAGACCTCTCGCCCGAGGAACGGGCGCGCCGGGAACGCAGCCGCGAGGACGGGGCCGGCATCGTCTCCTACGCCACCGACGAGGCGGTCGAGCTGGCGTCTTTCGCCCTGTCAGGGCGGCTTTTCACGGCGGAGCTGAGGGCCGGTACGGCCCGTGAGCTGCCCGTCCCCGGGCCGGTGATCGACCCCCGCCCCTCGCCCGACGGGCGGCTCGTGGCGTACGTCGCGCAGGGCGCGCTGCGGGTGGTGGGTGCCGAGGGGGAGCACGACCGGGCGCTGGTGGAGCCGGAGTCGGAGTCGGTTTCCTATGGATTGGCCGAGTTCATCGCGGCCGAGGAGATGGGGCGCTCGCGGGGGTTCTGGTGGGCTCCGGAGTCGGACCGGCTGCTGGTGGCGCGAGTGGACGACACGCCGGTGGAGCGGTGGTGGATCTCGGATCCGGCCCAGCCGAAACGTGACCCACAACACGTGCCGTATCCAGCTGCCGGGACGGCCAACGCGGACGTGAGGCTGTTCGTGTTCGGCCTGGACGGGGTGCGCACGGAGGTCGTCTGGGACCGGAAACGCTATCCGTATCTGGCGCGAGTGCACTGGTCAGCGGCGGGTGCGCCGCTGTTGCTCGTACAGGCGCGCGACCAGCGAAGTCAGCTGTTCCTGGCGGTGGACACCGACTCCGGGGCGACCCGGATGGTGCACGCGGACGAAGATCTGATTTGGCTGGATCTTTTCCCTGGGGTGCCGTGCTGGAGCCCCGCCGGGCGGCTGGTGCGGATCGCCGACGAGGGCGGCTCCCGGGTCCTGGCGGTGGGCGACCGTCCGCTGACGGGAGCGCAGTTGCACGTGCGGGCGGTGCTGGACGTCACCTCCGATGACGTGCTGGTCGCGGCGTCGGCCGGACGGGAGGCGGAGCGGCCGGAGACCGGCGAGGTGCATGTGTACCGCGTCAGCGAACTGGGCGTCGAGCGCCTTTCGGAGGAACCGGGAGTGCATTCCGCGGTGCGCGCCGGGGGCGTGACCGTGCTGGTGTCGGCGGTGCCGGACCGGCCGGGGAGCCGGGTGCGGGTGCTACGGGAGGGGAGACAGACGGCGGTTGTCCGGTCGTACGCGGAAGACCCCGGTCTGTCCCCTCGACTGCTGCTCACCCAGGGGGGCGCACGGCGAATCCCGTGCGCCCTGCTTATGCCATCGGACTACCCCGGGGACGCCCCGCTCCCGGTCCTCCTCGACCCCTACGGCGGTCCGCACGGGCCCCGGGTGCTCGCCGCGCACAACGCCCACCTGACCTCGCAGTGGTTCGCCGACCAGGGCTTCGCGGTGGTCGTCGCGGACGGCCGGGGCACGCCGGGCCGCTCCCCCGCCTGGGAGAAGGCGATCCACCAGGACTTCACTGTCGCCCTGGACGACCAGGTCGACGCGCTCCGGGACCTCGCGCGCACCCACCCGCTGGACCTGTCCCGGGTGGCGATCCGCGGCTGGTCCTTCGGCGGCTACCTGGCGGCCCTCGCGGTGCTGCGCCGCCCGGACGTCTTCCACGCGGGGATCGCCGGCGCCCCGGTGACCGACTGGCGGCTCTACGACACCCACTACACCGAGCGCTACCTCGGCGACCCGAACACGGCTGCGGAAACCTACGCACGCAACTCGCTCGTCACCGACGAGGGCCTCTCCTCCCCCGCCGAGCCGCACCGGCCGCTGATGGTGGTGCACGGCCTGGCCGACGACAACGTGGTGGTCGCGCACGCCCTGCGCCTGTCCTCGGCCCTGCTGTCCGCCGGGCGCCCGCACGAGGTGCTGCCGCTGTCCGGCGTCACCCACATGACCCCGCAGGAACAGGTCGCGGAGAACCTGCTGCTGCTCCAGGTGGACTTCCTCAGACGGGCCCTGGGACTGGGCTGAGCCGCAGGAGGGGGCAACGGGCCGGGGCGACATGGCGCGCCCCGGCCCGTTTACGGCACCCGCACGGCCGTACGCTGTTCAGCCTGACGCGTCCGTATATCGGAATCGGGTCCGCCAAGTTGCCTGCGTGTTAACGCGGTTGCCGTACAAATGTGCTGTTATGCGATGCCGTCCACACGATCCTCCCGGGTCGCCTCGGGCGGCACGACGTGTTTCTCCTCCGCGAAGTGGCAGGCCGAGTCGTGCGCCGCCGGGCCGGCCGTGCGGCGGAACTCCGCGGGGACCGCGAGGGCCGGGACCTCCACGGCGCAGCGGTCGCGAACCTTCCAGCAGCGGGTGCGGAAGCGGCAGCCGGAGGGGACGCCGGTCGGGGAGGGCACGTCGCCGACGAGGATGATCCGCTCGCGGTGTTCGCGGGCCTCGGGGTCGGGGACGGGGACCGCGGACAGCAGGGCCTGGGTGTAGGGGTGCGTCGGGTGGTCGTAGATCTCGGTGTCGGTGCCGGTCTCCACGATCCGTCCGAGGTACATCACCGCGACCCGGTCCGAGATGTGCCGCACGATCGACAGGTCGTGCGCGATGAAGAGGTAGGAGAGGTCGAACTCGCTCTGGAGGCGGTCCAGGAGGTTGATCACCTGGGCCTGCACGGAGACGTCCAGGGCGGACACCGGCTCGTCGGCGACGATCACCTCGGGGCGCAGGGCGAGGCCGCGGGCGATGCCGATGCGCTGGCGCTGGCCGCCGGAGAACTGGTGCGGATAACGGTTGACGAACTCCGGGTTGAGGCCGACGACGTCCAGCAGTTCCCGGACCCTCCTGCGCCGGTCGCCCTTGGGCGCCGCCTCGGGGTGGATCTCGTACGGCTCCCCGACGATGTCGCCCACGGTCATCCGCGGGTTGAGGGAGGTGTACGGGTCCTGGAAGACCATCTGGATGTTGCGGCGGACGGCCCTCAGGGCCCGGCCCGACAGCCGGGTGATGTCCTCGCCCTTGTAGCGGATCCGGCCGGCCGTCGGCCGCTCCAGGTGGACCAGCATCCTGGCGACCGTGGACTTGCCGCAGCCCGACTCCCCGACGATGCCCAGGGTCTCGCCGCGGCGGAGCGTGAAGTCGACGCCGTCGACGGCCCGGACCGCGCCGACCTGTTTGCGGAAGAGGATGCCCCGGGTGAGCGGGTAGTGCTTGACGAGGCCGTCGACTTCCAGGATCGGCTCAGCGGTCGTGGCCATTCAGGCACTCCCTCCAGGCGTGGCAGGCGCTGCCCCGGTCCTCGTCCACCACGTACAGGGGCGGTACGTCCGTGCGGCACACGTTCCGGACCGTCGGGCAGCGCGGATGGAAGGGGCAGCCGGACGGGATGTCCATGAGGTGGGGCGGCAGTCCCCGGATGGCGTAGAGCTGCCGCCCCTTGTGGTCCAGGCGCGGGACGGAGTCCAGCAGGCCGCGGGTGTACGGGTGGGCTGGGGCCTTGTAGAGGTCGTGGACGGGGGCCGACTCCACGATCCGGCCGGCGTACATCACGGCGATGCGGTCGGCGACGTCGGCGACCACGCCGAGGTCGTGGGTGATGAGGATCAGGCCCATGCGGTACTCGCGGCGCAACTCGGCGAGCAGGTCCATGACCTGGGCCTGGACGGTGACGTCGAGGGCGGTGGTGGGCTCGTCGGCGATGATCAGCGCCGGTTCGAGGGCCAGCGCCATCGCGATCATGACGCGCTGGCGCATGCCGCCGGAGAACTGGTGCGGGTACTGCCCGACGCGCTCCTTCGCGGCCGGGATGCGCACCCGGTCCATCAGCTCGACCGCCCTGGCCCGCGCGTCCTTCTTCGACATGCCCCGGTGGACGACGAACATCTCGGCGAGCTGGTCGCCCACGGAGAGCACCGGGTTGAGGGAGGACAGCGCGTCCTGGAAGATCATCGCCATCCGCGCGCCGCGGACCCTCCGCCGCTCCTCCTCGCCGAGCTTCAACAGGTCCCGGCCCTGGAAGAGGATCTCCCCGGCGGTGATCCGGCCGGGCGGCATGTCGAGGATGCCCATGATCGCCTGGGCGGTGACGGACTTGCCGGAGCCGGACTCCCCGAGCACGGCGAGCGTCTCCCCCGCGTCCACCCCGTACGTCACCCCGTTGACGGCCTTGGCGACGCCGTCCCGGGTACGGAACTCCACCCTCAGATCGCGCACTTCCAGCAGCACGGTCCGTCACCTCAGCTTCGGGTCCAGGGCGTCGCGGACCGCGTCGCCGAGCATGATGAACGCCAGGACGGTGACCGCGAGCGCGCCGGAGGGCCACAGCAGGGCGTGCGGGGCGTTGCGGATGTACGGGGAGGCGGCGGAGATGTCGATGCCCCAGGAGACCGTCGGCGGCTTCAGGCCGACGCCGAGGTAGGACAGGGTCGCCTCCAGCGCGATGTACGTGCCCAGCGCGATGGTCGCCACGACGATCACCGGGGCGACGGCGTTGGGTGCGATGTGCCGCAGCAGCATGCGGGTGTGGGAGGCGCCCAGGGCGCGGGCGGCCTGGACGTAGTCGTTCTGTCTGGCGGTGATGACGGAGCCGCGCGCGATGCGGGAGATCTGCGGCCAGCCGAGCAGCACCATGAAGCCGATGACCGGCCAGACCGAGTTGCCGGTCACCACGGAGAGGAGGACCAGGCCGCCGAGGACGACCGGGATCGCGAAGAAGACGTCGGTGATCCGGGACAGGATCGCGTCCCCCGTGCCGCCGTAGAAGCCGGCGAGGCCGCCGAGGACCGAACCGAGGACCGCCACCCCGAGCGTGGCCAGCACGCCGACCGTGACGGACGTGCGGGCTCCGTAGACGGTGCGCGTGTACACGTTGCAGCCCTGGCCGTCGTAGCCGAAGGGGGCGCCCGGCTGGGAGCCCTCCTGGGCCTTGGCGAGATCGCACATGAGGGGGGAGCCGGAGGCGAGCGCCGAGGGCCACAGGGAGACGAAGACCAAGAAGACGATGACCAGGGCGGAGACGATGAAGACGGGGTTGCGGCGCAGGTCGCGCCAGGCGTCGGACCACAGGGAGCGTGGCTTGCCCGCCGGTCCGGTGGCGTCGGGGCCGCCGGGCGCCTTCTCCAGGGTCTCGCCCTCCGCCGTGGCGAGGTCCATGGCGCCGCCCATACCGGTCGAGGCGACGGCGCCCTCGGGTTCTCGGGGCTGCTCAGGCATAGCGGATCCTCGGGTCGAGTACGGCGTACAGGAGGTCGACGAGCAGGTTGGCCACCAGGAAGACCAGGACGAGTACGGTCACGAAGCCGACGACGGTCTGGGTGTTCTGGCGCAGGATCCCCTGGTAGAGCTGGAAGCCCACGCCGTGGATGTTGAAGATCCGCTCGGTGACGATGGCGCCGCCCATCAGGGCGCCGATGTCGGTGCCGATGAAGGTGACCACGGGGATGAGGGAGTTGCGCAGCAGGTGCCGGGTGACGACCCGGTGGCGGGGCAGTCCCTTCGCGATCGCGGTGCGGACGTAGTCGGAGCGCTTGTTCTCCGCGATCGAGGTGCGGGTCAGACGCGTGACGTAGGCGAGGGAGACCGACGCGAGGACCAGGCCCGGCACGATCAGTTCGTCGAAGCCCGCCTCGGCGGAGACCGACGGTTTGATCCAGCCCCACTCGACGCCTAGCAGCAGCTGGAGCAGCAGGCCGGTGACGAAGGTGGGCACGGAGATCACGACGAGGGTGACGAGGAGGACGCCGGTGTCGACGGGCCGGCCCCGGCGCAGTCCGGTGACGACACCGAGCGTGACGCCGATGACGATCTCGAAGAGGACCGCCACGACGGTCAGCCGGATGGTGACGGGGAACGCCGTCGACATCAGCTCGGTGACCGGCTGGCCGTTGAACGCCGTCCCGAAGTCGCCGGTGAAGACGTTCCCCATGTAGGTCAGGTACTGCTGCCAGACCGGCTCGTCGAGGCCGAACTCCGCCCTCAGCCGGGCGGCGGTGGCCGGATCGCACTCCCGGTCGCCGCACAGCCCGGCGACGGGGTCGCCCATCACGTTGACCATGAGGAAGATCAGCAGGGTGGCGCCGGCGAACACCGGGACCATCTGGAGCAGGCGCCGGATCACATACCGCCCCATGGCGGGTCAGCTGACCTTGATCTCGTCGTAGACCGGGACGGAGAACGGGTTGAGCCGGACGTTCGACAGGCGCTGCGAGTAGCCGGCACTGCCGTTCTGGTACCACAGGGGGATCGCGGCCATGTTGTCGCGGACGACCGCCTCGGCCCGCTGGAAGGTCTCGACGGCCCGGGCGGCGTCGGTCTCGGCGTTGGCCCGGTCGACGAGCTCGTCGAACTCCGGGTCGGACCACTTGCCGTCGTTGGAGGAGGCGTTGGTGTAGTAGAGCGGCTGGAGGAAGTTCTGGATGAGGGGGTAGTCCATCTGCCAGCCGGCGCGGAAGGGGCCTCTCATCTTCCGGTCGGTGATCTGGCTGCGGAAGTCGGCGAAGGTGCCGACCGGGTTGCCGACGCAGGCCCTCTCGTTGCCGAGGGCCTTGTTGATGGAGTTGCAGACGGCGTCGACCCACTGTTTGTGGGAGCCGGTGTCCGCGTTGTACGTGATCTTGACCTGGCCGCCGGGGAGGCCTCCGCCCTCCCGGATGAGCGCGCGGGCCGCCGCGGGGTCGTAGACGCAGGCCTCCCCGCACAGGCCGGCCTTGTTGCCGCCGTCCGCGCCGAGGACCGGGGAGGTCCAGTCGGTGGCGGGGGTGCGGGTGTTCTGGAAGATCGTCTCGGTGATCTGCTTGCGGTCGATGGCCCGCGACAGGCCGGTGCGGACCTTGTCCGAGCCGCTCTTGTTCCAGTTCTTGTCGTAGTAGGGGAAGGCGAGGGTCTGGATGATGCCGGCGGGGGTGTTGAGGTAGCGGTCGCCCAGGTCGTTCCTGACGTTCTTCAGCTGCGCGGCGGGCACGTCGTCGACCAGGTCGAGGTTGCCGGCCATCAGGTCGGTGTAGGCGGTGTTGTTGTCGGTGTAGACCTTCAGGGTCACCCCGGCGTTTCGTGCCTTGTCGGGACCGGGGTACTGCGCCCAGGTCCGCAGCTCCATCTGGGCGCCCCTGGTGTAGGACTCGATCGCGTACGGCCCGTTCCCGACGGGCTTCTTCAGCCAGCCGGCGTGGTCGGTGAAGAAGGCCCGGGGCAGCGGGGCGAAGGCGGGGTAGCCGAGGGTGTCGGGGAAGGTGGAGAACTTCTGCTTCAGCCGGACGGTGAAGGTCCGCTCGTTCACGACCCTCAGGCCGGAGAGGGTGTCGGCGCTCTGGGCGGTGCCGTCGGCCGGGTGGGTCTTGTCGTAGCCCTCGATGTACTCGAAGAAGTAGGCGTTGCGCTGGTTGTTCTTCAGGCTCGCCCCGTAGTTCCAGGCGTCGACGAAGGACCTGGCGGTCACCTTCTCGCCGTTGCTGAAGGTCCAGCCGTCCTTGACCGTGACGGTGAAGGTCCGCGAGTCCGCGGTCTCGATCTTCTCGGCGAGCATGTCCTGGGCCTCGCCGGTCCGAGGGTCGTACCTCTTCAGGCTCCGGAAGATCATGTCGAGGACCTTGCCGCCCTGGACCTCGTTGGTGTTGGCCGGTTCCAGCGGGTTCTGCGGGTCTCCCCAGGAGGAGCTGAGCACCTCGCCGGTGTCGCCGGCGCTGCCGCCCTCGCCCCCGCAGGCCGTCGCCACGAGCGCGACCGCCGTCGCGCATGCGGCCCACGTGGCGTGCGTGGCTCCACGCATGGATCCTCCTCTTGCCAGTTCTTTACCCGAGCGTTGTGCCGACCCGTCGGCTTACTGATCCGTTATCAGTCCATAGTGGGGCAAGTGGTGCATGACGCACCCTCAGCACGCACCCCCGGAGGCCGTTGGAGGGACGCGAACGAGTTACATCCCTCGCGGTTGCAACTTCCTGGTGGGGGGTCGAAAAGGATCTTCCGCACAGGTCACAATGGATCTTGGGTGCGGGGCGCAACGGATCACCGGCATCCGATGCCGAACTGTTGAATTCTGACCCCACGATGTACGCATTTCGACATCGAGGTATCCGGATAACGAACGCGTTGCCCGCTTTGCCCGATTGGCCCGATGTCAGACACGGAACGATTACGGCGCGCTACACGCGTAGCTACGGAACGGTAAAGGAGAGGCAAAGAAGGTAAAGAGAAGACCAAGGCGGACCAGAATTTATTGACCTTGAACGAATTGCGTTGAAAAAGTCCCGCGTAGCCCGTAGGGGAGTGCCCTGCGGAGTCATCAGACCCTCCCTTGGGCCAGGAGCACCATGACCCCCCCAACTCCATCAGCGGCTGCACCGCTTGAGGTGACCGACGAGAGCGTCGAGAAGTCGACCACTTCTGACGCGCCGAAGGTCAATGAGAGCCGCTCCCCCGGGCAGCTGGCCTGGCGCCGGTTCAAGCGCGACCGCACGGGTGTCACATCGGCGTACATCGTGATCTTCTTCTTCGTGGTCGCGCTGTGCGCGCCACTGATCGCGAAGCTGTACGGCAAGGACCCGTACACCACCTACGGCATCAACACGCCCGGCCTGCTCGGCGACAACGGCTTCCCCGTGGGGCCCAACGGCGGCATGAGCGGTGAGTTCTGGTTCGGCATCGACCCACAGCTCGGCCGCGACGTCTTCACCTTCCTGCTGTACGCGATGCGCAACTCGCTGCTGATCGCCACCGGCATCACCGTCCTCGTCGTCATCATCGGCGTCGTGATCGGCGTGACCGCCGGCTACGTCGGCGGCAAGACGGACTGGTTCATCGGCCGGGTCATCGACATCCTGCTGGCCTTCCCGTCCCAGCTCTTCTTCGTGGCCTTCACGCCCGTGGTGATCGCGCTGTTCGTCGCCCCGGACGAGAACACGCCCGTCTGGCTCACGGTCACCTGCATGATCGGCCTGCTCACCGCCTTCGGCTGGGCCTCCATCGCCCGACTGCTGCGCGGCCAGGTCCTGGCCCTGCGCGAGCGGGAGTTCGTCGAGGCCGCCAAGGTCACCGGCGCCTCCCCGGCACGCATCATCTTCAAGGAGCTGCTGCCCAACCTGTGGACGCCGATCCTCATCCAGGCGACCCTCAACCTCCCGCTGATGGTCACCACGGAGGCGGGTCTCGCCTTCCTCGGCGTCGGCCTTCAGGACCCGACCCCCGACTGGGGCGCCATGATCGGGTACGCCGCCAAGTTCTACCAGGACGACATCACCTTCCTGCTCTTCCCGGGCCTGGCCATGGTGATCTTCGTACTGGCGTTCAACCTGCTCGGTGACTCGGTACGCGACGCGCTCGACCCGAAGACCAAGCGCTGACTCCGGCCCTTTTCAGGACCACGGCAAAGGCGCCGGGGTGCCGGAACCTCTCTCATCAACTCACTTCCCTAGGCAGGATGCGATGTCCTTTTCGCGTAGAAACTTCCTGATAGCCACCAGCGTGGCCGCCGCGGCGGGCTCGGTGCTCACCGCGTGCAGCAGCGGTGACTCCACCAGCAACACCGGCGGCGGTGGCAAGCAGGAAGCGGCCAAGGCCAACGCCACGACGGTCAAGATCGGCACCGCGGAGGACTCGAAGGGCCCGGCTCCGGAGGTTCCCGGCGCCAAGAAGGGCGGCAAGGTCTCCCTGCTCAACGACGACGACTTCTCGCACCTCGACCCGCAGCGCATCTACTACGCCTGGAACTCGCTGGCGGCGGTCGTCATCTCCCGCACCCTGACCGGCTACAAGGTCGCCGACGACGGCTCCATGACCCTGGTCGGCGACCTCGCCACCGACACGGGCACCATGAAGGACGGCGGCAAGACCTGGTCCTTCACCCTGAAGGACGGCGTCAAGTGGGAGGACGGCACCGAGGTCACCGTCGACGACGTCCGCCACGGCTTCGAGCGCGGCTTCGCCGACTTCATCACCGAGGGCGCCAACTACGTCCAGCAGTGGCTGGTGGGCAGCAGCGAGTACCGCAAGAGCTACCCGGGCCCGTACACCGGCAAGCACCTGAAGTCGATCGAGACCAGCGGCAAGACCATCACCTTCCGCCTGTCCGAGGCGCGCCCCGACTTCAACTACGTCGTCGCGATGCACTCCTACGCGCCGACCCCGGTGAAGAAGGACACCAAGCAGAACTACGACAAGAAGCCGGTCTCCAACGGCCCGTACAAGATCAAGAGCCACGTCACCGACAAGTCGATGGTCCTGGTCCGCAACGAGCACTGGGACCCGAACACGGACTCGATCCGCAACGCCTACCCGGACGAGTTCGACTTCACCTTCGGCATCGAGCAGCTCACCGCGATCGACCGTCTGATCGCCGACGCCGGCAACGACCAGTACGCCGTCTCGTGGCGCACCATCCCGCAGGAGCGCATCCAGAAGGCCACCACCGAGGCCAAGGACCGCACCTTCGAGGCGCTCGGCAACGGTGTGAGCGTCTACTGGATCAACACCAGCCGCGTCACCGACAAGTCCGTCCGCGAGGCCCTGATCAAGGCCTGGCCGACCGCCGCCATCCGTCAGCTGATGGGCGGCACCCACCGCGGTGACTACGCGACCGGCATCATGAGCCCGCTCGTCGCCGGCTACAAGTCGCAGGACGTCTGGGGCAAGCTGAAGAACCCGGCGGGCGACCCGGCGGCCGCGAAGAAGATCCTGGAGAAGGCCGGCAAGACCGGCGCCAAGATCGTCTACGCCTACCAGCAGGACGAGACCCAGGCGAAGATCAAGGTCGTCGTCGAGAACGCCCTCAAGGCGGCCGGCTTCGAGGTCGTCACCAAGGGTGTCGACTCCACCACCTGGTACGACCAGGTCGGCAAGCTGGATAACGGCTTCGACGTCTACTGGGGCGGCTGGTCCTCCGACTGGCCGACCGGCTACTCGGTCTTCGACCCGCTGTTCGCCAGCAAGAACGTCGTCGACCAGGGACAGAACTACTCGCACCTGAAGGACCCGGCGGTCGACGCGGCCATCAAGGCGGCCACCGCCGAGCCCGACCAGAACAAGGCCAACGAGATGTGGGCCGCCCTGGACAAGCAGGTCACGGAGACGGGTGCCTTCATCCCCGACGTGTACATGAAGCGCATCTACATGCACGGCTCCAAGCTCGGCAACGTGAAGATGGACCCGAACTTCGACGGTTGCATGCTCTACAAGATGTACGTCAAGGCCTGATCCATCCCTGAGCGGTGGGGGGCGGCCACCGGCCGCCCCCCATCCCTCGGCTCTCGTCCACCGGGCCTCCGGTCACCCCGGCCCGGCCCGCTCCGTACGACGGCCCTCCCAGGAAAGCCACCCCCATGCTTCGCTTCCTCGCCCGCCGGTTCCTCGGCGCCGTGATCACGCTGCTGATCATCAGCGCGGTCACGTTCATGCTCTTCTACGCGGTGCCGCGCGACCCGGCCCGGATGGCGTGCGGCAAGATCTGCACCCCGGAGACGCTCGCGCTCATCAGACACAACACGGGGATGGACGAATCGGTGCCGATGCAGTACTGGCACTGGCTCGGCGGCATCTTCCTGGGCCGTGAGTACCCGGGCTTCGGCAACTGCGACGCGCCCTGCCTGGGCTACTCGTTCATCAACCGCGAGCCCGTCATGGCCACCGTGCTGGACCGCTTCCCCACGACCTTCTCGCTGGCGCTCGGCGCGGCCGTGGTCTTCCTGATCTTCGGCATCGGGGCCGGCATGCTCGCCGCCGTGAAGCAGGGCAAGCCGCTCGACAAGATCGCCAGCGGTGCCTCGCTGGTCGCGTCCTCGATGCAGATCTACTTCGTCGGCACGCTGGCCATGTTCCTCTTCGTGTACCAGTGGAACATCATGTCCCAGCCGTCGTACACGCCCTTCTCCGAGAACCCCGGCGCCTGGTTCGGCGGACTGCTGCTGCCCTGGCTGGTGCTGGCGCTGATCTTCACCGCGAACTACACCCGTATGACGCGCTCCCAGATGGTCGAGACGCTCAACGAGGACTACGTCCGCACGGCCCGCGCCAAGGGCCTCTCCCGCCGTACCGTGTTCTTCCGCTTCGCCTGGCGCGGCGCGATGGGTCCGATCGTCACCATCTTCGGCATCGACCTGGGCGTGCTGCTCGGCGGCGCCATGATCACCGAGAAGACCTTCAGCATCCAGGGCATCGGCATGCTCGCCGTGAAGTCCGTGTACACCAACGACCTTCCGATGCTGCTCGGTGTCATGGTCCTCACCGCGTCCTTCGTGGTGGTCGCCAACATCGTCGTGGACGCCTGCTACGCGCTGATCGACCCGCGTATCCGGCTCGCCTGACCCCGCCCGCCCCTGCCAGCAACCCCCGCATCACCCCCTCTGGAGCGTCCCCGTGACGAGCACCGATCAGCAGCCCTTCCTGTCCATCAAGGACCTGAAGGTGCACTTCTCGACCGAGGACGGCGTCGTCAAGGCCGTCGACGGTCTCTCCTTCGACCTCGAACGCGGCAAGACGCTGGGCATCGTGGGTGAGTCGGGATCCGGCAAGTCGGTCACCAACCTGACCATCCTCGGCCTGCACAACCCGGACAGCACCGCCGTCGAGGGCTCCATCGTCCTCGACGGCGAGGAGCTGAACGGCGCTCCGGAGAAGACCCTGGAGAAGCTGCGCGGCAACAAGATGGCGATGATCTTCCAGGACGCGCTGACCTCCCTGTCGCCGTACCACACGGTGGGCGCGCAGATCGCGGAGACGTACCGCAAGCACACGGGCTGCTCCAAGAAGGACGCCCGGGCGCGTGCGATCGAGATGCTGACCCGCGTCGGCATCCCGCAGCCGGACGTGCGGGTGGACGACTACCCGCACCAGTTCTCCGGCGGTATGCGCCAGCGCGCGATGATCGCCATGGCGCTGGTGTGCGACCCGGAGCTGCTGATCGCCGACGAGCCGACCACGGCCCTGGACGTCACGGTGCAGGCCCAGATCATGGACCTGCTCAAGGACCTCCAGCGCGAGTTCGGCACGGCGATCATCTTCATCACGCACGACCTGGGTGTGATCGCGGACATCGCCGACGAGGTGCTGGTGATGTACGGCGGCCGGTGCGTGGAGCGCGGCACGAAGAAGGAGGTGCTGCGCGACCCGCAGCACCCCTACACCTGGGGTCTGCTGAGCTCGATGCCGAGCCTGGACCACCCGGTGGACGTGCCGCTCAACCCGATCCCGGGCTCGCCGCCGTCGCTGCTGAACCCGCCGTCCGGCTGCCGCTTCCACCCGCGGTGCACCTTCGCCGGGAAGGTCGAGGGGGGCCTGTGCTCCACGGAGCGTCCGCTCCTGGAGATCGTGGACGGACGCGGCAGCGCCTGCCACCTGACCGCCGACCAGCGCCGCGAGGTCTTCGGCGACCTCGCCGGCAGCGCGGCCAACTGACGTACAAGAGACGGGATTTCACCACCATGAGCAGCACCACTCCCCTCCTGGACGTCTCCGGGCTCACCAAGCACTTCCCGATCAAGGGCGGCTTCCCGATCCGGCGCACGGTCGGCGCCGTGCAGGCGGTCGACGGCCTCGACTTCCAGGTCGGCGAGGGCGAGAGCCTGGGCCTGGTCGGCGAGTCCGGCTGCGGCAAGTCCACCACCGGACGCCTGATCACGCGTCTGCTGGAGCCCACCGGCGGGACAATCACGTACCAGGGCAAGGACATCACCCACGCCAACCGCAAGCAGCTGGCGCCCGTCCGGTCCGAGATCCAGATGATCTTCCAGGACCCGTACGCCTCGCTGAACCCGCGCCAGACCGTCGGCAAGATCATCTCCGGGCCGATGGAGATCAACGACATCAACCCGGACGGCGGACGCGAGAAGCGGGTGCGGGAACTGCTCGAGATCGTCGGTCTCAACCCCGAGCACTACAACCGCTTCCCGCACGAGTTCTCCGGCGGCCAGCGCCAGCGCATCGGCGTCGCCCGCGCGCTCGCCCTGGAGCCCAAGCTGATCGTCGCCGACGAGCCGGTCTCCGCGCTCGACGTGTCGATCCAGGCGCAGGTCGTCAACCTGCTCCAGCAGGTGCAGAGGGACCTGGGCATCGCGTTCGTCTTCATCGCCCACGACCTGGCCGTCGTCCGGCACTTCTCGCACCGCGTGGCCGTCATGTACCTCGGCAAGATCGTGGAGATAGCCGACCGCGAGGACCTCTACGGCAACCCGCGCCACCCCTACACCCGGGCGCTGCTGTCCGCCGTGCCCGAGGCCACCGTGGAGGAGGAGGCCCCGGCCCGTGAGCGCATCCGCCTGACCGGCGACGTGCCCTCCCCGATCAACCCGCCCTCCGGCTGCCGGTTCCGGACGCGCTGCTGGAAGGCGACGGACAAGTGCGCGAGCGAGGCGCCGCCGCTGGTCCAGGCCGAGGGCAACAAGCCCGGGCACCTCACGGCCTGCCACTACCCCGAGACCGCGGACACCGTCCCGGCGCCGCGTCTCGCCAAGGACCCCGAGGCGGCGGTCTGACACACCCCTTTCCGTCAGCCGTCTCCTTTCGGAGCGGACTTTCTCGGCCCATTGACCCGAGCCCATGAACGTCCGGTCCCGGGGAACGAAGGCCCGCGCCCACCCGGCGCGGGCCTTCACCCGTCGTGCGGCTCGCGGTCAGACCGCCGGATCGCGGCGATGTGGAACTCCAGCGACACCTTCCCGCCGACCAGGCCCCTGCCCCCGCCGACGCCCCAGTCCGTGCGGCGTCGCATCCGCGCGGCGCGGCCTCCGGGGGCACCGACCGCCCGGCGCGCCGACCTCGTCCGGGCCTTCAGGCTCGCCTGGGAGGCGGGGGACATCGACGCCCTCATCGATCTGCTGGCCCCGGACGCCACGGCGACCGGTGACGGTGGCGGACTCGTGTCCGCCGCGCTGCACCCGGTCGAGGGCGCCGAGCGCATCGCGCGCTTCCCCACCGAACGGGCCATTGCGGTGTCCGGCGTGACGCTCCTGGAGCGCACGGTCAACGGCCAGCCCGGTCTGGTGGCCCGGGTGGACGGCGTCACCGTGTCGGTGCTCGCGTTCGACATCGCCGACGACCGGATCGAACGGATCTGGGCCGTCCTCAACCCCGAGAAGCTCCGCCCCTGGACCACGAACTGACCCGCGCGACACACGCCGACCTCACCGGTCCGCCGACCACCCGCCCCCGCCGACCGGTTCACCGCCCACCGGAGGGTGTGAGGGGCGGGGGTGCGGGGGCCGGGCGGGGAGGCCGTCCGGTCGGCGGGAGGCCGTCCCGTCGGGGGTGGTGGCGCGTCAGCGGGGGGGGACCCGACGGCGATGGGGGGCGCCCGCCCCGGGCGTGGCCGCGGGAGGGGGCGCTCCCCACTCCCCGTGCGGCGTCCCCGCCGCCGCCCCGGCGCTCCTACGATCCCGTCCGGCCGTCGAGGATCTCCCGGATGATGTCGAGGTGGCCGTTGTGGCGGGCGGTCTCCTCGATGAGGTGCAGCATGATCCAGCGGAGGTCGACGACGACCCCGTCGCGGACCTGTCCCACGGCGCGGGTGTCGAGGTCGTGGTCGGCGACCAGCTTCCGGTGACGGGCGGCCTCCTCGGCGTACTCGTCGAGGACGCGGGCGAGCGGGAAGTCGACCGCGATCCGCATCTCCCGGTCGGGGTCCTCGTCGGTCCAGGGGCCCTCGTCCGCCTCGCCGAGGAACACCACCCGGAACCAGTAGTACTCCACCCAGCGCAGGTGGTTGATCACGCCGCTCACGGTCATCAGCGGGGAGCCCGGCAGGGGTGCCCGGCGGGCGTCGGCTTCGGAGAGGCCCTCGCACTTGACGCGCGCGGTGTCGCGGACGTAGTCGAGGTAGGTGGTGAGCTGGCTGCGCTCGTCCCAGGCGGGAGGCGTGTCGTCGATTCTGGTGGTCGTCATCGCGGAGAGCATGTACGGCGTCCGGGGCGGTTGTCGAGCGAGATTCGAGGAGGCCGTGGATCTCGGCCCCGGCACCGCCGCGTGTGACGGACTGCCGCGGTGGCCGATCAGGCGTTCGCCCGTCTCACGCTCGCCGCGCCGTACGCCGGCATCCGCCCGTGGCGGCGGGGGCTGACGACGTCCACCCGGGCCGGGCATGAGGTCCGCCGACGCCGTCCTGGACGTCGGCTGCGGCCCGGCCGGCTGCTCGCCCGGACCGCCGGGGAAGGCCACCCGGACCGGACCGTGGGGCGGGACCCGAGCGGCCCTCGCACCCGCTTTCCCCGCCCCGTCCCCGTTCCCGCCCCGTCCCCGCGCCATCCCCGTTCCCGCCCCATCTCCGTTCCCGCCCCGTTGCGCGCCCCCGCCCCGTGGACGACGTCGGCCCCGCGAGGCCCCCGCAGGACGTCGGCTTCACCCCGCCCTGCGGACGACGTCAGCCTCGCCCCCCGTCCCGGCGCGCGGCCGGCCCCTGACCCTCCGTCGACTCCTCCAGCGCCGCCAGCGCCGGGTCCAGCACGATGTCCTCCCCGCGTCCCTCGATGGTCGGCTCCTCCGGGAAGTGGCAGGCGGTCAGGTGCCCCTCCTCGTTACCGGCGATGCGCACCAGCGCCGGTTCCTCCGCCGCGCACCGGTCCTGCGCCTTCCAGCACCGCGTGCGGAAGCGGCAGCCCGAGGGGGGCGAGATCGGGGAGGGCACGTCGCCGGCCAGGCGGATCCGCTCGCGGGGCGCCCCCGCCGCGTCGGTCACCCGGGCCTCGGGGACCGCCGAGAGCAGGGCGTGGGTGTAGGGGTGGCGGGGCCGCGTGTAGATGGACGCCCGGTCGCCGACCTCGATGATCTTGCCGAGGTACATGACGGCCACGCGGTGCGAGAAGTGCCGGACGACGGCCAGGTCGTGGGCGATGAAGACGAACGCGATGCCCAGGTCCCTCTGCACCTGCTGAAGCAGGTTGACGACCTGCGCCTGGATCGACACGTCGAGCGCGGAGACCGGCTCGTCGGCGACGATCAGCTTGGGCTCCAGGGCGAGCGCGCGGGCGACGCCGATGCGCTGGCGCTGGCCGCCGGAGAACTCGTGCGGGAAGCGGTTGTAGTGCTCGGGGTTGAGACCGACGATCTCGAGCAGTTCCCGCACCCGCTTCTCGCGTCCGCCGTCCGGGTTGATGCCGTTGATCTCCATCGGCCCGGAGATGATCTTGCCGACGGTCTGGCGCGGGTTCAGCGACGAGTACGGGTCCTGGAAGATCATCTGGATCTCGGACCGGATCGGGGCGAGCTGTTTGCGCGAGGCACGGCTGATGTCCCGGCCGCGGTAGGTGATCGTCCCGCTCGTCGGCTCCAGCAGACGCGTGATGAGGCGCCCGGTGGTGGACTTGCCGCAGCCCGACTCCCCCACCAGGCCGAAGCTCTCACCGACGCCGACACTCAGGTCGATGCCGTCCACTGCCTGCACCTGGCCGACCGTGCGCCGGATCGGGAAGCCGCCCTTGACCGGGAAGTGCTTGGTGAGCCCCTCCACGACCAGCAGGGGCTCCGCGGCACCGGCTTCCCGGGGGGCGGGGAGGACGAGGTTTTCTGTCATGACGTTGTCCTCCTGGCTAGCCCAGCCGGGGCTTGATCTCGTCGGCGAAGATGGTCCGCTTCTGCTCCGCCGTCAGATGGCAGGCGGAGGCCCGGTCCGGGGCGAGCAGCGGCCGTTCGGTGGCACACCGGTCGCCGCCCACCCGGCCCTGGAAGGTGCAGCGGGGGTGGAAGCGGCAGCCGGAGGGCGGGTTCAGCAGCGACGGCGGGGTGCCCGGGATCGGTGCGAGCGGCACGCCCAGGTCGGAGTCCAGCCGCGGCATGGAGTTCAGCAGCCCCCAGGTGTAGGGGTGCTGGGGGGCGCGCAGCACCTCGTCGACCGAACCGCGCTCGATCGCGCCGCCCGCGTACATCACCATGATGTCGTCGGCCATGTCGGCGATGACGCCCAGGTCGTGCGTGATGAAGATGATGGCCGAGCCGAACTCGTGCTGGAGGTCCTTCAGCAGGTCGAGGATCTGCGCCTGCACGGTGACGTCCAGGGCCGTGGTCGGCTCGTCGGCGATCAGCAGGTCGGGGTCGCACACCAGCGCCATGGCGATCATCGCGCGCTGGCGCATGCCGCCGGAGAACTGGTGCGGGTAGTCCTTCGCCCGCTCCCTCGGGTGCGGGATCCCGACCTTGCCGAGCATCTCCACCGCGCGCTCCCAGGCCTCCTTCTTGGAGGCGCCCCGGTGCTTCATGTACGGCTCGGCGATCTGGCGGCCCACGGTGTAGTAGGGGGAGAGCGCGGTGAGCGGGTCCTGGAAGATCATCGCGATCTTGTTGCCGCGCAGCCTCTCCAGCTCCGGTTCCCGGGCGGTGGTCAACTCCTGTCCCTCCAGCATGATCTCACCCTCGACGGTGGTGAACACCGGGTTGTGCAGCCCGAGGATCGTCAGGTTGGTGACGGACTTTCCGGAGCCCGACTCCCCGACGATGCCGAGGGTGCGTCCTCGCTCCAGGTCGAAGGAGAGCCCGTCGACGGCGCGGACGGCTCCGTCCTCGGTCCGGAAGGTGACGTGCAGGTCCCGTACGGAGAGGAACGCGCCCGCGCCGGCCGGGACGGGGGCGCCGGCCTCCTTGGTCACAGTGGTCACGACAGTGCTCCTAAAGACGGCCCGGGGACGGCTAGTTCAGCCGTACGCGCGGGTCGATCGCGGCGTACAGGGCGTCGACGACGATGTTGCACAGCAGGATCACGGCGGCGGCGAAGAGCATCACGCCCAGCAGCAGGGGCAGATCGCTGAACTGCACGGACTCCACGGCGAGGTGCCCGAGGCCGGGCAGGCCGAAGGTGTACTCGGTGATGATCGCGCCGCCGAGCATCGAGGAGAGGTCGATGCCGAGGATGGTGACGATCGGGATGAGCGAACCGCGCCAGGCGTACCGGAAGAAGACGTACCGCCGGCTCATGCCCTTGGCGCGGGCGGTGCGGACGTGTTCCTCCTGGAGCTGTTCGATCATCGACGACCGCGCCATACGGGTGTACTGCGCCGCGAAGATCGTGGACAGCACGACCCAGGGGATGATCAGCCCGGTGAACCAGGCCAGGGGGTCCGAGGTGAGCTCGGTGTAGCGGGGCTCGTCGAAGAGGTGGGTCTGGTAGACGAGGACGGCGAGCGCGAGCGGGCCGAGGAAGTAGATCTGCATCGAGCTGAGCACCATGGAACCGGCCGTGAACGACTTGTCGACGAACGTGCCGCGCCGCCAGGCGGCCAGCATGCCGGTGCCGAGTCCGACGAGGAGGAAGACGACCGTGGCACCGAACGCGAGCGAGACGGTGAGCGGCAGCCGGTCCAGCAGGGTCGTCCAGACCTGCTCGTTGGTGTGGTACGAGTAGCCGAAACACGGGGCGGGGCAGGGCCCCTGGGCGAAGTCGTCACGGCCCGCGACGAGCCCCTGCACGAAGATCCAGAACTGCTCGGGGATCGACTTGTCGATGCCGAGCGTGCGGTGGATGTTCTCCAGTGCCTCGGGCGTGCACGTCTTGCCGCACATCAGCAGCGCCGGGTCACGCGGCATGCCGAAGAAGAGCAGGAAGGCGACGACGGTCAGCAGAACCAGGATCACGAGCGAGCCGACGGTCCGGCGAAGGAGGAAGCGCAGCATCTCAGTGGCAGCTTTCGGGCTCGGAAGGCCGTGCGGGCGCGGTGCGCCCCACCCACCGGGGCGGGGCGCACCGGGCGGCCGCTCTCGGGAAGGGGTTACTTCACGAACAGCCGGCGCGGGTCGACGCCGCCGATGACGTCGTCGTACACGAGGCCGCCGATCCTGGACCCGGCGATCTGGGTCTGCTTGTAGTAGGCGGTCGGGATGTTGGAGACGACGTCCTTCACGATGTACTCGTTGATCGCGTTCCAGGCCTCCGCGGCCTTGATCGGGTCGGTGACGGTGGCGGCCTTGTCGATGTCGGCGTTCACCTTGGGGTCGTTGATGTGCGAGTAGTTGGAGGCGCCGTCCTGGATCTGACGGCCGTCGTACAGCGGCGGGACGACGGTCGAGGCGCTCGGCCAGTCGGCGCCCCACGCGGTGTGGAAGATGTCGTAGTTGTTCTTGACCTTGTTGACGTGGTCGTAGAACGACTCGGCGGGGATCTCCTGGCGCTGCACGTCGAAGCCGGCCTTCTCCAGGCCCGCCGCCATGGCGGTGGAGTACTGCTGGCCCTCGGGGGTGTTGATGTAGCCGAAGGTCAGCTTGAGGCCGACCTTTCCGGCCTTCTCCAGCAGTTCCCTGCCCTTGGCGGGGTCGCCGGCGGGCTTCTTCTTCTTGCCGAACGGGTCGAAGTCGGGGTTGTAACCGGAGACGGTCGGGCTGATCAGGCCGCCGGCGACCTCACGGGCAGCGGTGCCGCCGTAGGCGCGCACGAACGGGGTGATCGGCAGCGCGTAGGCGATGGCCTCGCGGACCGTCTTGTCCTGCATCTCCTTCTGCGACATGTTGATGTTGATCTGGCCCACGTACGGCTGGTAGCCGGAGACGGTGCGGGCCTTGAGCGCCGCGTCGGCGAGGATCTTGGACAGGTTGCCCGCGTCGACCTCGTTGGTGAGGCTGACGGCGGTGGCGTTGGCGCCCGAGTCGTCGAGGATGGCCTTGGTGGAGTCCTCGAACTGCTTGTTGAACTGGAAGTCGAACCGGTCGACGTACTGGTGGCGGAGCGGGTCGGTCTTCGCGTCCCAGTGGGTGTTCTTCACCAGCGTCATCGACTTGCCCGACTTGAAGTCCTGGATCCGGTACGGGCCGGCCGTCATCGGGGCCTTGTCGTACCGCTCCCTGGTGTCCTTCTTCTGCGAGACGACGGAGTAGCCGGCCATGGCCAGCGCGTACGGCAGGTCGGGCTTGGCCTCCTTGAATTTGAAGACGATCGTCTTGTCGTCCGGCGTCTCCAGCACGCTGTCCGGCAGGTGTTTGCCGCTGTAGGGGCCGTCCTTGAGCAGGCCGCGGTAGTCGGTGCCGGGGGTGTCGGCGAGCCACTGCTGGATGTAGGTCGGGCCGTTGGAGACGAACGGCGCGAAGAGGCGCTCGAAGGTGTGGCGCACGTCGGCGGAGGTGATCGCGGCCCCGTCGGCCCACTTGATCCCGTCCTTGAGCGTGTACTTCCAGGTCTTGCCGCCGTCGGTGCTGGTACCGCTGTCGGTGGCCAGGTCGCCGACGACCTGGTGCCTCTTTCCGTCGGTGCTGGTGGCCTTGTAACCGGTCAGGCCTCTGTGGATCAGTTGCGACAGGGCCATCTCGTCGGAGACGTAGATCTGCCCGGGATCCAGGTGCGCGAAGCTGTCGCGTTGCAGGACGGTGATCGCGCCGCCGGGCTTGGCACCGGCGACCTCGGCGGCCGGGCCGGCCGAGGCCCGGGCGTCGCCGAAGTCGATGGCGGACTGCTGGCGTTGGGCGTTGTCCTTGTCGTCCTTGGTGCTGTCCTTCTTGCTGCCTCCCTCACTGCAGCCGGTGAGCACGAGAGCCCCCGCCGCGAGCAGTGAGAGCGCGGCGTACGCGTGGCGTCCACCCTTGGTCATCACTCAATTCCCACCCATCTGTGTGTTCACCTGAGCTGATGCGGTGCAGTGCCGTGCGGGTCAGCGGGCCGTCTTGGGATCGAAGGCGTCCCGGACCGAGTCCCCGAGCAGGTTGAATGCCACGATGAAGATGATCATCGAGACTCCGGGGAAGAACATGTAGGTGATGTCGTTCTGCATCACGAGTTCGGTCGCCGCCTTGGAGAACATCTGGCCCCAGTCGGGGGTCGGTTCGACCAGGCCGACGCCGAGGAAGGACAGACCGGCCTCGGCGGTCACGAAGTTCGGCAGCATGTAGGTGGCCTGCACGAGGATCGGCGTGACCACGTTGGGCAGGATCTCCCGGCGGATGATCCGCCCGGGCGGCGCCCCGCTCACCTTGGCGGCCTCGATGAACTCCCGCTCCCGCAGGGCGATGGCCGTGCCGCGCAGGATGCGGGCGAGGCTCATCCAGCCGAGCACCCACATCACCGAGATGAGGGCGACGACCCGGACGTAGACGGGGGTCTCGTCGCGCGGGCTGACGAACAGGGAGACCACGACGGGCATGCTCGCGATGAAGAACAGCTGGGAGGGGATGGCGAGCAGGAAGTCGATGACCCGGCTGATCCAGTAGTCGGTCCGGCCGCCGAGGTAGCCGGCGGCGACGCCGAGGACGATGCCGGTCAGCACGGTCGCGACGGTGACCGCCAGGGAGATGCCCAGCGAGTTGCGGATCCCGTAGAGCAGTTTGGTGAAGACGTCGTAGCCGTTGCCCGGTTCGAGGCCGAACCAGAACTCGCCGCTGATGCCGCCGTTGGGCTGCACCGGCACACCCGCGCTGTCGAAGAGCTCGGGGCGCTCGTCCGCGTAGACGGTGTACGGGTTCTTGCCGTAGAGCTTCGAGACCAGCGGGGCGAGCAGGCCGATCAGGAAGAAGAACAGCACGACGTAGGCCGAGATCACGCCGGTGCGGTCGCGCTTGAAGCGCAGCCACATCAACTGGCTGGGAGACCGGCCCGTGAGCGCCTTCGCCTCGGGCCGGGGCCGCGTCTCCGGGTCGCCGTCGACGACCGACGTGCCGCCGCCCTCGATGTCGGTAGGACTTGTCACAGTTCGCCCTTTTCACGGATGTGGGTGTGCCGAACCGGCGCCCGCGCAGGGTGTGCGCGATCGCTGGACGGCGTATGAAGGGACGTCAGAACGCGTCGGCGCACGCGGGGATACCCGCAGCCGGACGCGCGTAGTCGAACGGCCGCGCGGGGCGGCCGGTCGGAACCTCAGCAGTCGCCGCGGGCAGGGAAGGGCTGACCGGCTTTGGACGACATGGGACTCCTCCTCGTGACTCCACGCGTTCACCAACAGGAGGGGGCGCTCGTCTGTCCTCCGACACCCCTGACGGAGGGTCAGACACCCCCTGGTGCTCGTGAGTCGGCGCTGTCCCCACAGCGCGAGACCCATTGACCCGAGCGCTACGCGGCTAACTATCTGCCATGTGCCAAGTGCCGACCACCGTCTTTAAATCTCAATTCAGTCACAGATCACCTCTACGTCTTCCAGAAAATGGACAAACCGTCTGGCACGAGAAGGCCGCGAAACGGACGTGTTACCTGGGTATCGGACATGAGTCTCCGAATTCCGGACACCGAGGGTGTGAGTCACCCGGAAAACGGGTTGCGAAAGGCCCGGGCACCCCCACGATGGGGGAACCCGGGCCCGAGGCCGTGAACCGGCTGTGGATCAGCCGTGCTTGGCGCGGCTCGCGGCGCGGGCGCGCTCGCGGGCGTCCAGGTTCACCTTGCGGATGCGAACGGCCTCCGGGGTCACCTCGACGCACTCGTCGTCACGGCAGAACTCCAGCGACTGCTCCAGCGACAGCTTGCGCGGCGGCACGATCGACTCCGCCACGTCGGCCGTCGAGGACCGCATGTTGGTGAGCTTCTTCTCCTTGGTGATGTTGACGTCCATGTCGTCGGCGCGGGAGTTCTCGCCGACGATCATGCCCTCGTACACCTCGGTACCGGGCTCCACGAAGAGCACGCCGCGCTCCTGAAGGTTCGTCATGGCGAACGCGGTGACGGAACCGGAGCGGTCGGCGACCAGGGAGCCGTTGTTGCGGGTCTGGAGCGTGCCGAACCACGGCTCGTGGCCCTCGTGGATGGAGTGGCCGATGCCGGTGCCGCGCGTCTGGGTCAGGAACTCGGTCCGGAAGCCGATCAGACCGCGGGAGGGGACGACGAACTCCATGCGCACCCAGCCGGAGCCGTGGTTGGACATGTTGTCCATCCGGCCCTTGCGGACGCCCATCAGCTGGGTGACGGCGCCCATGTGCTCCTCGGGCACGTCGATCGTCATGCGCTCGACCGGCTCGTAGACCTTGCCGTCGACGTCCTTGGTGACGACCTGGGGCTTGCCGATGGTCAGCTCGAAGCCCTCGCGGCGCATCTGCTCGACCAGGATGGCCAGCGCCAGCTCACCGCGGCCCTGCACCTCCCAGGCGTCCGGGCGTTCGGTGTCCAGGACCCGGAGGCTGACGTTGCCGATCAGCTCGCGGTCCAGGCGGTCCTTGACCTGGCGGGCGGTGACCTTGCGGTCCTTGACCGCCGACTTGGCGTCGGCGCCCTTGCCGGTGCCGCCACGGCCGACCAGCGGGGAGGTGTTGGTGCCGATGACCATGGAGATCGCCGGCTCGTCGACCGTGATCAGCGGCAGCGGGACCGGGTTCTCGGGGTCCGCGAGGGTCTCGCCGATCATGATGTCGGGGATGCCCGCGACGGCGCAGATGTCACCGGGGCCGGCCTTCTCGGCGGGCTTGCGGGTGAGCGCCTCGGTCATCATCAGCTCGGAGATGCGCACGTTGGCGACCGACCCGTCGCGCTTCATCCAGGCCACGGTCTGGCCCTTCTTCAGCTCGCCCTGGTGGACGCGCAGCAGCGCGATACGGCCGAGGAAGTTGTCGGCGTCCAGGTTGGTGACGTGCGCCTGGAGCGGGGCGTCCACGTCGTAGGTGGGGGCCGGGATGTGCTCCAGGATCGTGGAGAAGAAGGGCTCCAGGCTGGTGGAGTCCTCCGGCACGGTGCCGTCGGCGGGCTTGGTCAGCGAGGCGATGCCGTCACGGCCGCAGGCGTAGACGATCGGGAACTCGATCTGCTCCTCGTCCGCGTCCAGGTCGAGGAAGAGGTCGTAGGTCTCGTTGACGACCTCGTCGATCCGGGCGTCCGGACGGTCGGTCTTGTTGATGCACAGGATGATCGGCAGGCGGGCCTGGAGGGCCTTGCGCAGCACGAAGCGGGTCTGCGGCAGCGGACCCTCGGAGGCGTCCACGAGCAGCACGACACCGTCGACCATCGACAGACCGCGCTCGACCTCGCCGCCGAAGTCGGCGTGGCCGGGGGTGTCGATGATGTTGATCGTGATCGGGTCCCCGCCGTCCTTGGGGTGGTACTTCACCGCCGTGTTCTTGGCGAGGATCGTGATGCCCTTCTCACGCTCCAGGTCGTTCGAGTCCATCATGCGGTCGTCGACCGAGTCGAGCTGGTGGGCGGCGAAGGCCCCGGCCTGCTTGAGCATGCCGTCGACGATGGTCGTCTTGCCGTGGTCGACGTGGGCGACGATGGCGACGTTGCGAATGTCGTGACGTGTTGTGGACACGGCCATAAAGCGGCGTTCTCCCGGAGTGTGAGGGCGGCCCTGCTGCGTACGTCCGTGTTACGCGGGCCCTGCCGGGCTTGACACGCCACGGCCTCACCCCATGGTACGTGGCCCCGCGGGGGACGGCCTCCGCGGGGCCACGAGGCTCGCATCACGTCACTTCGCCACCGACGGGCTCGCGGCGGCCCGCGCGCCCTTGCGCAGGAAGCCCATGTCCTCGTACACGGGGGTCTGGAAGCCGAAGGCCCCCGCGTTGACCAGGTCCTTCCGTGCCGCGAAGAGCTGCGGCCGCTGGTAGAGGGGAATCGATCCGGCAGCGGCCCAGATCCGCGCGTCGGCCCTGCGGATCAGCGACCGCGCCTCCTCCGCGTCCAGGGTCGAGATCGCATGGTCGAACAGTTGGTCCACCTGGTCGGTGCCGACCCGGGTGTAGTTCTGCTCGACGCTCAGCGAACCGTCCGCGGCCGGCACCGGTTTGGCGTAGATCGGCCGGGCGTCGGTGGCGGGGAAGGCGGAGGCCGGCCAGGAGTACAGGGCCAGGTCGTACTGTCCGGAGGCGATGTGGTCCTTGAAGTAGCTGTCGTCGGAGACCTTGGTGATCTCGGTGCGGATCCCGACCTCGTCCAGCATCCGGGTGATCCGCCCGGCGACCGTGTGCAGCGGCTGGGCCCCCGGGCCCGACGGCAGCACGAAGCGCAGGGTGAGCGCCTTGCCGTCCTTGGCCAGCACGGGCACCGCGGCGCCTGCCGGGGCGGCGGTGCCCTGCGGGGCGTAGGCGCCGGGCGCGCCCTGCCGGGTGACGTGGTGCCTGCCGTCCTGGGCGAGGTCGTCGCGCTGCCCGCCCCGGCTCCCGTGCTCCGGGTGCTCCTTCTCGGTGCCGCCGGGCGCCTTGCCGTCCTGGCCGACGATGTAGCTGCCGTCCCTGCCGCCCGGGGAGTCGCCGGAACGGGCCTTCCCGCCGCCGTCGCGCCCGTCGCCCTCACCGGTCCGCTCGGCGCCGTTCTCGCCCTTCTCACCCTCCCCGGTCCGCTCGGCGCCCTTCTCGCCTTCCTGCGCCGCGGCGCCCTTCTCGCCCTCGGCGCCCGCCGCCTTCTCGCCCTTCTCCTGCTCCTTCACCGGGCCGCCGGACACCCATCCGGCGTCCGCGAGCAGCGCCTGCGCCTCGGCGGTGTCCTGCCCGCCGAGCGCCCCGCTGTTGTCGGCGTAGGCCTCCTGCCCGGACAGCGCGAGGTGGCTGCCGACCGGTACCGCGGGCAGCCCGAGGGGCCCCAGCACCGCCTTGGCGAGGTCCTCGCGGTCCAGCGCGCGGGCCACCGCCCGGCGCACCCGCTCGTCGGCGAGCGGACCTTCGGCGCCGTTGAGCGCGAGCTGTGTGTAGGCCGGCTCCAGCGACTTGCGCACCTCGTAGGCGCCGAGGGCGTTCGCGGCGGCGGGGGCGGAGCCGGGTCGGGGCCCTGCGGCGCCGCGGGCCGCGCCCTCGACGCTGCGGGCGGCGGCCGCGTCGATCTCGGCCAGGTCGACCTTGCCGGCGGCGAGCGCCGCGGCCCGCTGGTCGCGCGCGACGGCGGTCAGCACGATCTCGTCGAGCTTGGCGGGCCGGCCCCACCAGCGGGGATTGCGGGTGAGCCGGACCTGGGCCTTCGTCCGGTCGACCTGCTTCAGCGCGAACGGCCCGGCGGTGACCTTCAGGCGGCGCCGCGCCCCGTCGTTGAAGGCGTCGGGCGTGCCCATGACGTCCTTCGGGTACAGCGGCGAGAACAGCGAGCGCCAGTCGGCGTAGGGGCGGCTGAAGGTGACCCGGACCTCGAGGTCGTTCGCGCCGCGCTCGACCTTCTCGATGCGGTCGTAGCCGGCGTTGCGGGCGGTCCAGTAGGCGCTGTCCCGGCCGGACAGGGCGCGCCACTGGGCGGCGAAGTCGGCGGCGCCGATCTCGCGCCCGTCGCTCCACACCGCCTGCTGGTCGAGCTTGTAGAGGACCACCTGGCGGGGCTCGGTGTCGACGACCTCGGCGGACTCCAGGTAGTCGGTGTCGGCCACCGCCCGCCCGGTGGCGTCCATCCGGTACATCGACGGCAGGACGGCCTGGGCCACCCGGGTCGTCGTGGCGTCGGCGTCGGCCTGGAAGGCGTTGAAGGTCTCCGGCACGGCGTCCACCGCCCAGCGCAGGGTGCCGCCGTCGGCCATCCGGGCACGGGCGGCCGGGGCGATGTCCTGGGCGGCCAGCGGCCTGCCCGCCTGGTCCTCGTCGCCGCAGGCGGCCAGGGCCGGGACCGCGAGCACTCCCGCGGTGAGGAAGGCGACCGAGCGCATGACCGCGCGCGGGCCGACGCCGTCGTGGGACATCTCAGGTACCTCCGTGGAGCCGCGGGCGTTATGATCACTTTTGGCGGTATATGGAGCTGATCACATGTATGCGGCCACTGAAGAGGAAAGGGTTCAGCAACCCGGGGAGACACGACGGCCCGGGGCGGCAAGGTCACCCGTGCGGCCCAATGCGCCGGGCCCGCACCCCACCGCATCGGCCAATCGGTGCACATCCCTTCACACCGACAGGTGTGACGCGCAACACTCGCAGGCGCATGAACGTTGCCACCCACGGCCGCACGGCCGACGGAAGTGAGGTCACGTCATGTCCGTTGACGACGAACTGATGTCAGTCCAGCGCTGCCTCGACGACCTGCACCGGTCGGTCGGGCGCCTGGAGAAGCAGATCGGCGGTGGCGGTCTGGAGATCCGCCGCGTCCGCGCCGACGCCAACCACCTGCGCGAGAGCGTGGCGCTGCTGCGCGAGGCGGCCGCCACCAGTCCCGCGCTGAAGCGGCCCGACCTCGTCACCATCCCCGACACGCCGTACGACGACTCGCTGTGGACGGACTCCGACGACGAGGGACTCGGAGCCCGCGACCGGCACGCCCCCTGACCCGACCGGAGCTCTCCTTGGCCACTGGTACGGAACCCCGACGGGGCCGCGGCGTGCACACCGCCACGCGCGCCGCCATCACCGCGCCCCACCTGCGCACCGACCGGTGGTGGCTGGCCCCCGCGGCCACCGCCGCCGGCTTGCTCGCGTTCGTCGTGTACTCGACCTGGCGGGCCTTCGCGAACGCCGACTACTACGCGGCGCCGTACGTCTCGCCGTTCTACTCGCCTTGCCTCGCGGAGAACTGCGAGCCGATGCGCGCGGGCCCGAACTGGGAGATCTTCGGCAGCTGGTGGGGCATCTCCCCCGCGATCATCATCCTGATCTTCCCGCTCGGCTTCCGGCTGACCTGCTACTACTACCGCAAGGCCTACTACCGGGGCTTCTGGGCCTCGCCCCCGGCCTGCGCGGTGGCCGAGCCGCACCGGACGTACACCGGCGAGACCCGCTTCCCGCTGATCGTGCAGAACATCCACCGGTACTTCTTCTACGCGGCGATCCCGGTCGCCGGGATCCTCACCTACGACACCGTGCTCGCCTTCCGCGACGAGCACTACGCCTGGGGACACATGGGCCTGGGCACCCTGGTGTTCCTGGTCAACATCGTGCTGATCTGGGCGTACACCCTGTCCTGTCACTCCTGCCGGCACATCGTCGGCGGGAAGCTCAAGCACTTCTCCCGGCACCCGGTCCGCTACCGGATGTGGCAGTGGGTCGGCCGGCTCAACGCCCGCCACATGCAGCTGGCCTGGGCGTCCCTGGTGAGCGTCGCGCTCGCCGACTTCTACGTGTATCTCGTCGCGTCCGGTGCGTTCGACGATCCGCGCTTCTTCTAGACGAGTGGGGCCTTCGCATGTCCGTGGTCGACCGGCAGGAGTGGGACGTCGTCGTGGTCGGGGCCGGTGGCGCCGGTCTGCGGGCCGCCATCGAGGCACGTGAGCGGGGCGCCCGGACGGCCGTGATCTGCAAGTCGCTGTTCGGCAAGGCGCACACGGTGATGGCCGAGGGCGGCATCGCGGCGGCGATGGCCAACGCCAACGAGCACGACACCTGGCAGGTCCACTTCCGCGACACCCTGCGGGGCGGCAAGTTCCTCAACCAGTGGCGGATGGCCGAGCTGCACGCCCAGGAGGCCCCGGACCGGGTGTGGGAGCTGGAGACCTGGGGCGCCCTGTTCGACCGGACGAAGGACGGCCGGATCTCGCAGCGCAACTTCGGCGGCCACGAGTACCCGCGTCTCGCGCACGTCGGCGACCGCACCGGCCTGGAGCTGATCCGCACCCTCCAGCAGAAGATCGTCGCCCTCCAGCAGGAGGACCACCGGGAGACCGGCGACCACGAGTCACGGCTGAAGGTGTTCCAGGAGTGCACGGTCACGCGGGTGCTGAAGGACGGCGACCGGGTCTCCGGCGTCTTCGCCTACGCACGCGAGTCCGGCCGCTTCTTCGTCCTCGAGGCGCCGGCCGTCGTGATCGCGACCGGCGGCATCGGCAAGTCCTTCAAGGTGACGTCGAACTCCTGGGAGTACACCGGCGACGGCCACGCGCTCGCCCTGCTGGCCGGGGCGCCCCTGCTGAACATGGAGTTCGTGCAGTTCCACCCCACGGGCATGGTCTGGCCGCCGTCGGTGAAGGGCATCCTGGTCACCGAGTCGGTGCGCGGCGACGGCGGGGTGCTGCGCAACTCCGAGGGCAAGCGGTTCATGTTCGACTACGTCCCGGACGTCTTCAAGGACAAGTACGCCGAGTCCGAGGACGAGGCCGACCGCTGGTACGACGCACCCGACGACAACCGGCGGCCACCGGAGCTGCTGCCGCGCGACGAGGTGGCCCGCGCCATCAACGCCGAGGTGAAGGCGGGCCGCGGCTCCCCGCACGGCGGAGTCTTCCTCGACGTGTCCACGCGGATGCCGGCCGAGGTCATCAAGCGGCGGCTGCCGTCCATGTACCACCAGTTCAAGGAGCTGGCGGACGTCGACATCACCGCCGAGGCCATGGAGGTGGGACCGACCTGCCACTACGTGATGGGCGGCATCGCCGTCGACTCCGAGACGGCCGCCGCACGCGGGGTGCCGGGCCTGTACGCGGCCGGCGAGGTGGCCGGCGGCATGCACGGCTCCAACCGGCTCGGCGGGAACTCCCTCTCCGACCTGCTGGTGTTCGGCCGCCGCGCGGGCCTGCACGCGGCCGGGTACGCGGCGGCCCTGACCGGGACGCGCCCGCCGGTCGACGACGAGCAGATCGACGCGGCCGCCGCGGAGGCCCTGCGGCCCTTCTCCGCGGAGGGCCGGCCGGACCCGCAGGGGCGCCCGCCGGAGAACCCGTACACCCTGCACCAGGAACTCCAGCAGACCATGAACGACCTGGTCGGCATCATCCGCCGCCAGGGCGAGATGGAACAGGCCCTGGACAAGCTCGCCGAGCTGCGGGTACGGGCGCGGCGGGCCGGCGTCGAGGGCCACCGCCAGTTCAACCCGGGCTGGCACCTCGCCCTGGACCTGCGCAACATGTTGCTGGTGAGCGAGTGCGTGGCCCGGGCGGCCCTGGAGCGCACCGAGTCGCGCGGCGGACACACCCGCGAGGACCACCCGGACATGGAACGCGCCTGGCGCCGGATCAACCTCCTGTGCCGGCTGACCGACCCCACCGGCGGTCTGGCGGCCACCGACCCGGTGCGGGGCCAGATCACCCTCACCCGCGAGACCACCGACCCCGTCCGCCCCGACCTGCTCGCCCTCTTCCAGAAGGAGGAGCTGGTCAAGTACCTCGCCGAAGAGGAGCTGTACGAATGAGCGGCTACCAGGCCCGGTTCAAGGTGTGGCGGGGCGACGTGTCGGGCGGCGGCCTGGAGGACTTCGAGGTCGAGGTCAACGACGGCGAAGTGGTCCTCGACATCATCCACCGCCTCCAGGCCACGCAGGCGCCCGACCTCGCCGTCCGCTGGAACTGCAAGGCCGGCAAGTGCGGGTCCTGCTCGGCGGAGGTCAACGGGCGGCCGCGGCTGATGTGCATGACCCGGATGTCGGTGTTCGACCGCGCCGAGACGATCACCGTCACTCCGCTGCGCGCCTTCCCCGTCGTCCGCGACCTGGTCACGGACGTCGGTTACAACTACCGCAAGGCCAGGGAGGTCCCGGCATTTATGCCGCCCGCCGGCGTGGGGCCGGGCGAGTACCGGATGATGCAGGAGGACGTGGACCGGGCACAGGAGTTCCGCAAGTGCATCGAGTGCTTCCTGTGCCAGGACACCTGTCACGTGGTGCGCGACCACGAGGAGAACAAGACGGCGTTCGCCGGCCCGCGCTTCCTCATGCGGATCGCCGAGCTGGACATGCACCCGCTGGACGCCGCCGAGGAGAGCGGCCTGGACCGCAAACGCACCGCCCAGGACGACCACGGCCTCGGCTACTGCAACATCACCAAGTGCTGCACGGAGGTCTGCCCCGAAGGCATCAAGATCACGGACAACGCGCTGATCCCCCTGAAGGAGCGGGCCGTCGACCGCAAGTACGACCCCCTGGTGTGGCTGGGCTCGAAGATCAGGCGCCGGTCGCCCTGACGGGGCCCCGGCCGGAGCGGCTCACCTGCCGCGGCGCGGGTCCCCACAGCCACGACCTGCGCGGCTCACCTGCCGCGGCGCGGGTCCACGGCGACAACCTGCGTGATCAGGCCCACCAGGAACATGCCCAAGGCAGTCGTGCTCCCGAGGACGTGTGCGAAGGGGCCGGGGTGGAGCGGGCCGAGCAGCAGCCAGGCGGGCCCTGCGGTCGCGGCCACGAGCGTGCCCCGGCCCCACAGCGTGGGCCGCGTGACCCTGTGCCCGTCTCACAGCGGCAGCCGGCCCGTCGCCACGGCGACGACACCCGTGGCCAAGGCTCCGGCCAGGGCGACGCCCGTCACGGCGAGCGAGATCCCGTACGTGTCGGTCACCGCGCCACCAGTTCCAGGACGCGCCGCAGGTTGGACTCCGCGATGTCCCGCATCGCCCCGGGGCCGGGGAAGTCGCCGTCCAGCAGCCGCAGCGGACCCGCCACGAGGGAGAGGTGCATGGCCAGACGGTAGAAGACCATGCGGTCCTCGTCGAGGCCCGGGACGCGCAGGGCGTCGTACCGATGGCCGAAGCGCAGCGCGAGGAACACGTGCTCCTGCTCGACGTCTCCGTACCGGACGTCCTCGATGTCGATGAGGACCGGCTCGCCCCGCGGGCTCACCAGGACGTGGTCCGGGCCGAGTTCGCCGTGCAGGAGCCGATGGCCGCGGCGCGGCCGGACCGCGGCGGCGAGGGTCCGCACGAGGGGGGCCAGATCGGTCACGGTGCGGTGTCGACGGGGCGCGGTCACCGGACCCACCCCGCCCGGTACGCCACCCAGTCCTCCTCCGTCGCGGCGAAGTCCACGTACAGCGCGACGCCGAACGACGGACGGTCCGCGTCCGTGCGGGACAGGCCCAGGCGGACGCCCCGGACGGCGGCGGCGACGGTCTCGGCGTGCTCCCAGTGACCGAACCCCTTCTCGTGGTAGAAGGGCAGGCCCATGAGCAGGTCGGTGGTCTGCGGGGTGACCTCGAGAGCCAGCGAGGTCTGCTGGGCCACGTAACCGCCGTAGGTGCTCTCCAGCGGCTGCATGGTGTCGTACGACATGAGGGCGATCTGGTCGACGCGGCGGGCGACCTGTCCGAAGAACGCCTGCGACCACCACTTCGGGTGGCCGGTGAGGGCGCCCCGGACGGAGTGCAGGGCCGGCAGCGGGTCGATCTGGTGGGCGGCGACGGACAACTGGGCGCCCCGGTCCGCGGTGACGCGGCGCAGGGCGTCGAGAAGCGTGAGGTAGTTCCGGTCGTCCGAGTGCAGGGGTTCCAGGTCGAAGTGGGCGCCCTCGAAGCCGGCGGCGAGGATCTCCCGCGTCGACCGCACGACGGCCGCCCGGGTCTGCGCCCGCTCCAGCCGCATGCCGTGCGGGCTCTCGCCGGCGAGCACGTCACCCAGCCAGGCCTGGACCCGGACACCGGGCATCGCGCGGTGCACGGCGGCGAGGAACCACCCGGCGTTGGCGTACGCCGACGCGGGGAGCGTGCCGTCGTGCTCCAGCGGGCCGGCGTGGACGTACAGGTCCCGGATGCCGGTGCCCTTGAGCCGGTCGGCCAGCGCGGTGACGTCCGCGTCCTTCTTCCGCCCGTCGACCCAGGCGTGCCCGAGCCAGATCGCGTCCCGGCCCCGCGAGTACGTGCCCTCGGCCGGGTCGCCCAGGTAGTTCACCCGCAGCGCGGTGAGCGCACCGAGGAGGGGGAGCAGGAGCAGCAGGACGAGCGCGAGAACACTCCGCCGGACGAGCCGAAGCCGACGTCTGCGACGGGCGGCGGGGCGAGAGCGCTCGGCAGCACCCGCCGCCGGCGCGGGCGACCCGGCGTCACCCGCCTCCGGGGTGCCTGCCTCGGGGGCGGGCGGCTCGGAGGTGCCCGGCTGTGGGGCGGACGGCTCGGAGGTGCCCGGCTCCGGGGTGGACGACTCAGGGGCGCCTGCCTTCGGGGTGCCCGGCTCGGGGGTGCCCGGCTGTGGGGCGGGCGACTCGGAGGTGCCTGCCTTCGGGGTGGGCGACCCGGCGTCGCCTGGACCCGGGACGGTCGGCTCGGCAGCGCCCACCCCCTGGGTACGCGGTTCGGCGGCACCTTCCTGCACGGGGGCCCGTTCCGGGGTGACCGGCTTCGGGGCAGGCGTGTGCGGCAACTCCCCCGTCGGGGCCGTCGGCGCCCCTGGATCCCGCTCGCGTGCGGTGTCCGTGGCCGCCTCCTCGTCCTTGGCCGCCCCGTCCTGCGGTCGGTCCATGCCCGTCCCCCCTCGTGTCACTCCGCCCCACCGCTCCCTCTCGCCCTGCACCGCAACGCTCCCGGTCGCGCGCCCGCTTGCGCGGTCATACGCTCCCCCATGTGACGTCGTCCTTGTTCCGAGGCCGACCACGGCGTGCCGCATCGCACCTGACCGTGCGAGTGGCGCATGCCGTGGTGGGCGGTGCGGCCGGCGTCGTGTGGCTGCTGTTGCCAGGGATGACGACGGGAACGGACGCTCCGGTTGCGATCACCCGTTCGACCTCCGCCGTGGCAGCGCCACCGGAGGAGGGCACGTCAGCGGTCGATCTGGTGCTGCCGTTGGCGGCGCTGGGCACGGCGGGCGTACTCGCGGGGTACGGCTACCTGCGCCGCGTCCGGCGCACCCGGGAGCGGACCACCCCCGGCGGGACGGCCGTCCCCCCACCCACCGGCCCCCCGCCCGACCTCGCCCCCCTGGACGAACGGGCCCGCGCCGCGCTGGTCGAGGCCGACGACCGCATACGGTCCGCCCGGGAGGAGCTCGACTTCGCCCGGGCCCGGTTCGCCGAGGAGGCCGCGGCGCCCTTCGCCGCCGCGCTGCGGGAGGCCGAGGCGGAGACGGCGGCGGCGTTCCGGATGCGGCAGCGCTACGACGAGGGGGTGCCGCGGGAGGAGGCGGCCCGGCGGCACGCCCTCGCCGGGATCGTCGGACGCTGCGAGGAGGCAGGGCGGCGGCTGGACGCCGTGGCCGGGGACTTCGAACGGCTGCGGGGGCTGACGGCGGGGGTGGGCGAGGCGCTGGAGACGGCGCAGGCGCGGTTCCGTGAGCTGACGGGTCGTACGGCCGCCGCGGAGTCGCTGCTGGCCGAGGTGCACGCGCGGTACGCGCCCACCGCGAGTGCCGTCGTCGCCGGGAACGTCGAGCAGGCCAAGGACCGGCTGCTGTTCGCCACCGCCCGCCTCAACCGGGCCCATCAGGAGGACGCCGCGGGGCGCATCGGGGCGGCCGCCCGGCACCTGCGCGCCGCCGAGGGCGCCGTCGCCCAGGCCGCCGTCTTCGTCGAGGGCGTGGAACGCCTGGCCGCCGAACTGCGCGAGGCCGAGGCGCTGATGCCGGCGGCACTCACCGCGGCGGAGGCAGACCGGCCGGGGACGGACCGGCCGGAGGCTGACCAGCCGGGAGCAGACCGGCGGAAGGAAAACCGGTCAGAGGCCGACCAGCCAGGGAACCTCTCGGAAGCCAACCGGCCGGAGGCAGACCGGCCGAGAGCAGACCGGCCGAGAGCAGACCCCTCGGAGGCGAACCGGCCGGAGGCGGACCGCTCCGGGTCGGGCCCGGTGGGGACTCCCGCCGCTGGGGCGCACGCGGCGCACACCGGTTCCGTCCTCGCGTCCCTGCGCCGGGAACTCGCCGGCGACCGCCCTCACGACCCGCTAGGGATCCTGCGCCGCCTGGTCCGCGCGACGGCCCTCCCCCCGGGCGGCGACGTGGCCGCCGCCGCCCGTCTCGTCGCCCGCAGCAGCATCGCCGCGACGGCGGACTTCGTCGCCACCCACCGCGCCGCCGTCGACGTCCCGGCCCGCACCCGCCTCGCCGAGGCCCGGCGTCTGCTGCCCACCGACGCCCCGCGCGCCGACACGCTGGCGCTTCGGGCCCGGGAGCTGGCGGAAGCGGACGTACGGGTGAGGGGGAATCCGCTGGGCTGGGTGGAGAGGGCCGGCGGGACGGGCGCGGACGGCGCGCAGCGCGACCCGACCTCCACGGCCACCGGTACCGCCGGTGCCACCCGTATTGCCGGTGGCGACGGTACCGCCGGTGCCGTCCTCGGCGGCATCCTGCCGGCCGACGATCCCGACGGCGGCCGGCCGGGCGGCTTCGGCGGTGTCCCCGGGCGCCCGGGGTAACCCCACGGAGGGCCGCCCCGCGCCCCCGGAGGCGAAGCCGCCCGGCCCCTCAGAACAGGCTGAGCAGTGCCTCCGCCGGGTCCGCCAGGGTGGACCGGCCGTCCGGCAGGGGCAGTTCGAACCACACCGTCTTGCCCCGGGGGGTACGGCGGGAGCCCCACGCCGCCGAGAGCAGCCCCACCAGCTGGAGTCCGCGACCGCCCTCGTCCGTGTCTCGGGCACGGCGGCGGCGTGGTTGGACCAGTCCCGCGTCCCAGACCTCGCAGACCAGAGTGCGGTCGAGCAGCAGCCGGAGCCTGATCTCGCCCTCGCCGTACCGCAGGGCGTTCGTCACGAGCTCGCTGACCAGCAGTTCCGTCGTGTCGACGAGCGGCTCGAGGTCCCAGCTGAGGAGCCGGCCGCGGGCGTGCTCGCGGGCGCGGCCCACGCTGCGCGGCTCGCGCGGCAGCGTCCAGTCGCCGACGGACTCGTTGGGCAGTCCCTGTACACGTGCCATCAGCAACGCGATGTCGTCCTCGCCGTGATGGCTGTCGAGGGTGTTGAGGACGTGGTCGCAGACGTCCTCCAGGGGCCGGGTGGGGTCGGTGAGCGCCCCGACGAAGGCCTGGAGCCCCTCGTCCAAGGGGTGGTCGCGGGACTCCACGAGGCCGTCCGTGTACAGCGCGAGCAGCGCGCCCTCGGGGAGTTCGACCTCGACCTCCTCGAAGGGCTCCCCGCCGACGCCGAGCGGCATGCCCGGCGGCACGTCGAGCATGAGGGCGGACTCGCCGGGCTCGACCAGTACGGGCGGCAGATGACCGGCGTTGGCGAAGGTGCACCGGCGCGTCACGGAGTCGTACACCGCGTACACGCACGTCGCGAGGTACACCTCGCACAGGTCGGCCTCACGGGGCCGACGGGCGGCGCGGGTGGCCTGCTGGACACCACCGGGGGTGCCGAGGCCGCGGGCGATCTCGTCCAACGCCGCGAGCACTTCCGCCGGTTCCAGGTCGAGCAGCGCCAACGTGCGGACCGCCGTCCGCAGTTCGCCCATCGCCACCGCCGCCCGCAGTCCGCGGCCCATCACGTCGCCCACGACCAGCGCGGTGCGGTGGCCGGGCAGTTCGATGACGTCGAACCAGTCGCCTCCGACCTCGCTGGGACGGCCGGTGGAGGCGTTGCCGGGCAGGTAGCGGCAGGCGATGTCCAGCCCGGAGGCGACCGGGTCGCCCGGCGGGAGCAGCGACCGTTGCAGTATCAGCGCCCGCTCGTGCTCACGGCGGTAAAGGCGGGCGTTGTCGATACAGACGGCCGCCCGGGCGGCCAGCTCCACCGCCAGATCACGGTCGCGGTCCCCGAACGGCTCGCTGCCCTTCGTCCGCGAGAACTGCGCGAGCCCCACGACCGTGTCGTGGGCGACCATCGGGACGGCCAGCGTGGACTGCACGAGGCCGCCCTCCTCGCCGGGGATGGACTGCGGGCGGGCGGTGCGCAGGGCGTCCGCGCAGGGCGAGTTGAACGGGAAGTGGTGCACCGCGCCGACGGCGACGGGCGTGCCGCTGCCGGCGAACGGGGCGTCGGAGACGGCGGACGCGAACGCGACGCGACGCAACTCCGCGCTGCCGTCGGCCAGTCCGGGCGGGGTCTCGTCGCCGGCCAGGAGCCCCTGGTAGAGGTCGACGGTGGCGAGGTCGCAGAAGCCGGGCACGACGACGTCGAGGAGTTCGCGCGCGGTGGTCTCAAGGTCGAGGGAGTTCCCTATGCGGGCGCCCGCCTCGTTCAGCAGGGCGAGATTGCGCCGTGCGGCGGCGGCCTCGCGGGCGGCGGCGCGGCGGGCGGTGATGTCGGTGCCGAGCCAGGCGACGCCGATGGGGCGGCCGCTGCCGCTGTGCACGCGGTAGAGGTTGATCGACCAGTGGCGGCGGTCGTCGTCGCCGGGCACGAACCCCGTGATGTGCATGTCGGTGATGGCGTCACCGGTCTGGAGCACCCGTCGCAGGATGGCGGTGACCCGCTCGGCCTCGGGGCGGGGCAGGTAGTCGTGCACGCCCTTGCCGCGGTGGTCGTCGGGGGTGCCGCCGAAGAGCGAGGCGAACCGGTGGTTGGCGCGACGGACCCGCAGGTCGGTGTCGATCAGCAGGAACCCGAAGGGCGATTGACCGAAAATCGCCTGCGAGGCGGCGAGGTCGGTCTCGATGCTGCGCAGTGTGCGCACGTCGACGACGATGCAGACGGCGGCCTTCTCGCCGTCCTGGGTGCGCGTCGGCATGACGTACACCTCGGCGAGACCCTCCTCGCCGCGCCGGCCGTCCGCCGCGTCGGGCATCCGGAAGGGGACGACACCGGTCCACTCACGGCCGTCGAGGATCTCGGCCATCTTGCGCTGGCCGAGGTCGCGCAGGTCGGGGTCGACGAACGCGTCGATGGGGTCCATGCCGACGGCCCGCGGGGCCGGGATGCCGAAGATCTGTTCGGCCCGCAGGCTCCACTGGTCGACGCATCCGTCGGGGCCGATCGAGAACGACGCGACCTTGATGTAGTCGTAGATCGAGCCGGGCGGACTGCTCTGCCACAGGGCGTCACCGCCCGGCATCTCGCCGTCGGCGAGGATGCCCCCGGCGGCGGAACCGCGCTCGGCATCGGCTGCGCGCGCACCCGCGGCCTCAGTCCTCGCGCCGTCCGACGGGTCCTCGGACTCCGTGGCCTTCGCTGGTATCTCGCTCACGCGAACCGTCCCCTCCAGCTCACCGCGCCCGGTACCGGTCACCAGGGGCGGCTGCCCGCAGTATCCAGCACTACGGTGCCGCACGACACGGTGTTCACGATCACAGCACGGTCCAGGCATTTTTCGGACCGTGCCGCGACAACACTTCCAGTCTTCTAACCAGCGGACACGCCCTCGAACCACCCCGCCGGGCACGGGTCCCGGGAAGGCACGCGAACACCGCCGGGGGCCGGGCGACCGGGAGGCGGGGAAACGCCGTCGGGGCCGGGCGGCCGGGAGGCGTGGGAACACCGCCGGCACGGGTCCAGGGAAGGCACGCGAACATCGCCGGGGCCGGGCGACCGGGAGGCGGGGAAACGCCGTCGGGGCCGGGCGGCCGGAACGCAGCCGGTCCGACCGGGGCTGCGGGGAACCGCCATCGGGGACGCCCGCCGCCCCGCCGAAGGGGACGGGACCGGGCGGGACGGAGCGGGCGGGACGGAGCGGGGCGCGACGGGCCGGGGAGCGCGGCGAGGCGGGGGGAACGCCGTCGGGCGGGTGGGGCGTCTCGTCAGCCGGGCACGGTCAGTTCGAACCAGACGGTCTTCCCGGCCTCCCCGGGACGGCTCCCCCAGCGGCGCGAGGAGGACGCCACGAGTTGCAGTCCCCGTCCGCTCTCGTCCTCGGGCCGGGCGACGCGCTCGCGGGGCGGGTCCGGCAGCGGGTCGGAGACCTCGACGAGCAGGACGCCGTCCAGTCCGGCGGGGCGGACCAGCCGTACTCCGATGGGGCCGGTGGCGTGCCGCATCGCGTTCGTCACCAGCTCACTGACCAGCAGGGCCGCGACATCGCCGATGCTGTCGAGGCCCCAGCCGCGCAACTGCCCCCGTACCGCGCCACGGGCCGTGCGCACCGCCCCCGGGTCTGCGGGGAAGGTCCACTCGGCCCAGTCGCCTTCGGAGTCGATCACGCCGATCACTTCCCGGCCAGCGAGGTACCCCCCGGTTCGATTTCGTGGGGTTAATGGGCACATACCCGCTATGTCCGGGCGGGTATCACCGGAGGGGGCGCACTGTGGCACCAACGGCGTACGGGATGCCTGGCGGACTCCCACCCCCGACCACCCGGCGGGCCGGGTGAGCCCGCCCGGTCGGACCTACCGCCCTTCCGCCGCCACGGTCGGCCGGCCCGGCCAAACACGCCGCACGGCCGGCCCACCACGCTTCCGCCGCCACGGTCGGCCGGCCCGGCCAAACACGCCTCTCGGCCGACCCACCCTCGGCCCGCCCTCTCGGCCGGCCTCCGCCTGGGCCCGCCCTCCCGGTCGACCCGCCCTCGGCCGACCCGCCGTCAGCCCGCCCGGGTGCCGAGCCGGGCGATCACCTCGCGGACGGCCGGGATGTCCTGGTCGAGCCAGTCGACGTGCCAGACCTCGGCGGGCGCGAGCCAGCGGAGGGCGTCGTGATCCTCGAGGGGCGCGGGAGCGGGGGAGGCGGGGCGCAGCCGGACCGTCCACACCTGGAGGACGTACGGCGGCCGCAGCGGCCACTCCCCCGGGACGCGCCCGACGACCTCGGAGTCGACGCCGAGTTCCTCGCGCAGTTCGCGGACCAGGGCCTCCTCGGGCCGCTCGCCCGGTTCGACCTTGCCGCCGGGCAGCTCCCAGCGGCCGGCGAGGTCGGGGGGCGCGCTGCGGCGCGCGGCGAGCAGGCGGTCGCCGTCGAGCAGGGCGGCGGCCACCACGACCGGTGGGTGTTGCGTCATGCGCCGGAGCCTACGGGAGGCCGGCGCGGGTCTGTGCGGGTCAGTTCCGCAACCCGTCCCCGTTCTGTCCGATGCGCTCGACCGAGTAGAGCTGCTTGTGTCCGCGGCCGTCGAGACTGTCGGCGATCTTCTGGGCCTCGGCTCGGGTCGCGTACCGGCCGACGCGGTAGCGATTGCCGTTGTCGTCCTGCCGTATGACGAGCCAGGGCAGAGAGATCGTGCCGTCGTTCATCGAGCCCCTCCGCTTCCCGCCCGCGCCCCGCCCTCTGAGGAAACCGCATTCCGCATATGCCCGAGCGTACGCCTTACCTTTACGCAGCGAACACGCCTTTACACAAAGAGGTACGCAACCAGCCAGAACGCAGGGGGCGCACGGGACCGAACGCGCCGTGCGCGCGGCGCGCCGCCCACGGTCGGCGGCCTGTCGTCCATCTGCCGGGCGACCTGCGGGAACAGCGGGAAACGACCGGATTCCGACGGCGCACCGACGCCCGTGCGCCCGGCGGTTTCCACCGGCAACTGCCGCAAGGGTGTGCGCTCTTTCACCCCCCTCGCCCCCCATGGTGCGGGCGGCGCGCGGCGCGGGGGGGCGCCACTGTGTGACCGGCCCGCCGGACTGCCGCGGACGCCCCCGGAGAAAAGCCGCCCCATCGGTGCGAGCAGACCGACGGCCCGTGCGCCGCCCGCTACTTCACCGGCAGGTGGTACGCCACGCGGTAACGGTCCGCCGGGATCACCACGTCGGCCGTCTCGACGGGGCGGCCGGAGGCGTAGTACGTGCGCTGGACGACCAGCACGACGTGCCCCGGGACGCCGCCGAGGGCGATCAGTTCCTCGGCGAGACCGGGGCGGGCACCGACCTCCTCGGTGACGTTGTCGACGATGACGTCGATGGCGCGCATCCGCTCGACGACGCCCATGCCGCCGAGTGGCCCCTCCTCGGGCAGCATCACCGGCGTACGGCCGGTGACGGCCAGGGGCTCCCAGGAGGTGGAGAGCATCATCGCCTCGCCGGCCTCCCGGAAGACGTACCTGGTGCACATCACGCGGTCGCCGGGCTGGATCGCGAGCCGCTCGGCGACGGCACGACCCGCCGCCGTCTGCTCGCTGTTGGACTCCCAGGTGCCGCGCGTGTGCGCCTCGGCCTGCTCCTGACGGAACGGTGTCGCCCCGGTCGCCGGGCGGTACCCGGAGCGGGCGATGCGGCGCGGCACGGGCCGCTCGCGGACATAGGTGCCCGACCCGGAGCGGCCCTCGACCAACCCCTCGGCCATCAGCACCTTGCGCGCCTCCAGCGCGACGGTGTCGGAGACGCCGTACTCCTCACGGATTCTGGCCTGGGACGGGAGACGGGTGTGCGGGGGCAGCGAGCCGTCGACGATCTTCTTGCGGAGATCACCCGCGACGCGCAGGTACGCCGGCTGCTCACCGAATGTCACTGGCCGCTCCCATCAGCTTGTACAGACAGCAACAGCGTGGCAACCGTGGGTTGTGCCGTGCAAGCAAAGGCCAGAGAATCACTCGATGTGATGACTTATCCGTGGGAGAGGCTTTACGCAGGCACTTTCTCCCCGCTATGGGCGTGATCACACATCGAGGCCGCCCTCACTTCCACCGCCGCCGGTGCCCCCGCCACCGCTCTCGCGGTCCTCGTCGTAGGAGGGCGGCGTGGTGGCCAGGCCCAGAGCCTCGCGTGCGGTGACGATGGCGACGCCGTCGACGTACTCGTACGCGGTCTCGTAGTGGACGTAGAAGGTGTCCGCGTCGGCGGCGCCGGCCGCCCGACCCCACGCCTTGCTCGCCGCCTGAAGGTCCGTCACCAGCACGGCGAGGGCGCCGCCGTTGTCGGCCGACCAGGCGTGCGCGTCCAGGGCCTTCGCCTGCCGGGCGGTCACCTCTCCCACCTTGCCCGCCCAGGCCTGGTTGACCTCCAGGTCCTCCTCCACGTACTCCTCGGGCTCTTCGTAGAGCACCTCGTCGACCGCGGCCATCGCCTTCAGGAAGGCCAACTGGTCGGCGTCGAGGGTCGTCTCGTCGGCGCGCAGTGAACCGGTCAGGGTGGAACCCTCGTCGGCGTGGCCGAAGACGCAGGTGATCTCGCGGTCGCCCCACTTCCAGCTCTGGCGGGTGGGCGTGAGGTAGTACACGTCGACGTCGCCGCTCAGCAGCCACGGGTCCATCACGTAGACGTCCTTGAGGGTCCAGCACTTGTCCTCGGCGACGTCCGTGACGCGGGCGTCGCCCGGGTAGTCGTCGCCGGACAGCGGGACCGTGCCGAACACCTCGGCCTCGTGCTCACCGGAGCACGGCACCTCGTCGACGTCGTAGACGTCCTCGTCGAAGGCGGCACCCGGTACGTCGAAGCACTGGCCCTTGTCGAGCGAGAGGCTGGAGCCGCGGCTCGCGCCCTCCTTGAACCCCTCCCACACCGCGGAGACGCCCCCGATGGCCAGCGCCAGCACCCACAGCGCGAGCCCGACGGAGGACAGCGCCGCTCCCGCGACCGCCATCCCCTTGCCGCGCTCCCCGCGCTTCCTGATCTGCACCAGCGCGACGATCCCGAGGATCAGACCGACGGCCGGCAGGAAGCACATCACGCCCAGCACGAGGGCGGCGATGGCGACGCCGTTGGTGGGCACGGGCCGGACGGGCAGCGGATACCCCTGGCCCCAGGCCGGATAAGGACCGTAGGGAGGCCGAGCCTGCGGCCCACCGGGCCCACCGGGACCCTGCGGATACACCCCCTGCGGCTGCGGCTGGGGCTGGGGCTGCGGAGGCTGGTACGGGTCCTGCGGTCGGCCCTGGGGCTGGTCCTGCGGCTGGGACGGCCCGTTGGGCGAGGGTATGGACACAGGTACCGTGCTCCTGGATCGGATGGAGGGCTCAGCGGGCCGGGACCCGCGCGGCGGAACCGACGTTCGACTGGGCGCATGGTAAGCGCGGGGCGAGCCGAACAGGAACGCGGGACGCGAACGCGACGACGGGGCGGCGCACGGCCCCGCCGGCCGGCGGCCCGGCGGCGACCGGGACGGTGAGGGCGACACAGCGCCCCGACCGAGACGGCGAGGGCGACACAGCATCCCGGGCGGGACGACGAGGTCGCGACACGGCACCCCGACCCGGACTGCGGGCGCGACACAGCACACCGGACGAGACGGCGGGCGCGACTCAGCACCCCGACCGGGACGGCCGGAAGCGACACGGCACCCCGACCCGGACTGCGGGCGCCGACACAGCACCCCGACCGGGACGGCCGGAAGCGAACCGGGGTCAACCATCCGGGGTACGCGCCCCCCCGCCGGCCGGCCCCCTCGACGTCCGGCCGACACCTCACGCCGAGGTGATGCCGGCGGCCCTGGCCTCAGCCCTCGAACCCGGTGTCCCGCGCCCGCTTCTCCCAGGCGGCCACGTCGTCGCGGACCGCGTCCAGGTGGCCGAGAACCGCCGTCACCGCGTCGTCCCCGAGCGGCAGGCGCAACGGCGTCTCCTCGGCCTCCAGGGCGGCGAGGATGAGGGCGGCTGCCTTCGCCGGGTCACCGGGCTGCGTGCCGTCGCCGCCGGAGACGAAGCCGCGCGTCTCGTTGACCTTGGCGTACACGCCGCTGTCGGCGCTGGCCCCGGCACGGCCGGCCTCGAACAGCCCGGTGCGGAAGGCGCCCGGCTCCACGATCAGCACCTTGATCCCGAACTCCCGCACCTCGTCGGCGAGTCCCTCGCTCATGCCCTCCAACGCGAACTTCGTGCCGCTGTACGCGGAGAACCCCGCGAAGGACATCTGCCCGCCCATGCTGCTCATCTGCACGATCGCACCCGAGCGCCGCGCCCGCATGTGCGGCAGCGCCGCCCGCACCAGGGCCGCCGGCCCGAGGACGTGCACGTCGAACAGCGCCCGCAGTTCGGCGTCCGTGGTCTCCTCGAAGGCACCGACGTGCGTGCGGCCCGCGTTGTTGACGAGGACGTCGATCCGTCCGTGCCGTGCGACGACGTCGGCCACGGCGGCCTGTGCGGCGGCCGTGTCGGCGACGTCCAGAGTCAGCGCCTCCACCTGGTCGGGGCGGGCGGCCACCAGGTCCGCCAGCCCGTCGGTGCGCCGCGCCGCGCCCACCACCACGTCACCGGCCGCCAGCGCCGCCTCGGTGATCGCCCGCCCGAAACCGCTGCTCGCACCGGTCACCAGCCACACCTTGTTCATACGACTCCCTCCACCTCATCCGCTCTTCGACCGGCCCGTCGTGAACAAGCCTGTGGGAAAAGGCGGTTGCCGGTCCAAGACCCGCGCTGATAACCGATGGTCATGACCAGAACGGACGTGCACGTACGGGAGCTGCGTTACTTCACCGCCGTCGCCGAGGAACTGCACTTCACCCGCGCCGCCGAGCAGCTGTACGTGTCGCAGCCGGCGTTGAGCAAGCAGATCCGGGCGTTGGAGCGCCGGTTGGGTGTCGCGCTGTTCCGGCGCGACCGGCAGGGCGTGACGCTCACGGCGGCGGGCACGGCGCTGCTGCCGCACGCGCGCCGGGTACTGGCGGCGTGGGCCGGGGGCGCGGCGGCGGTGGAGGAGGCGCGGGCGACGGAACGCGGCACGCTGGTGGTCGGCATGAGCACCAGCCCCGGCCGCGGCGGTCTGCTGCCCGCGATCCGCTCCCGCTTCACCGCCGCGCACCCCGACAGCGTGGTCCGGCTGCGCCAGGTGCCCTGGGAGGACCCGAGCGCCGGTCTGGCCGACGGCGGGACGGACGTGGCCTTCGTGTGGCTGCCCCTGCCCGACGCCGAACGCTACGCCTGGACGGTGGTCGCCGAGGAGCCCCTCGTGGTGGCCCTCCCCGACAGCCACCCCCTCGCCGCCCGCACGGAGATCGACTTCACCGAACTGCTCGACGAACCGTTCCTCGCCCTGCCCATGAGCAGCGGCCCCTTACGCGACTTCTGGCTCGCCCTGGACGCCCGGGGCGGCCGCCCCCCGGTGATCGGCGCGGAGATCGCCGGCACGGAGGAGACCTACGAGGCCCTGGTGGCCGGCCTCGGCATCTGCCTGGTCGCCACCGGCAACGTCCCCCTGCTCACCCTCGGCGGCGTCACCACCCGTCCCGTCAACGGCGTCCCCCCGAGCCGCTACGTCCTGGCCTGGCGCAGGGAGGACGACACCCGCCCCCTGGTCCGCGCCTACGCCCAGGCGTGCGCGGCGGCCGCGGGGGCGTCCCGGCGGGCCGGAGGATGAGACCGCCGGCTGCCGACGCCCCCATGGCCTGTCCGCGGCACTCCGCCGGATCGCGCACGCCGGGATCCGATCTTCATGTCGGCCACGTCGTCGACGTGGTGTGGTGTTTCACCACGCGTCCTCGCGGGCGACCAAGACCGGCTCGTCGGACCGGTCAGGCCGTCCGGTCCTTCGACGACGGTGCCGTGAGCCTCTCCTCCGACATGCCGAGCCGCGCCTGCTCCTCTTCGACGATCCGGCGCGCCAGCTCGGTGTCCGACACGTCGACCGCGTCCGGAGAGGCTTCGGCCACGGCGCTGCGACGGGCGTAGGCATCGAACAGGCGGGTCTTGGCCTCCAGCATCTTCACCATGCGTTCGTCCACGCCTCCGGTGGCCAGGAGACGGTGCACGCGAACCGGCCTGACCTGGCCCATACGGTGGGCCCTGGCCACCGCCTGGTGTTCGATGGTCGGCTTGACCTGGGGTTCGCAGATGACGACGACGGAGGCTGCCTGCACACGATGAGCGGATCATGCCGGTGGCGAAGGAACGGCAGGCGGCCGCGAAGACGAAGGCGGCCAGACGGGCGGAGGCTCAACGCACGGGCCGCGGCACCGCGAGTATGGTGCCCGCGTTCAGGGTGCTGAAGATCTCGCGGCGCCGACGGGCTCCTGGCAGTGGCGGCCGGACGTGGCGCGGCGGCCGGCGTGGCATCTCGTGGTTTCTCATGGGCGCAGCGTCGGAGGGCCGGGTCTGTGGCCAGCGCTCGCGCAGACAATGCAGTCGACGGCGGAACCGGACGGCTGAGGCCGGCCCGTCCCACGGGGACGGACCGGCCTCGAGTGTCTACGGGGTCACGGTCAGCGCGGGCGCCATGTCGGCGGTCCCGTTGGTGAGCTTCCCGGAGCCGGTGGCGCCTTCGGAGCTGACGAAGCGCAGCTCGTGGTTGGCGCCCCCCGCGTTGCCGACGGCGAGCAGCAGCGTGGACTGCTTGGCCGCGTAGGCCTTCTGGACGAAGGAGGTGATGTCGACGGTGATGTCGCGGCCGTCGATGGCGTTGCCCTGGTGGGTCCCGCCGCCCTCGGGGACGACGGTCGAACCGAGGGTGAAGGTGGCCGACTTCGCGACGGAGGAGGTCGTGGCGGTGAAGCTCGGCCGGTTCTGCCAGGTCATGGTGTTGATCGGGCAGGACGTGACGCCGCCGGTGCACGTGGCGTCGCTGACGGGTTGCACGAGGAGCTGGTCGGTGTCGGTCGACGGAACCGACGAATAGCGGTGGCCGACGTAGGTGAGATGGAGTGTCGCCTGGCCCGGTGAGCTGGTGAGGCTGCTGATGGGGAACTGGATGTAGGAGAGCTTTCCGTCTCCGGATCCCGTGGTGTACTGCTCGCCCATCAGGCCCGCGCCGGTGTTGCGGGTGATGAGGGTCAGGTCCGAGGAGTTGTTCTTGGTCTGGTCGCCGGTCCACGCACCCACCCAGGTGTCACCGTTGGTGAGGGCGCCGGTCTTGACGTTCCGGGTCTGGCCGTTCGCGTCCGTGTAGGTGCTGGTCAGCGTGGCGACCCCGCTCGTCGTCAGCGGGAACTGGCTGGTGTATCTGACGAGCTGGCCCCCGACGCGAACGTTGTTCAGCGTCGCGTTCGTGATGCCGGTCAGCGAACTGGCCGTGTTCTGCTTCGAGAACCACACGTTGTCGAGTGTGAAGGTGCCGATCGGAGCCCTGGTGTACGAGTACGCGGTGCCCGACCCGTCGGGGTTGGGCGCGTACCCGTAGGTCGCCTGCTGCTCGGCGGTGATGGTCTGGGTGGATCCGTTGCCGCCGTTGATCCAGACCGGTCCCTTGGTGAAGCGGGAGGTGTCGATCGAGCTGTTCTTCACCACGATGCTCTGGATGCGCGGGTACGGGTTGGGGCTGTTGTGCGTGAAGATGCCGCCGGCCCACGGCGACACTGAGTTGAAGTTGTCGAACGTGTAGTTGGTGAGCCGGTGTCCGTACGACTGCCATCCGATGCGGATCGCGTTGCCCGCACCGACGGACCAGTTCAGCGTGTTGCTGACCGAGATGTTCTTCGTGTCCTCGGTGTCCCAGTGATAGGAGTCGAACCCGAGTTCGTCGGCGACGGTGTCGTGGGCGCCTACCGCGTTGACATAGCCCTGGACATCGGCGCTGGAGGTGCCGAGCTGGAAGTTGTTCCACACGCCGGTGGCCAGCGGGGCGAATCCGTCGCTGGGGTTGTAATGGCCGGAGGCGAACGCGTCGTCGTTGCCCAGGGTGAAGACGCCGTTGGCGGTGATGTCCTGCCCGCTCGCGAAGTCCGTCCCGTCGATCCACGGCTGGCGGTACGGGGTGAGGGCCTTGATGTTGTTGAACGTCACCCTCTTGGCGGTGTGGGTCTCGTAGTTCCACTGCTTCGCGTCGCGCACGTAGGTGTCGTTGAACGTGATGTCCGACGAGTGCATGACCATGACGCCGCCCTGGTGCTGGCTGCGGTAGGCGTCGTGCGAGTCACCGATGCTGCGGGCGTTGTAGTTGGCCACGCCGTTGCCGTCGAAGACGCCGCGTCCGCTGATCTCGATGTCGTTGGAGTTGATGATCCCGACCGCCGGCTCGAACGCCTCCATGTACGCCTGGACGCGGTTCTTCAGCAGGGCCCCTTCGGCGGTGTAGATCTTCAGCTTGCCGCCCTTGAGCTTGCTGCCGTCCAGACCGTTGACCAGGAGACCGGACGACACGTACGTGCCGTTGGGGAAGTAGAGCGTGTTGAGCGCCGTGGGGTTGGCTTTGATGGTGTCGATGGCGGCCTGCAGGGCGTAGGTGACGTCGTTGGCGGCCATCGCCCGCACATTCGGGTAGCGCACGTTGACGCTGCTCGCGCTCACCAGCGTCCCGGCCGAGGTTTTCTGACCGGCGGGGACGGCGGTGCCGTTGACGGTCTTGCCGGCCATGGAGCTCGTCGCCGCGGCGGGAGCCTTCTGAGCCGCGCTGTTCGGGTTCGCCGCGAGGTACTTCGCGGCGAACTGCTGGAAGTTGAGGACACCGGTCTGCAGGTTGACGCCGGAACCGTCCGGTGCGCTCGTGGTGTCCGGACGCTGCGCCGGGTCTTCCAGAGGGTCGTTGATGACCGCCAGATAGGGCTGTCCCGTGGCGTTGGTCGAGTCGCCGTTGACCATCACGATCGCTTGGTTCAACCCGGCGTCGGCTGACATCTGGAACGTCAGAGTGTGCTTGTCCGCGCTCACCGAGACGCTGCTGGACGGGTAGTGGCGGGCCGGATAGATGTTCACCGTGTTGATCGTGGTGCTGGGCAGCGTGACCGTGATCGTCGGTGTCCGGGAGTCCGACGCGAAGCGCGCGATGTCGAAGTTGTGGCCGTTCTGCGTGTACTGGACAGCCTGGACGGGCGTGCCGGCGACCTGCACCTGGTACTTCGTGGACGCCACGTCCGGGGACGACGTCGTACCGCCTCCCATTCCCGTCGGTGCGTACGCGTGGACGGTGGTGGCGGCCTGTGCGGGGGCGGCGCCGGTGAGCATGAGGCTCGCCACCGCGATGGTGGCGCCGGCAGCGGCCGCGATGAAGCGCTTCACGCGCGAACTGCGTCGCGCCGGGGCGGGGTTCGGGGCGGCGTCGTCGCCGGCCGGTCTGATCATGCCTGTCTCTCCTCAGGACGAGAACTTTCCAGGTCTGTTCAGGCGCTCGCCGTCTGCTGGAGACGGCGCGGAGCATTCGCGATGCCGCGGCCGGACCGCGGCCGCGAGGCCGTCGCGGTCGAGGGGACCACCACGACGCACCGAGCGGGGTGACGCGGGTGAGGTCGACTGTTGTTTCGCGCGGTGGGCCAGGTTGGCTCCACTGCATTGACCGATCCACGAGACCGGACGTGGCGGGGACGTTACTTCCGTATTTCCGGAACCGTCAATGCTCCGTGCACATCAAGTCGGGGAAACAGCGGTGACCCTTCTGCAACGCCCCCACCATGCTCCGTAACGGCTGGATCACGGCCGCCGCGCGAAGCCTTGCCCTGGTCCGACGGTCGCCCTACGCTGACGCCACTTTCGTGGATCGATAAACGTCTCAGGGGGCGTACGTGGTGACAATGGCGGAGGTGGCAGCTCGGGCGGGAGTCACCAAGCAGACCGTCTCCAACGTGGTGTCGGGCAAGAAGGTGCGGCCGGAGACCCTGGCGAAGGTGAACAAGGCGATCGCCGAACTCGGCTACAAGCCGAACCTGGTGGCGCGCTCACTGCGCACCGGCAGCACGTCGACGGTGGGGCTGTTCGTGCCGTCGGTGGCCAACCCGTTCTATTCGGAGGTGGTCGAGGAGGTGGAGAACCTCCTGGTCGGCCGCGGATACAACCTGCTGCTCGCCACGACGCGCAACGATCCCGACTACACCCGGGCCCACCTGGAGAACCTCGCCGCGCGCTCGGTGGACGCACTGCTGGCCGCCGGGGACAACGGCGTCGATCGGCAGCTGCCGATGCTCGCCGCGGCCGACTTCCCGGTCGCGCTGTTCGCCTGGGAGGGGGACCCGCCGACCACGCTCCCGGTGGTGTCCATCGACTACCAGCACGCCGGGTTCCTGGCCGGGTGCCACCTGCGGGATCTCGGCCACCGGAACGTCGCAGTGGTCGCCGACCTCCCCGCGCACACGCCGCGCGTCGTGGGGTTGCGCCGGGCGTTCGCCGCCGATGGGCTGGACGACCGCAAGGTCTTCGCCTGCACCAGCGACGACGCCGCCGGCGGGTTCGCCGCGGCCTGCGCGGCACTGGACGCGGATCCGGAGCTGACGGCGATCTTCGCCACCCACGACATCCTGGCCGTCGGTGCCGTCGAGGCGGTGGTCCGGTCCGGGCGGCGGGTCCCCGACGACGTCAGCGTCGTCGGCTTCGACGACATCGCCCAGGTCGGGCGGATCCGACCGGCGCTGACCACGGTCACCTTCCCCAAGCGCGAGATGGCCCAGCAGGCCGTGGAACTACTGCTGCGAGCCGTCGACTCCGGCCGGCCGCCGACCAACGTCGTATCGCTGCTGCGCCCGACCCTGACCGTGAGGGACAGCAGCGGCCCCGCCCGGGGCGACCGCTTGGCGCCCGGCGCCGCTTGACCTGCCACGGCACACCCCATGAGCCGTCGGCGCAGTCCTTCCCAGCCGTTCCCCGCCATTACGGGGGCATTCCGAGAGGAAACTCCTTTACTGATGAACGGCCTCGACCCCCACGCCTACGTCGAAGACCGGTCGCCGGGGACCGGACGGCTGCGGCCGCGCGCCGCGTTCGCTTCCGGCCTGCCCACGATCGCGCTCGACGGCGACTGGAGATTCCGACTGGCGTCAGGGCTGGACGACCTCACCGGGGACTTCGCCGCGCCGGACTTCGACGACACGGCCTGGGACCTGCTCGCCGTTCCGTCCTGCTGGCAGATGAACGGCCTGCCCGGCGAGCCGCGCTACGGTGCCCCGGCCTACACCAACGTCCTGTACCCGTTCCCGGTCGACCCGCCGCGGGTGCCCCGGCAGAACCCGACCGGCGAGTACCGCCGCGAGCTCGACGTTCCGGACGGGTTCCCGGCATCGGCTGCGGTGCTCCGGTTCGAGGGCGTCGACTCCGCGTTCGCGGTGTGGCTCAACGGGATCCGGCTCGGCGACGGCAAGGGCAGCCGGCTGACCACCGAGTTCGACGTCTCCGCCGTTCTGCGGCCCGGCCGGAACGTGCTCGCGGTCCGCGTGCACCAGTGGTCGTCCGGCAGCTACCTGGAAGACCAGGACATGTGGTGGCTGTCCGGGATCTTCCGGTCGGTGTCCGTGGCAGCCCGCGGTGTCGAGGACTTCTTCGTCCACGCCGCCTATGACCACACGACGGGGCAGGGCACCCTGGCCGTCGACGTCACCGCCCCCACCCGGGTGTCGCTGTCGGTGCCCGAACTCGGCCTGTCCGGCGTCGACCCGGCCGGCCCGTACGTGATCGACGGCGTCGAGCCCTGGTCGGACGAGCGGCCGCGCCTGTACGCGGGGGAACTGGTCTCCGAAGCAGGGGAGCGGATACCCCTGCGCATCGGCTTCCGCACCGTGGCCGTCGTGGACGGTGTCCTGACCGTGAACGGCAGGCCGATCTCCCTGCGGGGCGTCAACCGCCACGAATGGCATCCGCTGACGGGGCGGACCCTGACCGAGGACACCATGCTGACCGACGTGCTGCTCATGAAGCAGCACAACATCAACGCCGTGCGCACCAGCCACTACCCGCCCGACCACCGTTTCCTGGACCTGTGCGACGAGCACGGCCTGTGGGTGTTCTGCGAGGGCGACCTCGAGACGCACGGCTTCGAGCCGGGCGCCTGGCAGCGCAATCCCAGCGACGACCCCGCATGGCGCGAGGCGTACCTGGACCGGGCCGCCCGGCTGGTGGAACGCGACAAGAACCACCCTTCGGTCATCGTCTGGTCTCTGGGGAACGAGTCCGGCACCGGATCGAACCTGGCCGCCGCGGCCGCGTGGGTCCGGCACCGCGACGACAGTCGCCTGATCCACTACGAAGGCGACCACGAGAGCTGCGCCTACGTCGACCTGTACTCCCGCATGTACATCGGCGTGGACGAGCTGGCCGCGGTGGGGCGCGGCCAGGAACCTCCGACAGCTGATCCGATCGACGACGCCCACCGCCGGGCCCTTCCGGCCGTGCTGTGCGAGTACGGGCACGCCATGGGCACCGGTCCCGGCGGCTTGTCCGAGTACCAGCAGGTCATCGACGCGCACCCCCGCCTGGCCGGCGGATTCATCTGGGAGTGGATCGACCACGGGATCCTCCGGCGCACCGAACAGGACGCCCCCCACTCGTTCTACGCCTACGGCGGCGACTTCGGAGAGGAGATCCACGACGGCAACTTCGTCGCCGACGGGCTGCTCTTCCCGAACCGCACGCCGTCGCCGGGCCTGGTCGAGTACAAGAAGGTCATCGAACCGGTCCGGATCCACGTCGACCCGGCGGCGCGGCGGATCGCCGTGCACAACCTGCACCACGTCCGCGACACCGGCTACCTGGACTTCCAGTGGACCGTCGAGGACGGCGGCGAGCCGGCCGGCTCCGGCGGCCTGACCGTGCCCCCGACCGCACCGGGCGCGACGACAGCCGTCGAATGGCCCGCCGACCTCGCCGCCGCGTTCGATTCGGTGCGCAAGAACGGCTCCGGCGACGAGGTGTGGCTGACCGTGACCGCGGTGCTCGCCGCCGACGAGATCTGGGCCCCGGCCGGCCACGAGATCGCCTGGGCGCAGGGGCTGGTCATGGCCCCCGCCGCCTCGCCGGTCCCCTCCAGGCCGGCGCCGGCTATCGCCCACGACGCGGACATCACACTGGGTCCCGCGCGGTTCGACGCCCGCAGCGGGGTGCTGATCCGGCTCGGCGACCTGGAGCTCGACGGGCCCAGGCTGGACATCTGGCGTGCCCCGATCGACAACGACCTGCTCAACGCCTTCGGCGAGCCGCAGATCACCGCCTGGCTCGCCGCCGGACTGAACCGGATGCGCCATGAGGTCCTGAGCGTCGAGCCCGACGCACAAGGACTCACGGTCACCGCCCGGCTCGCCGCCGTCGGGTCCTCCTCCGGGCTCGGCGTGGTCTACCGCTGGACGGCCTGCGACGGACCCGATGCGGGCCAGACCCGGCTCCGGCTGGAATGCGCCGTCACCCCTGACGGCGCATGGTCGGTGCCGCTGCCCCGTCTGGGGATCGCGCTGTCACTGCCCGGCACCGACGCCGAGGTCGAGTGGTTCGGCCTCGGTCCCGGCGAGGCGTACCGCGACTCCCGTGCCGCGGCTCGCGTCGGCCGCTACCGGTCGACCGTCTCGGCGATGCAGACCCCCTATGTCCGCCCGCAGGAGAACGGCAACCGCCACCATGTCCGCCGCACCCGGATCACCACCGCGGACGGCTCCCTGCGCATCACGGGCGACCCGGTCATCGACCTGACCGTGCGTCCTTGGAGCACCGCAGCCCTGGCCGCCGCGGCCCACCAGCACGACCTGGTCGGCGACGGCAGACTCCATCTCCACCTCGACCACGCGCACCACGGCCTCGGCAGCGCGGCCTGCGGCCCGGGCCCGTCGGCATCGGACGTCCTCGCCGCGGTCCCGACGGTGTTCCGCGTGGAGTTCAGCACCGGCCGGTAGGCGGGCCTGGCCGCCCGCCCACCGACAGTCCAGCAGGTCAGTCCCCCGTCACGAAGGGTTTCCCTCACATGGACAGCACCACCATACGCACTCGCAGACTCCTGGCGCTCGCCACCGCGGTGGTCATCGCGTTCGGCGTCGGCGCGTGCAGCAGCGACAAGAACACCGACGCCGCGGAATCGGGCCAGAGCGGGCCGGTGAAGATGGAGTTCTGGGGCTGGGCCGACTACGAGAAGATCGTCGACCAGTGGAACGCCGCCCACCCGGACAGCAAGGTCACCTTCAAGAAGATCCCGTCGGGCCCCAAGGGCGGCTACACCCAGATCAGCAACGCGCTCACCGCCGGCGAGGGCCCGTGTCTGGCCCAGATCGAGTACCAGAACATCCCGTCGATGCTCGTGAGGAACTCGGTCATGGACATCACGCAGTACGCGAGCGACGGCATGGCCAAGTACGTCCCGTCGGCCGTCTCCTCCTCCAGCGTCGGCGGCAAGATCTACGGGGTTCCGGTGGACGTCGGCCCGATGGTCCTCTTCTACCGCAAGGACCTGTTCGCCAAGTACGGCATCACCAAGCCGCCGGCCACCTGGGCCGAGTACAAGGCCGACGCCGAGAAGGTCACCGCCGCCGACCCCGGTGTGAAGTTCGGCCCCATGCTCGGTGACGCCGGCGGTTTGGCGGCCCTCACCCTGCAGACCGGCCAGTCCTGGTACTCGGCCAAGGAGAACAGCTGGACCGTCAGCATCGACAACCCCGGCACCCGCAAGGTCGCCTCCTATTGGCAGGACCTGAAGGACCAGGGTCTGGTGGCGAAGCACGGCAGCGCCTGGGACCCGCAGTTCAACAAGGCCTCCGAAGCCGGCAAGGTGCTGACGTTCGTCGCCCCGGCCTGGGCCGCCGGCGGTCTGAAGTCGGACCTGAAGGCCCTGTCCGGCAAGTGGAGGGTCGCCCCGATGCCGACCTGGGAGGCCGGCGACGGCACGAGCGCCAGCGGCGGCGGCTCGGCCACCTCGGTGATGACCGGATGCAAGACGCCCCGCGAAGCAGTGCAGTTCGCCGATTTTCTGTCCAGTGACCCGCAGGCCGTGAAGACGGGCATCGAAGGCGGGCTGTACCCCGCGTCGAAGGCCGGACAGGACGACCCGTCACTCACGGGGGGTGACCCGTACTTCGGCGGCCAGAAGGTCGGTGACGTGTACAAGACCTCCGCCGCGCAGGTACCCAGCACCTGGACCAACGGCCCGACCTTCCAGCAGGTCGAGACGGACTTCACCGGCGCCATGGGCAAGGGCACCCTGCCGGACGCGGTCACCAAGGTCCAGGCCTCGACGGTCGCCGCGATCAAGAAGCTCGGACTGCCGGTAACCAACGGCTGAGGCAGCGGGACTCCAGCCGCCCTGAAGGGTTCCCGCGGCCGCCCGTACCAGGCGCCGCGGGAAACCCGCTCCCTGACGACGAACCGTCCAGCGAGGTTTCCATGAGCAGTCCCAGCAGCACCCGGACCGCGTCGCCGCCGCGGCCGGCGCCCGCGGTCACCCCCCGAGTCCCCCCCGCCGGTCGGCCTCGGCGCGCCGGCCGCCGTGCCGCGTTGACCGCGTCGGGTTTCCTGGCGCCGTTCGCGGTGCTCTTCCTGACCATGATGGTCGCGCCGATCGGCTACGCGATCTACCAGAGCTTCTTCACCGTCCGCCGCGCCGGGCTGTTCGGCGGTACGCAGTCCACCGAGTTCACGGGGCTGTCCAACTACGCCGCCGCCTTCGGCGACCACGACTTCACCGCGTCGATCATCCGGGTCGTGCTCCTTGGCTGCGTCCAGGTCCCGGTCATGCTCGGCCTGGCCCTCCTGCTCGCGCTCCTGCTCGACTCCCGCTCGGCCCGGCTGCGCAAGACCTACCGGCTGACGTTCTTCCTGCCCTACGCGCTGCCGGGTGCGATCGCCGCGCTGATGTGGTCCTTCCTCCTGGTGAAAGACCTCTCGCCGTTCACCGGACCACTGTCCCACCTCGGGATCGACACCGACTTCCTGTCGCCGTCGTGGGTTCCGGTCTCGATCGGGAACATGATCACGTGGGGCTGGACCGGCTACAACATGCTGATCATCTACTCCGCGCTGCAGACGATCCCGGCCGAGGTGATGGAGGCCGCCGCGCTCGACGGCTGCACCGGATGGCGCCTGGCATGGGCGGTGAAGATCCCGCTGGTGCGTCCCGCGCTGGTGCTGACCACGGTCTTCTCCATCATCGGCACGGCGCAGCTGTACACCGAGCCGGCGGTCCTTGTCGGCGCGCGCATCCCGGGCGTCGACCCGAAGTTCTCCCCGATCATGAACACGACCGTGGCCATGGACGTGGGCGGCCAGAACCTGGCCGCCGCCCAATCGGTCGTGCTCGCGGTGATCACCCTCGTGCTCTCGTTCGGCTTTCTCAAGTACAACCAGCGCAAGGGAGCGATGGCATGAGCGTGATTTCGGCCGGCCGACCGACCCGACCGGCCCGCCGCGGCACCGACATCGCGAGCAAGGTCGTCGTCAACGGCATGCTGGGCCTGATGGCCCTGTACACGCTGATCCCGCTGTGGTGGCTGTTCGTCTCCGCGACCAAAGCCTCGGGCTACCTCTATACCGGTACGCCGCTGTGGTTCTCCCACTTCGACCTGGCCACCAACATCCAGGACGTGTTCAGCTTCGAGGGCGGCATCTTCTCCACCTGGCTCGCCAACAGCGCGCTGTACAGCCTCGTCGGCGCCACCGTCGGCACCCTGCTGTCCGCGATGGCCGGCTACGCGCTGTCCAAGTTCAGCTTCCGCGGCCGGGAAAGCGTGTTCAACGTCATCCTCGCCTCGGTTCTCATCCCGGCGCCGATGTTCGCCCTGCCGTTGTTCCTGCTCATGGCCAAGCTCGACATCACCAACTCCTACTGGTCGGTGCTGCTGCCCAGCTGTGTCAGCCCGTTCGGCGTCTACCTGTGCCGGATCTTCGCCGCGGCCTCCGTCCCGGACGAACTCCTTGAGGCCGCACGGCTCGACGGAGCAGGCGAACAGCGCACCTTCTTCCGGATCGCCCTGCCGCTGATGGCTCCGGCACTGGTGACCGTCTTCCTGTTCCAGTTCGTCGGCATCTGGAACAACTACCTGCTGCCCTCGCTCATGCTCAACACCCCCTCACTGCAGCCCGTCACGGTGGGCCTGGTGCAGTGGCGCTCGGAGTTCGCCAGCGGAGTGCCGCCGTTGCTGCCGATCACCGGTGCGTTCCTGTCGCTGATCCCTCTGCTCGTCGCCTTCGTCAGCCTCCAGCGGTTCTGGCGCAAGGGCCTGACCGCAGGCTCCGTCAAGTAGCGCGTTCGCTGCCCCACGCCCGCCCTGAACTGCAAAGGACCACTGAATTGCCCCGGGCCCGCACAAGCTCGACAAGCAGGCCGTCATCGCTCCTGTCCGGCGCCGCACCTTCGGCTCGTTCGTCGAACACCTCGGCCGCTGCGTGTACACCGGGATCTACGAGCCGGAACAACCGAGCGCGAACGACGACGGGTTCCGTATGGAGGGTGGTGTACATATGGCACACTCGGTACGCTTGAGCACATGACGCAGCCGCTGCCCGTAAAGTCCATCCGCGACGTGCGCGCCCACCTGGCGGAAGTCGTGGAGCGTGCGGACCGCGACGACGTACCCACTGTCATCACGCGCCGGGGCAAGGAGGTCGCCGCCGTCGTCTCCATCGAGGTGCTGCGCAAGTACCAGGAGTGGGAAGAGCGCGAGATCAATCGGATCATCGACGAGCGCATGGCCAACCCGGCTCCCGGCATCCCGATCGAGGACATCATGAGGGAGACGCTGGCGCGCGGTGAGTGAGTACCGAACCGTCTTCCGACCCGAGGCGCAGGCCGAGCTTCGGAAGATCCCACGTGACATGGCGCTGCGCATCCTGGCCAAGCTGACCGAGCTGGAGAGCGATCCCCTCGGCTTCAACACCACCGCGCTCGTGTCGCAGCCGGAACGCCGTCGACTGCGAGTCGGCGACTACCGGGTCGTCTACACCATCGACAACGGAGAGCTCGTGGTGTGGGTCGTACACGTCGGGCGTCGCTCCACCATTTACGACACCTGATGCCGACCGATCCAGCGTCAGAACATCCAGCACCCATCCGGCACCGTAACGACGAAGGGGTCGCTCCCCAGAGGAGACGACCCCTTCTGACCTGCATGTTTGACCGATCAGCTAACGTGCAGTATGCGCATGGTCACACGTTGAAGCGGAACTCCACCACGTCCCCGTCCTGCATGACGTAGTCCTTGCCCTCCATGCGGGCCTTGCCCTTGGCGCGGGCCTCGGCGACCGAGCCGGTTTCGACCAGGTCGTCGAAGGAGATGACCTCCGCCTTGATGAAGCCCTTCTGGAAGTCGGTGTGGATGACGCCGGCGGCCTCCGGGGCGGTGGCGCCCTTCTTGATGGTCCAGGCGCGGGACTCCTTGGGGCCGGCCGTGAGGTAGGTCTGCAGGCCGAGGGTGTTGAAGCCGACGCGGGCGAGGGTGGCGAGGCCGGGCTCCTCGGCGCCGACCGACTCCAGCAGCTCCAGGGCGTCCTCCTCGTCCAGCTCGGCGAGGTCCGCCTCGAGCTTGGCGTTGAGGAAGATCGCCTCGGCGGGGGCGACCAGGGCGCGCTGCTCGTCCTTGAAGGCGTCGTCGACCAGCTCGTCCTCGTCGACGTTGAAGACGTAGAGGAACGGCTTGGTGGTGAGCAAGTGCAGGTCGTGCAGGAGTTCGTTGCGCTCGGTGCCCTGGACGATGCCGTGCGCGAAGAGGGTGTCGCCCTTCTCCAGGATCTCCTTGGCCTCCTCGACCGCCTTGACCTTGGGCGCGATGTCCTTCTTGATGCGCGACTCCTTCTGGAGGCGCGGCAGGACCTTCTCGATTGTCTGAAGGTCGGCGAGGATCAGCTCGGTGTTGATCGTCTCGATGTCGTCCTTGGGCGAGACCTTGCCGTCGACGTGGACGACGTTCTCGTCCTTGAAGGCACGGATGACCTGGCAGATCGCGTCGGACTCGCGGATGTTCGCGAGGAACTTGTTGCCGAGGCCCTCGCCCTCGCTCGCGCCCCGCACGATGCCCGCGATGTCGACGAAGTCCACCGTGGCCGGCAGGACCCGCTGCGAGGAGAAGATCTCCGCCAGCTTCGTCAGGCGGGCGTCGGGGACGCCGACCACGCCCACGTTGGGCTCGATCGTGGCGAACGGGTAGTTGGCCGCCAGCACGTCGTTCTTGGTCAGGGCGTTGAACAGGGTCGACTTGCCGACATTCGGCAGACCGACGATTCCGATCGTGAGCGACACGTTGCGACTTCCCGTACGTGAGAGGGCCAGGGGGCCGGTGGGCGGGCCAGGGGGCCAGGAGACCGGCCGATCCACCAGTTTACGGCGTGCCCGGCGCTGCCCCGGCGGGGCCGGCGAACAGGTGGCCGAGGTCTTTTCCCACGGCGTGTCCCGGGCCCCGCCCGCCCCGCGACCCCACCTAAGTTGGACCGGTGGAGCCACACAGGACGCGACCCCCGCGGTACAGGAACGGTTCGGTGCGTGTGCGGCCGCCGGGGCCGTCGAGGCAGTCCGGCAGAGCCCCCGCCGGGCCCGCACGCCCCTGCGCCGGCGCCGCGCGTCCCGTCCCGCCCGTGGTGGCCGCCCTGCGCCGGCTGCCCGACCCCCGGCTCACCGGCCTCGGCGCCGGACTGTTCAGCGGGGTGCTCATGCTCCTGTGCGGATGGCTCGACCGGCTGCTGCTCGGCGGCTCGCCGACGGCGTACGGCGTGCTGTTCGTGCCCGTGTGCCTGCTCACCGCGGCCTGGGTGCGCCACGGCGAGCTGCTGTCCGCGCCGGTCGTGCTGCCGATCGCCTTCGCCCTGGGCCTGCTGCCCCTGACCGACGTCGGCGACGGTTTCGGATCCCGGCTGATGGCCCTGGTCACCGCCCTGGCCACCCAGGTCGGCTGGCTGTACGGGGGGACGCTGGCCGCGGCGGTGCTCGTGCTGGTGCGCCGGGTGAGCCGGGTGAGCCGGGCCCGCCGCCGGGCCGGGGCGGTGCACGGGCCCCGGGCCGGGGCCGTGCGTCGGCCCCGGCCCGGCGGGCGGCCGCCCCTCACCGGCCGCTGGTAGTGCTTCGCCACGCCGGGGTGCCGACCCCGCCGTCCACGGCATGACGCGGACGACAGACAGGCCCCGGACCTCGAGGGAGGGGCAGCCGTCAGCTGTCCTTCGCCGCCCGCATCGCCGCCCCGACGATCCCGGCGTTGTTCTGCAGCTGCGCGGGGACGATCTCCGCCTTGATGCCCTCGATGTAGTGGAGGAACTTCTGCGCCTTGCGGCTGACCCCGCCGCCGATGATGAACAGCTCGGGCGAGAAGAGCATCTCGACATGGGCGAGGTACTTCTGGACGCGGTGCGCCCAGTGCTCCCACGTCAGGTCGCCGTCCTCCTTGGCCTTGCTGGAGGCGCGCTTCTCCGCGTCGTGGCCGTGCAGCTCGAGGTGGCCGAGCTCGGTGTTGGGGACGAGGACGCCGTCGACGAAGAGGGCGCTGCCGATGCCCGTGCCGAACGTCAGCAGGATGACCGTGCCGCTACGGTCGCGGCCGGCGCCGAAGGCGATCTCGGCGACGCCCGCCGCGTCGGCGTCGTTGACCACCGTCACCGGCAGGCCGCCGAGCCGTTCGCTGAACAGGGCCCGCGCGTCGGTGTCGATCCAGCTCTTGTCGACATTGGCCGCCGTGCGGATGTGGGAGCCGCCGGTGACCACGCCGGGAAAGGTGAGGCCGACCGGACCGGTCCAGCCGTAGTGCTCGACGACCTGCCGGACGCCGTCGGCCACCCCCTCGGGGTTCGCCGGGTGCGGGGTCAGCACCTTGAAGCGCTCCTGCGCCAGGTCGCCTCTGTCGAGGTCGACCGGAGCGCCCTTGATCCCGGATCCACCGATGTCCACGCCGAAGATCTGCATGGCTCCACGTTACGACGCCGGACGGACCGTCACGTCCTCACGCCGGGGAGGGACCGGACCCGCCGCGCTCGGCGACCAGGGCCGCCGCCTCCTCGCGCAGGTCACGGCGGAGTTCCTTGGGCAGCGAGAAGGTGATCGACTCCTCGGCGGCCTTGACCAGCTCGACGTCGCCGTAGCCGCGCTCGGTCAGCCAGGCCAGGACCTCCTCGACGAGGACCTCGGGGACGGAGGCGCCGGAGGTGACGCCGACCGTGGTCACGCCCTCCAGCCAGGCCTCGTCGATCTCGCTCGCGAAGTCCACGAGGTAGGCCTCGCGCGAGCCGGCGAGCTTGGCGACCTCGACGAGCCGCTTGGAGTTGGAGGAGTTGCGCGAGCCGACGACGATGACCAGCTCGGCCTCGGCGCCCATCTGCTTCACCGCGAGCTGACGGTTCTGCGTCGCGTAGCAGATGTCGTCGCTGGGCGGGGAGATGAGCTGCGGGAACTTCTCCTTCAGGGCGTCGACCGTCTCCATCGTCTCGTCGACGGAGAGGGTGGTCTGGGAGAGCCAGACCACCTTGGACGGGTCGCGCACCTCGACCTTGGCGACGTCCCCGGGGCCGTCGACGAGCTGGATGTGGTCGGGGGCCTCGCCGGAGGTGCCGATGACCTCCTCGTGACCCTCGTGACCGATCAGCAGGATGTCGTAGTCGTCGTTGGCGAACCGGACGGCTTCCTTGTGGACCTTGGTGACCAGCGGGCAGGTCGCGTCGATCGTGGCCAGCTGCCCGCGGGCGGCCTCCTCGTGGACGACGGGCGCGACACCGTGCGCCGAGAACATCACGATGTTGCCCGGCGGGACCTCCTCGGTCCGCTCGACGAAGACGGCACCCTTCTTCTCCAGGGTCTGCACGACGTACTTGTTGTGGACGATCTCGTGCCGGACGTAGACCGGTGCCCCGTACTGCTCCAGGGCCTTCTCGACGGCGATGACGGCGCGGTCGACGCCCGCGCAGTAGCCCCGGGGAGCGGCGAGCAGGACACGGCGGCGGCCAGGCGAAGCAGTCATGCGTCCCATCGTAAGGCCGCGTTCGGGGGGCCGGAGAACACCGGCGCGGCGGGACGCGACGGCCGCGGGACGGGGACGGAGAACACCGGCGCGGCGGGAGGCGACGGCCGCGGGACGGGACGCGCACGGCCTGGTTGTCGGTGGCGGCCACTACGCTCGCGGGCATGGCTCTGAACACGTCCGCCGAGACGCCGCTGCCCGTCGGTGAGGTCTCGCGGCTCATCGGGGGGTGGATCGACCGGCTCGGCGCGGTGTGGGTCGAGGGGCAGATCACCCAGTTGTCGCGGCGTCCGGGCGCGGGCGTCGTGTTCCTGACGCTGCGGGACCCCTCGCACGACATCTCGGTGAGCGTGACGTGCTACCGGCAGGTGTTCGACGCGGTCGCGGACGTCGTCGGCGAGGGCGCGCGGGTCGTCGTGCACGCCAAGCCGGAGTGGTACGCGCCGCGGGGGCAGTTGTCGTTGCGGGCGGCCGAGATCAGGCCGGTGGGCGTCGGGGAGCTGCTGGCGCGGCTGGAGATGCTCAAGAAGTCCCTCGCGGCGGAGGGGCTGTTCGCGGCGGAGCGGAAGAAGCCGCTGCCGTTCCTGCCGCAGCTCGTCGGGCTGGTGTGCGGCCGGGCGTCGGCCGCCGAGCGGGACGTGCTGGAGAACGCCCGGCACCGGTGGCCGGCCGTCCGCTTCGAGGTCCGCAACGTCGCGGTGCAGGGGGTGCACGCGGTGCCGCAGGTCGTCCAGGCGGTGAAGGAGCTGGACGGGCTGGACGAGGTGGACGTGATCATCGTGGCGCGCGGCGGCGGCAGCGTGGAGGACCTGCTGCCGTTCTCCGACGAGCAGCTGGTGCGGGCGGTCGCGGCCTGCCGTACGCCGGTGGTGTCGGCGATCGGACACGAGCCCGACAATCCGCTCCTGGACCATGTGGCCGACCTGCGGGCCTCGACGCCGACGGACGCGGCGAAGAAGGTCGTGCCGGACGTCGGGGAGGAGCTGGAGCGGGTGCGGATGCTGCGCGGGCGGGCACGGCGCTGCATGGAGGCGTTCGTGGACCGGGAGGAGCGCGGGCTCGCGCACGCGCTGGCCCGGCCGGTGATACAGGATCCGCACCGGATGCTCGACGAGCGGTCCGACCACGTGGAGTCGCTCGTCGGCCGCTCGCGGCGCACGCTCGGGCATCTCCTGGACCGCGCGGACTCCGAGCTGTCCCACACGCACGCGCGCGTGGTGGCGCTCTCCCCGGCCGCGACGCTGAAACGGGGGTACGCCGTGCTCCAGCGGTCCGACGGGCACGTGGTGCGGGACCCGGGCGAGGTGGCGGCGGACGAGACGCTGCGCGCGCGGGTGGCCGAGGGCGAGTTCACGGTGCGTGTCGAGCCGTGACGGGGCCGGGTCCGTGACCGGTGATCCGCGTTCCGTGACCCGTGTTCCGTGACCCGGTGTTCCGTGACCCGTGTTCCGTGACCCGGTGTTCCGTGACCCGTGTTCCGTGATCTGTGATGTACGAGTCGATCTTTAGGGTGAGTGGATGACCGACAAGGTGGAAGAGGCGCTCGGGTACGAGCAGGCGCGCGACGAGCTGGTCGAGGTCGTCCGCCGGCTGGAGGCGGGCGGGACGACTCTCGAGGAGTCCCTCGCCCTGTGGGAGCGCGGCGAGGAGCTGGCCAAGGTGTGCCGGCGCTGGCTGGAGGGGGCGCGGGCGCGGCTGGACGCGGCGCTGGCGGAGGAGGAGGCGGCCGAGGGCGAGTAGCGGGTGGTTCGGCTGTGAAGCGCGTCACCACCCATTTTGTTGAACATTGAACTTCTATCGCGTACCGTCGAGGACGTCAGCCGGTCCGGCCTTCCTTGGAAGCGGGCCGGGCGGACACGTACTTCGCATCCGTACTCCAGGAAGTTCACGCATGTCTCTCGCTCTCGACTCCGCCGCCCAGGACCTGCTGTTCCGTGAGGCCCGCACCGCGAACACCTTCACCGACGAGCCGGTGACCGAGGAGCAGGTCCAGGCGATCTACGACCTGGTCAAGTACGGCCCGACGGCCTTCAACCAGACGCCGCTGCGCATCACGCTGGTCCGCTCCCCCGAGGCCCGCGAGCGCCTGGTGCAGCACATGGCCGAGGGCAACCAGGCCAAGACGGCCTCCGCCCCGCTGGTCGCGATCCTGGCCGCGGACAACGAGTTCCACGAGGAGCTGCCGACCCTGTTCCCGGCCTTCCCGCAGGCCAAGGACGTCTTCTTCGCCGAGCGCGCCGCCCGTGAGAGCGCCGCGACGCTGAACGCCGCCCTCCAGGCCGCGTACTTCATCGTCGGTGTCCGCGCCGCCGGGCTCGCCGCCGGTCCGATGACGGGCTTCGACGCGGAGGGCATCCGCAAGGAGTTCCTGGACGACGACCACACCCCGCTGATGGTCGTCAACATCGGCAAGCCCGGCGAGAACGCCTCCTACCCGCGCTCCCCGCGCCTCGCCTACGAGCAGGTCGTGACGACGGTCTGACCCGGGCACCGGCACGACGGAGGCCCCCGGCGACGCGTTCACCACGCCGCCGGGGGCCTCCGTCGCGCCGTGCGGGTGCCCGCCGGCGCGGGCCGGGCTCACGACGTCAAGGCCTCAGGTGGGGGCCCGGCAGCGCCCGCGGGCGGGTCCCGCAGGGGGCCGCGGCCGGTCGGCCCGGAATCACCCGGTTTTCAGGGACTCCGCCATCTGGGCCAGCTTGGCCCAGGACGCCGTGCCGGCCACCACCGTCGTCGAGCCGTCCGCGCTCTCCAGGACGAGGGCGTCGTAGCGGCCGTCCGCGTAGCGGGTCCAGGTGCGGCCGGCGAGCTGTTCCGTGCGGTCCGTCCTGCGGGCGCCCTGGGTCGCCTCGTCGATGAACTCGGAGCGCTTCCGAGTGGACTGCTCGACCTGCACGTACTCCCCGTCGGGGGTGTGGAAGCCGAGATGCCAGGCGTCGAAGTCGTCCCCGCGGTACCGCACGGAGGTCGCCTTCCAGGCCGCCGGCAAGCCCTCGGGCGCCGCGACCGGGTAGGACGCCGCACGGCGTGCAGTGAGCAGCTCGACACGGTAGTCGACCCGCTTCACCTCGGGGGTGCTGTCGTCGTGCGGGATGAAGAGGTACATGACGACGCCCGCGACCATGATGAGGCCCAGGGAGAGCACCATGTCCCGGACCGTCTGCGCCTTGCCTTTCGAACCTGCCACGCCCCCCATCGTCGCAGGTGCCCGCTGCGCTCATCCGTGGGGTCCCCTGCTCATTTTGTCGGACGGACGATAGAGTCGGCCCTCGAACCCTCATCCGGCCGTCGTCGTATCAGAAAGGTGCGCTCCGATGACCGAGCATCATCACTTGCCGTCCGAACTCGATGTCCCCTCCGAGGCCCCCGACCGCAACCTCGCCCTGGAACTGGTCCGGGTGACCGAAGCGGCGGCGATGGCCGCGGGCCGCTGGGTGGGTCGCGGCGACAAGAACGGCGCCGACGGCGCCGCGGTGCGCGCGATGCGGACCCTCGTCTCCACCGTGTCGATGAACGGCGTGGTCGTCATCGGCGAGGGAGAGAAGGACGAGGCCCCGATGCTCTTCAACGGCGAGCGCGTCGGCGACGGCACCGGCCCCGAGGTCGACATCGCCGTGGACCCGATCGACGGCACCACGCTGACGGCCAAGGGCATGCCGAACGCGATCGCCGTCCTCGCGGCCACCGAGCGGGGCGCGATGTTCGACCCGTCCGCCGTGTTCTACATGGACAAGCTGGTCACCGGCCCCGAGGCCGCCGAGTTCGTCGACATCAACGCACCCGTCGAGGTCAACATCCGCCGGGTCGCCAAGGCCAAGCGGGGCACGCCGGAGGACGTCACCGTCGTCATCCTGGACCGGCCGCGGCACGAGGGCCTCATCAACGAGATCCGGGACACCGGGGCGCGCATCAAGCTGATCTCGGACGGCGATGTGGCCGGCTCGATCCTGGCGCTGCGCGAGGGCACCGGCGTCGACCTGCTGCTCGGCGTCGGCGGCACCCCCGAGGGCATCATCTCGGCCTGCGCCGTGAAGTGCCTGGGCGGCACCATCCAGGGCAAGCTGTGGCCCAAGGACGACGAGGAGCGGCAGCGGGCGATCGACGCGGGCCACGACCTGGACCGCGTCCTGACCACCGAGGACCTGGTGCAGGGCGAGAACGTGTTCTTCGTCGCGACCGGCATCACGGACGGAGAGCTGCTGCGCGGGGTGCGGTACCGGTCGGAGACCGCGACGACCGACTCGATCGTGATGCGGTCGAAGTCGGGGACGGTGCGGCGGATCGACTCCGAGCACCGGCTGAGCAAGCTGCGGGCCTACTCCGCCATCGACTTCGATCGCGCGAAGTAGGGAGAGAGCGCCGGGAGCACGGCGGCCGCGACCGTCGGCCGCCCTGTCCCGGCGTCGAAAGGGGCGCCCCGGTGCGGAGGGGCGCCCCTTTCGTCTGCCCGGTCGCGTTCGGCGCCAAGGCCTGTCGTTCGGATCGTGCCGCGGACGCCCTGAAACCTGGTCCGAGCGACACCCCCTAGCTCCTAGCCCGCTGCCGCGATCCTGTTCGTCGCCCGCGCCGTGTTCTTCAGTTCCATGTCGCGGCGACGGCGCCTCGCGAGGACCACGCGGCGTTCGGCGGCGGTCAGGCCGCCCCAGACGCCGTAGGGCTCGGGTTGCAGCAGCGCGTGCTCGCGGCACTCCACCATGACGGGACAGCGCGCGCAGACCCGCTTGGCGGCCTCCTCGCGCGAGAGCCGGGCGGCGGTGGGTTCCTTGGAGGGGGCGAAGAACAGGCCTGCCTCGTCGCGCCGGCACACGGCCTCGGTGTGCCAAGGAGCGTCTTGGTCCCTGTCGCGCGCTGGTACCCGCTGGGCCGGAACGGCGGCTACCTGCAGGGACGAATGCGGCGGTTGCAGCACGGTCTACTCCTGACGACGGCTTCGCGAGCGAGAGACGATGCAGCAAGGCCTACCCGCTGTGCGCGCGCCTATGCACTGAGTCCCCAACCGCCGCGTGCGCAGCGCTGGTTGGGGTCTCGTTCACAACCGTCAACGGTCCAGGTGCTTGCGCAAACTCCTGTCGACCTTGCGCTGGACACGGTCGAGGATGTCCGCGACGAGCTTGCCGCGCTTGGGCCGGCCCTCGATGCTCCCGAGGATCGCCCAGCCCTCGACGTGGACGACCGGGGCGTCCGGCTCCGGGGAGTCCAGGGTGTCCACCTCGAAGCTGCCGAGGACACCGCCGCCGGTGCCGCGCAGCGAGACGTTCTCCGGGACGCGGATCTCCACACTGCCGAAGACCGAGAACGCCTTGATGGCGACCTGCTGGTACTCGAACAGCGCTTCACTGAGGTCGATCTCGACACTGCCGAAGACCGCGTAGGCGTGGATGCGGCGGCCGGCCCGCCAGCGGCCCCTGCGGACGGCGCTGCTGAAGATCGCGACCAGGTTGTCGTCCGGGTCGGCGGGAATACCCGTGAGGGCGGGGCGGGGCGGGGCCGCCGTGTGCGGCGGGGCGTGCCGCCCGTGCGCGGCGGGCAGGTCCCGGATGAACACGTCCAGCGCGCCGACCGTCTTGGCGGACAGCACGCCCTCGACGCGCTCGGCGTGCTCCTCGGCGGTCAGCCGGCCCTCGGCCAGGGCCTCGCGCAGGATGTCGGCGATGCGGTCACGATCGGCGTCCGACGCGCGCAACTCGGTCACCGCCACGCGCGGTTCGGTCTGCTTCTGAAGGTCCACGCCAGCAGCGTACCGAAACACGATAGATCGCGATAGCCCCTCCCCCGGCCGAACTGAGCCTTACCTCACAGGCTCGCCCTTCCCGGCAGGTCCTACGCTGGTGGACGCTGCCAATGGAGGCCAGCCGCCGTCTCTGTCGAGTGAGGAATGGGCACCGATGCCTGAGTTCGAGTACACCGATCTGCTCCCCATGGGAGAGGACACCACCCCCTACCGGCTGGTGACCTCCGAGGGTGTCTCCACCTTCGAGGCCGACGGGCGGACGTTCCTCAAGGTGGAGCCGGAGGCGCTGCGCAAGCTGGCCGAGGAGGCGATCCACGACATCCAGCACTACCTGCGCCCGGCCCACCTGGCGCAGCTGCGGCGGATCGTCGACGACCCCGAGGCGTCGGGCAACGACAAGTTCGTCGCGCTGGACCTGCTGAAGAACGCGAACATCGCGGCGGCGGGTGTGCTGCCGATGTGCCAGGACACCGGCACGGCGATCGTCATGGGCAAGCGCGGGCAGAACGTCCTCACGCGCGGCGGCGACGAGGAGGCCCTCTCCCGGGGCATCTACGACGCCTACACGAAGCTGAACCTGCGCTACTCGCAGATGGCTCCGCTCACCATGTGGGAGGAGAAGAACACCGGCTCCAACCTCCCCGCGCAGATCGAGCTGTACGCGACCGACGGCGGCGCCTACAAGTTCCTCTTCATGGCGAAGGGCGGCGGCTCGGCCAACAAGTCGTTCCTCTACCAGGAGACGAAGGCCGTCCTGAACGAGGCCTCCATGATGAAGTTCCTGGAGGAGAAGATCCGTTCGCTCGGTACGGCGGCCTGCCCGCCGTACCACCTGGCGATCGTCGTCGGCGGTACCTCCGCCGAGTACGCGCTGAAGACCGCGAAGTACGCCTCCGCGCACTACCTGGACGAGATCCCGGCCGAGGGCTCGCCGCTCGGACACGGCTTCCGGGACAAGGAACTGGAGGAGAAGGTCTTCGAGCTGACGCAGCGGATCGGCATCGGCGCGCAGTTCGGCGGCAAGTACTTCTGCCACGACGTGCGCGTGGTGCGGCTGCCGCGGCACGGCGCCTCCTGCCCGGTGGCCATCGCCGTCTCCTGCTCGGCCGACCGCCAGGCCGTCGCGAAGATCACCGCCGAGGGCGTCTTCCTGGAGCAGTTGGAGACCGACCCGGCGCGGTTCCTGCCGGACACGACGGACGAGCACCTCGAGTCGGACGGCGACGTCGTCAGGATCGACCTGAACCAGCCGATGGACGCCATCCTCGCCGAGCTGACCAAGTACCCGGTCAAGACCCGGCTGTCGCTGTCCGGGCCGCTGGTCGTGGCGCGGGACATCGCGCACGCCAAGATCAAGGAGCGGCTGGACGCGGGCGAGGAGATGCCCCAGTACCTGAAGGACCACCCGGTGTACTACGCGGGTCCGGCGAAGACGCCGCAGGGCTACGCGTCGGGTTCGTTCGGTCCGACGACCGCCGGGCGCATGGACTCCTACGTCGAGCAGTTCCAGGCGGCGGGCGGTTCGAAGGTGATGCTGGCGAAGGGCAACCGGTCGCAGCAGGTCACCGACGCGTGCGGGACGCACGGCGGGTTCTACCTCGGCTCGATCGGCGGTCCGGCCGCGCGTCTCGCGCAGGACTGCATCAAGAAGGTCGAGGTCGTCGAGTACGAGGAGCTCGGCATGGAGGCCGTCTGGAAGATCGAGGTGGAGGACTTCCCGGCGTTCATCGTCGTCGACGACAAGGGCAACGACTTCTTCAAGGACCCGGCCCCGGCGCCGACGTTCACCTCGATCCCGGTGCGGGGACCGGGGCTGGCGTAGCACCGCGCACGGCGGGGGCGACGGGGTTTCCCTCGCCCCCGCCGTCCCGTTCCCGGGGGCCGGCGCCCCGGCGCCGGACGGGCCCCGTCCCGAAACGCCGGGCGGGCGGCCCGAGCCGGCGGACGGGCGGCCCCGAACCGGCGGGCGGTGCGTCGGCCTGCGAAACCCCCGGGACAACCCCGCCGGCGTGCGTCGGCCTCCGAACGGCCCAGCCCCGGAACAACCCCGCCCTCCCCCACGCTGTACCGGGTATGACCGACTACCGCATCGAGCACGATTCCATGGGCGAGGTCCGCGTCCCCGCGCACGCGAAGTGGCGGGCGCAGACGCAGCGCGCGGTGGAGAACTTCCCCGTCTCCGGGCAGCGCATCGAGCGCGCGCACATCGAGGCGCTCGCCCGCATCAAGGGCGCCGCCGCGAAGGTCAACGCCGAGTTGGGCGTGCTGGACAAGGAGATCGCCGAGGCGATCCAGGAGGCGGCGGCCGAGGTGGCCGAGGGCCGCTGGGACGAGCACTTCCCCGTGGACGTGTTCCAGACCGGTTCCGGCACCTCGTCCAACATGAACACCAACGAGGTCGTCGCGACACTGGCGAGCGAGCGGCTCGGGCGGGACGTGCACCCCAACGACCACGTCAACGCCTCGCAGTCCTCCAACGACGTCTTTCCCTCCTCCCTCCACATCGCCGCCACCGCCGCCGTCACCCGTGACCTGATCCCCGCCCTGGAGCACCTCGCCGCCGCGCTGGAGCGCAAGGCGGAGGAGTTCGCCGACGTGGTGAAGTCGGGGCGGACCCACCTCATGGACGCCACGCCCGTGACGCTGGGTCAGGAGTTCGGCGGGTACGCCGCCCAGGTGCGCTACGGCGTGGAACGGCTGACGGCGTCCCTGCCCCGGCTCGCGGAGCTGCCGCTGGGCGGCACGGCCGTCGGCACCGGCATCAACACCCCGCCCGGCTTCCCGGCCGCCGTGATCGAGGAGGTCGCCCGCGCCACCGGGCTGCCGCTCACCGAGGCACGCGACCACTTCGAGGCGCAGGGCGCGCGGGACGGCGTCGTCGAGACGAGCGGGCAGCTGCGGACCATCGCCGTCGGACTGACGAAGATCGCCAACGATCTGCGGTGGATGGCGTCGGGGCCGAGGACGGGCCTCGCGGAGATCACCCTGCCCGACCTCCAGCCGGGCTCGTCGATCATGCCGGGCAAGGTCAACCCGGTCATCCCCGAGGCGGTGCTGATGGTGGCCGCGCAGGTCGTCGGCAACGACGCCACGGTCGCCACGGCGGGAGCGGCCGGCAACTTCGAGCTCAACGTCATGCTCCCGGTCATCGCCAAGAACGTGCTGGAGTCGATCCGGCTGCTGGCCAACGTCTCGCGCCTGCTGGCCGACCGGACCGTCGACGGGATCGTCGCCCACCGCGAACGCGCCCGCGAGTACGCCGAGTCGTCGCCGTCGGTGGTCACCCCGCTGAACAAGTACATCGGGTACGAGGAGGCCGCGAAGGTCGCCAAGAAGGCGCTGGCCGAACGGAAGACGATCCGGGAGGCGGTCCTCGAAGGAGGGTACGTGGAGCGCGGCGACCTGACGCTCCGCCAGCTCGACGAGGCGCTGGATGTCCTGCGGATGACACGCCCGTGACGATTCGCGCCCGGCGCGCAGAACCGTGACACGCGCCGCAGCGTCGTATGGCCATGGCACCTAATATCTGTGCATGGCAGACGGTGGAGCGGTGAGACGCGTGGGAACGGGCGGTGCGGCGGCTTTCTGGGAGCCCGGGGAGCAGATCCTGTGGCGGTACCGGGAGAACGGCGGCACGGGCTTCCACATCGCCCGCCCCGTCACCGTGGTCCGGGACGACGAGGAACTGCTCGCGGTGTGGATGGCGCCGGGCACCCGGTGCGTCAGGCCGGTGCTCGCCGACGGCAGGCCGCTGCACCAGGAGCCGCTGCGCACGCGCTACACCAAGCCGCGCGCGGTGGCCCTGGGCCGCTGGTCGGGCACGGGCGTGCTGAAGCTGGCCCGGCCGGGCGAGCCCTGGTCGGTGTGGCTGTTCTGGGACCCGGGCTGGCAGTTCAAGAACTGGTACGTCAACCTGGAGGAACCGCTGGCCCGTTGGGACGGCGGTGTGGATTCCGAGGACCACTTCCTGGACATCTGCGTGTACCCGGACCGCACGTGGGACTGGCGTGACGAGGACGAGTTCGCACAGGCCCAGCAGGACGGTCTGATGGACGCGTCGGTGGCCGAACGGGTCCAGGAGGCGGGCCGTTCGGCGGTCGAGGTGATCCGCGCCTGGGGGTCTCCGTTCAGTGACGGCTGGCAGCACTGGCGCCCGAATCCGTCGTGGGACGTACCGTTGCTGCCGGAGGACTGGGACCGCACGCCCGCGCACCTGTCCACATGAGACCCTTGATGCGCCCCCGGGCAACAAACGTAGGATCGTCCTCCGCAAGAGCACTCAGGAGCAACTCCCGGAGCAGGCGCCGGGTCTGACCGAACGTCACCGAGGGGCGGCAGGACGTGAGCGAGGGGTACGAGGGCAACACCGGCGGGGCCGGCGGTTGCGGTCCCACGGGCCGCACCCGGTCCACCGGTGACACAGGAACAGCCTCTGACCACGCGGGAATTCCGTTCCGGGGACACGTATTCCGGGTATCGGCATTTCTGCGGGACCGACTGCACGCGCGGCGCGCAGCCCCCAACGGACGGATTCGACACGCGTGACGGAGCAGCCCACCTCCTACGACCGCCCTCAGGGCGTGGACCCCACGGACCCCCGCGGGGCGCTCCTGCGTACCCCGGCACCCGCGGCGCCGGGTTCCCCCGCCTTACCGTCCACGACCGCCCAGGCCCGCACCGACGGGACGTCCGCGACCGCCCAGGCCCGCACCGACGGGGCGCCGGGCACCACCGCGCCGGGATCCCCCGTCCCCAGTGGGAAGGGGAAGGATCCGGCCGGTTCCGACACCGAGCACTCCCAGCCCGAGGCCGCCGAGATGGACAGCCACCGCCCGCGCCCCGTGCCCGAGTCGATTCCGGTCCAGCCGGGTGCCGAGCCGCGACCCGAGCACGTTCCGAGCGGGCAGGAGCGCCGCAGCGGTCAGGGCGCGCAGCCCGGCCGGCCCACGCCGATGCGGCGGGACGGCGACCGGCTGCGCTTCGTCGGCGCCGCGACCCGGCGGATCGCCCGGGGCCTGGACCTCGACGAGATCGTGATGGGACTGTGCCGGGCCACCGTGCCGACCTTCTCCGACGCGATCCTGGTCTACCTGCGCGATCCGCTGCCGGTCGGTGACGAACGGCCGGTCGCGGACCGGGTCGTGCTGCGGCTGCGGCGCACCGACCGGATCCCGGAGGAACGGGACACCGAGAACGGGTTCGCCGCGCTGGCCGTGCCGCCGGAGGCGCCGGAGCTGTCCGAGCTGTCGGCGGCGATCGCGGAGCTGTGCGAGGTGCGGCCCGGCGGCGCGCTCACGGAGGTGCTGCGCGGGGTGCGCCCGGTGTTCGCCGACACCCCGGCCGCCCGCGCCGCCCTGCCCGAGCTTCTGGGCGAGGACAGCCAGTTGGAGATTCCGGACGGCCAGCGGGCGATCCTCGCGCCGCTGCGCGGCCGGCGCCGGGTGATCGGCGCGGCCGTCTTCATCCGCCGTCCGGAGCGCTTCCCCTTCGAGAACGACGACCTGCTGGTCGCCGCCCAGCTCGCCACGCACAGCGCCCTCGGCATCGACAAGGCGGTGCTGTACGACCGTGAGGCGTACATCGCCGACGAACTCCAGCGCACGATGCTGCCGGAGACCCTGCCGCGCCCGACCGGCGTCCGGCTGGCCTCCCGCTATCTGCCGGCCGCGGAGACCGCGCGGGTCGGCGGCGACTGGTACGACGCGATCCCGCTGCCGGGCAGCCGGGTGGCGCTGGTGGTGGGCGACGTCATGGGGCACTCCATGACCAGTGCGGCGATCATGGGGCAGCTGCGGACCACCGCGCAGACCCTCGCCGGGCTCGATCTGCCGCCGCAGGAGGTGCTGCACCACCTCGACGAGCAGGCCCAACGCCTGGGCACCGACCGCATGGCGACCTGCCTGTACGCCGTCTACGACCCGGTCTCGCACCGCATCACCATCGCCAACGCCGGCCATCCGCCGCCCGTCCTGCTGCACCTGGGCGGCCGGGCCGAGGTGCTGCGGGTGCCCCCGGGCGCCCCGATCGGTGTCGGCGGCGTCGACTTCGAGGCGGTGGAGCTGGACGCGCCCGCCGGGGCGACGCTGCTGCTGTACACCGACGGCCTGGTGGAGTCCCGGCTGCGGGACGTGGCGACCGGCATAGAACAACTGCGCGAGAAGCTCGCGGCGACCGCCCAGCTGACCGGTCCGGACCATCCGCCGCCCCTGGAAGCCCTGTGCGACGAGGTGCTGGACATGCTCGGGCCGGGCGACCGGGACGACGACATCGCGCTGCTCGCCGCCCGCTTCGACGGGATCGCGCCGAGCGACGTGGCGTACTGGTTCCTGGACCCGGAGGACGCGGCACCGGGGCGGGCCCGTCGGCTGGCCCGGCGGGCGCTGTCCCGCTGGGGGCTGGAGGAGCTGAGCGACTCGGTGGAGTTGCTGGTGAGCGAGGTCGTCACCAACGCGGTGCGCTACGCCACGCGGCCGGTGACCCTGCGGCTGCTGCGGACCGACGTGCTGCGCTGCGAGGTCGGGGACGACGTGCCGCAGCTGCCCCGGCTGCGGCAGGCGCGGGCCACCGACGAGGGAGGGCGGGGACTGTTCCTCGTCAACCGCCTGGCCCGGCGGTGGGGCGCGACCCGGCTGAGCACCGGGAAGGTCGTCTGGTTCGAGCTGAACCGCAGCTAGGGGGTGTCGTTCGGGCGCCGCCGCGGACGTGGCCGCGGGGTCGGCGGGCACACCGCCTCGGGTCGTCCGGCACGCGGGGGCCCGGCTCGGGCCCGCGCCCGGCACGTGAAGGGGGCGCCCGGTGTGCACCGGGCGCCCCCTTCACGTCCCTACTGGCCCAACTGCGGATCGAGCGGGTTCGCGGGCTCGTCCGTCGTCGGCTCGCCCGTCGTCGGCGACTCGGTGGGCTCCTCCGTCGTCGGCGACGCGGTGGGCTCCTCCGTCGTCGGAGAGGGGGACGGGCTCCGGGACGGCGAGGGCGCGCTGGACGTCGGCTCCCGGGTGGTCGGCGTCTCGGACGGCTCCCGTGACGGCGACGGCGACGGGCTCGCGGTGACGGTCGGCTGGACCGCGGCACCCTGGTCGGTCTCCAGGTCGAACTTGGTGACCTTGGTGGAGACGCCGAAGGTGTACGCCGCCCAGATCTGCGCCGGGAAGCCACCGCCGTTGACGCGGCCCTTGTCGGAGGTCAGGCCGTTCGTCGCGCCGGTCAGCGGAACCTGGGGGTGCGGGGCCTTGGCGGACTCGCCGAACAGACCGACCGAGGTGACCAGGTCGGGGGTGTAGGCGGTGAACCAGGCCGACTTGTTGTTGTCGGAGGTGCCCGTCTTGCCCGCGACCTTCTGGCCGTTGCGCAGCGGGTTGTCCCGCACGGACTTCCTGGCCGTACCGTCGTCGACCACGCCCGTGAGCACCGAGGTGACCGAGTCGGCGGCCTCGCGGTCGATGACCTGCTCGCCGATCGGGTCGGCCGCCTTCACCGTGTGAGCGCTGTTCTGCACGGACTTGATGAGGGTCGGGGTGACCTTCAGACCGTGGTTGTCGAGCGTGGCGTAGACGCCGGCCATCTGCAGCGGGCTCGCGCCCATGGTGCCGAGGGTCTGGGCGGGCACCGCCTTGAGGTCCTCGGTGTCCATGCCGAGGTCCTGCGCGGTCTTGAGCACCTTGTCCATGCCGACGTCGACGCCCATCTGCGCGAAGACGGAGTTGATGGACTTGTTCATCGCGGTCTGCACGGTGACGTCGCCGTAGTCGACGTCGTCCTCGTTCTCCGGGGCGAAGCCGATGTCGCTGCCGACGACCGGGCGCTTGCTGGTGCCGTCGTAGACGGTGTTCGCGGTGATCTCCTTGCCGTCCTGCGTCACCGCGCCCTGGTCCAGGGCCGCGGCGAGGATCACCGGCTTGAAGGTGGAGGCGGGCTGGTAGTCGGTGCGGGTGGCGTTGTTCGTGAAGTGCTTGACGTAGTCCACGCCGCCGTACATCGCCACGACCGCGCCGGTCTTCGGGTCCACGGAGACGGCACCGGCCTGGACGTCGCCGTCCACCGGCCGCTTCTTCGGGTCGAGCTTGCTGGTCAGCTGCTCCTTGACGGAGGCCTCCAGCGCCCGCTGCTTCTTCTTGTCGATGTTGAGCGTGATGTTCCAGCCGCCGGCGTTGACCATCGCCTCGGCTTCCGTCCTGCTCTGCGCGAGGCCCTGTGCGACGAGCTGCCTCTCCAGCTCGTTGTTGGCCGCGTTCATCAGGTAGCCGACCTGTCCCTCCTGACCGGGGGCGGCCTTGGGCTCCTGCGGCACCGGGAACGTCATGGCCTGCCGCTTCGCCTTGTCGAGCCAGCCCTCCTCGACCATGTTGTTCAGCACGTAGTTCCAGCGCCGCTGGACGAGCGTCTTGCCGGTCGGGCTGGCGGCGGCCCAGTCGTACTGGCTGGGGGCCTGGAGCAGCGCGGCGAGGTAGGCGCCCTGCTCGACGGTGAGCTTGGCGGCGTCGACGCGGTAGTAGGCCTGGGCGGCGGCCTGGATGCCGTAGGCGCCGCGGCCGTAGTAGCTGGTGTTGATGTAACCGGCCAGGATGTAGTCCTTGGACTCCTCCCGGTCCAGCTTCAGGGAGATGACCAGTTCCTTCAGCTTGCGCGTGACGGTCTGTTCCTGCGTCAGGTAGTAGTTCTTGACGTACTGCTGGGTGATCGTCGAGCCGCCCTGCGCGCCCTTGCCCATGAGGGTGTTGAGCATGCCGCGCGCGGTGCCCTTCAGGTCGACGCCGGCGTCGTTGTAGAAGCTCTTGTTCTCGGCGGCGACGAAGGTGCGCTGGACGTCCTTGGGTATCTCGGCGAGGTCGACGTTCTCCCGGTTGAGCTTGCCGTCGCGGGTCAGGAGCGTGCCGTCGGCGTACTTGTAGACGTTGCTCTGGAGGGTGGCGTCGGCGTTGGCCGGGGGGATCGGCGTCGTCATGTACAGCACGACGAAGGCGCCGATGACGAGGAGGCACAGGCCGAGGAAGGTGCCGAGGATCTTCTTCCAGGTGAAGAGCCTGCGTATCGGGCTGCGGTCGTCCTTGCCGCCCTTGGCCGCCCTGCCGCCCTTCCTGGCGCTCCTGCGGGCCGCCGCGCGGCCTCCGGCGGCGGCCGTCGTCGCTGTCGTCGTCGCGGTCGCGGTGGCCGCGCCCGTCGCGCTGTCGGCGGGCGTCGCCGACTCGGTGGACGACGGGGGAGCCGCCGCCCGCGACGAGCGGTTCTTCGGCGCCGCGCGGCGGCCACCACGCTGCCGCGCCCGTCTCTCTTCCGCTCGTCCCATGAGTCCGCTCGCTCCGCTTCCTACTCGGCCGTCACTCCGGTGCCCGGAGGCAGGTCAGCTCAGAAAGCTAACACCGCTCTCTATGACAAAGGGCGCCCTGGCGGGGCCCGGGCGGGCGTGAGAATCAGCACCCCGCCCCCTGGAACCGGCGCACCGCTCCACCGGAAGCGACGTACGAGAGGCGCTCAGGGTTGCCATCCCGCGATAAAGTGATATCACTTAGCTAGGAAGAAGCTAACGCACTCCGCCGGACGGCCGGCGGAGTGCCGGAAACGGGGGATCCCATGACCGGACACGACCTGTCGGCCACCGTCGACGCGCCCGAGATGCCCGCCCCGCGCGTCCACGAGTTCCCGGCCCGCAGCATGAGCGGCGGAATCGCCCTGCTGCTGGGGGCGCTCGGACTGCTGTGCGGCGTGGCGATGATCGTCCTGGGCGGCGCGGCGGTGGACGCCACCGGCGCCAGGGCCGTGCTGATCGCCGGCGGCGTCGTCCTCGCCCTCGCCGCGTTCCTGTCGCTGTGCGGGCTGAACACGGTCGCCCCGGGCGAGGCGCGGGTGGTGCAGCTCTTCGGGCGCTACCGCGGCACCATCCGCGAGGACGGGCTGCGCTGGGTCAACCCCTTCACCTCCCGCGAGAAGATCTCCACCCGCGTCCGCAACCACGAGACCGCGGTGCTGAAGGTCAACGACGCCTACGGCAACCCGATCGAACTGGCCGCGGTCGTCGTGTGGAAGGTGGACGACACCGCGCAGGCCATGTTCGAGGTGGACGACTACTTCGAGTTCGTCTCCACCCAGACCGAGGCGGCGGTCCGGCACATCGCCATCGAGTACCCCTACGACGCCCACGACGAGAACGCGCTCTCGCTGCGAGGCAACGCCGAGGAGATCACCGAGAAGCTCGCGGCCGAACTGCACGCGCGGGTGGAGGCGGCCGGGGTGCTGATCGTCGAGTCCCGCTTCACGCACCTCGCCTATGCTCCGGAGATCGCCTCCGCCATGCTCCAGCGGCAGCAGGCGGGCGCGGTGGTCGCGGCACGGCGGGAGATCGTCGACGGCGCGGTCGGCATGGTCGAGGCGGCGCTCAGCCGGATCGCCGAGCAGGACATCGTGGAACTCGACGAGGAACGGAAGGCGGCGATGGTGTCCAACCTGATGGTGGTGCTGTGCGGGGACCGCTCGCCCCAGCCGGTGCTCAACACCGGGACGCTCTACCAGTGACGGCTCCCTCCGGGGGTTCGGCCCCTCACGGCCGGCAGCAGCGCAAGCAGGTGCTGCTGCGGCTGGATCCCGCGGTGTACGAGGCGTTGGCCCGCTGGGCCGGGGACGAACTGCGGTCCGCCAACGCGCAGATCGAGTTCCTGCTGCGGAGGGCCCTGAAGGAGGCGGGGCGGCTGCCGGGCGACACCGGGCCGCTGCCCCGCCGGGGACGCCCCCCGGGGAGCTCCTCCCCCGGACCGCCGTCGGCCTGAACGGAACGCACCCTCGCCCGCCGCACGGTTCGTGAGCGCCGGAGCCCGCCTCGGCGGAGTCCGGCGCTGTAGCAGAACAGTGACAATCGACCGCCACCTGCGCACTCCCACACCCCGCCGCCACCTGCGCACCCCGCGTATACACCCCGCGTATACACCGGGTGTAGAGTCTCTGGCATGTCCATCGGTCACACCCTCCTGGGACTCCTGGAGTCCGGGCCCCGTCACGGTTACGACCTGAAGCGGGCCTTCGACGAGAAGTTCGGTCACGACCGGCCGCTGCACTACGGCCAGGTCTATTCGACGATGTCCCGGCTGCTGAAGAACGGGCTCGTCGAAGTCGACGGCATCGAGGCCGGCGGCGGCCCGGAGCGCAAGCGGTACGCCATCACCGACGCCGGCGTCACCGACGTCGCCCGCTGGCTCGCCACGCCCGAGAAGCCCGAGCCGTACCTGCAGTCGACGCTGTACACGAAGGTCGTCCTCGCCCTGCTCACCCACCGCGACGCGGCCTGCATCCTCGACACCCAGCGCTCCGAGCACCTGCGCAGCATGCGCATCCTGACCGACCGCAAGCGCCGGGGCGACCTCGCCGACCAGCTGGTCTGCGACCACGCCCTGTTCCACCTCGAGGCCGATCTGCGCTGGCTGGAGCTCACCGCCGCGCGCCTCGAGAAGCTGCGCGAGGCGGTGACCGCGTGAGCGCACCCGCGGGCTCGCTGCTCGCCGCCGAGGCACTGCGCAAGGCGTACGGGCCGACCATGGCGCTGGACGGCGCCGAGTTCTCCATCCACCCCGGCGAGGTCGTCGCCGTCATGGGCCCCTCCGGGTCCGGCAAGTCCACGCTCCTGCACTGCCTCGCCGGGATCGTCACGCCCGACTCGGGCTCGATCACCTACGACGGGCGGGAGCTGGCGACGATGAGCGACGCCGGGCGCAGCGCCCTGCGGCGCACCGAGTTCGGGTTCGTGTTCCAGTTCGGGCAGTTGGTGCCGGAGCTGACCTGCGTGGAGAACGTGGCCCTGCCGCTCCGGCTGAACGGCACCGCGCGCAGGCAGGCCGAGCGCACCGCCCTCGGCTGGATGGAGCGGCTGGAGGTCGACGACCTGGCGAAGAAGCGGCCCGGCGAGGTCTCCGGCGGGCAGGGGCAGCGGGTCGCCGTGGCCCGCTCGCTGGTCACCGGTCCCCGGGTGGTGTTCGCCGACGAGCCGACCGGCGCCCTGGACTCGCTCAACGGCGAGCGCGTGATGGAACTGCTCACCGAGGCCGCCCGCTCGGCCAACGCGGCCGTGGTGCTGGTCACGCACGAGGCGCGGGTGGCCGCCTACTCCGACCGCGAGATCGTCGTACGGGACGGCAGGTCGCGGGACATGGAGCGGGTCGTATGAGATCGAGCCAGTGGTTCCGGGATCTGGCCCTGGGGGTCCGGTTCGCCTTCGCCGGCGGACGGGAGGGGTGGATCCGGGCCGTGCTGACGGCGGTGGGCGTCGGTCTCGGCGTGGCGCTGCTGCTGCTGTCGACCGCGCTTCCGAACGCGCTCTCGGTGCGGCACGACCGGGAGCAGGCTCGCATGGACTACACGTTCACGGAGCACCCGCCGGCGAAGGGCGACGGCACCCTGCTGATCGCCAACGCCGACACGACGTTCCGGCACAGGGACGTACGCGGACGGCTGGTGGAGCCGGAGGGGCCGCGGGCCCCGCTGCCTCCCGGGGTGAGCGCGTACCCGGCGAAGGGCGAGATGCTGGTCTCCCCCGCGCTGAAGGAACTGCTCGCCTCGGACGGGGCGAAGCTGCTGCGCGAGCGCCTGCCGTACCGGATCGTCGGGACCATCGGGGAGAGCGGGCTGATCGGCTCGCAGGAGCTCTCCTTCTACGCGGGTGCCACCGGACTCGCCGGGCACCTCGACTCGGTCGCGCGTCGGCTGGACGCGTTCGGGCAGGTGGACCCGTCGCCCGAGAGGGCCGACCCGGTGCTGGTCCTGCTGAACCTCGTCGTGATCGTGATGCTGCTGATGCCGGTCGCGGTGTTCATCGCGGCGGCCGTACGGTTCGGCGGCGAGCGGCGCGACCGCAGGCTCGCCGCGCTCAGGCTGGTCGGCTCCGACGGCTGGATGACCCGGCGGATCGCGGCGGGCGAGGCGATGGCCGGCTCCCTGCTCGGCCTGGTCCTCGGCACGGGGTTCTTCCTGGCCGTCCGTCAGGTGGCGGGCTCGGTCGAGCTGATGGGCGTGAGCGTGTGGCCCAGCTACCTCAACCCCTCCCCGGCGCTGGCCGCGCTGGTCGCGGTCGCGGTCCCGACGGCCGCCGTGCTGGTCACCCTCTTCGCGCTGCGCGGTGTGGTGATCGAGCCGCTCGGCGTGGTCCGGGCGGCGAAGCCCTCGCGGCGCCGGCTGTGGTGGCGGCTGCTGCTGCCGCTGGCCGGCCTGGCGATGCTCTACCCGATGATCGGGCAGGGCCGCGGCAACGGCGACTTCAACCAGTACCTGGTGGCCGGTGGCGTCCTGCTGCTGCTCGTCGGCGTCACCGCACTGCTGCCGTGGCTGGTGGAGGCGGTCGTCGCCCGCCTCGGCCCCGGCGGAATCGCCTGGCAACTGGCCGTGCGACGGCTCCAGCTGAGCAGCGGTACGGCCGCCCGGATGGTCAACGGCATCTCGGTGGCGGTGGCCGGGGCGATCGCCCTGCAGATGCTGTTCGCGGGCGTCGACAGTGACTACACCGAGTCCACCGGCAGGGACGTGGAACGGGCGCAGATGTCGGTGTCGTTGCCCGACGGCGCCCCGATGGCCGCGACCGTCCGGAAGTTCGCCGACACCGAGGGCGTCAGCAAGGTCACCGCCCTGTGGGAGGGCTACTTCGGCGACACGTCCTGGCGCACCGAGAACGGCCCGGCGCAGTCCACCCAGCTGACCGTGGGCGACTGCGACGCGCTGCGCGAGGTCGCAGAGCTGCCCTCGTGCAAGGACGGCGACCTGTTCGTCCTCGACGGCAACGAGTACTCCGAGGACGGGCAGGCGATGAACGAGCCCGGCCGGAAGCTGTACATCGAGAAGTCCTCCGACGGCCCGGAGGTCGTCTGGACGGTTCCGGCCGGAATCGGCACGGTGCGCTCGATCAAGGACCCGACCGGGTACGAACGGGACGGTTTCCTGATGACTCCGAGCACGGTGCCCGCGGGGGTCGAGCAGTCGGTCAGCGGGGCCCTCTACCTCTCGATCGACCGGTCCGTGCCCGACGCCCTCGAGTACGCCCGCAACACCGCGGTCCAGGTGGACCCGCTGGCGAACCCGATGACCTGGTCGGCCACCGAGCAGTCCTCGAAGTACACCTCCATCCGCACCGGACTGCTCGTCGGCGCCACCGCCGTGCTGGCGCTCATCGGGGCGAGCCTGCTGGTGTCGCAGCTGGAGCAGCTGCGCGAGCGCCGCAAGCTGCTGTCGTCCCTGGTCGCCTTCGGCACCCGGCGCCGCACGCTGGGTCTGTCGGTGCTGTGGCAGACGGCGATCCCCATCGTGCTGGGACTGGTGCTGGCCTGTGTCGTGGGCATCACCCTGGGCGCGGTGCTGCTGCGGATGACCGACACTCCGGTGGGCGTGGACTGGGCGAGCGTGCTGTCGATGACCGGCATCGGGGCCGCGGTCGTGTTGATCGTCACCCTGCTGAGCCTGCCGCCGCTGGCCCGTCTGATGCGGGCGGACGGACTGCGCACGGAGTGAGCACACGGTGCACGAACGGTCCCTCCCCCACCGGGGAGGGACCGTTCGTGTTCACGGCCGGTACGGGAGCGGACGTTCCAGCGGCGGATGCGCGACCCGCTTCCGGCTGACGGAAGTTGCCCGCGCGCCGGCCTCGATGCTTCTCGTGGGGCGTCGGTGTGACCGCCGGCCCGTCCTCACCGGTCGACGACCCGGACCGGCAACGGCCGCAGCGCCCCCCGCAGCGCCCCCGCCAGCTCCTCGTACTCCGCGCCCCGTGCCGCCCCCGACCGCATCGCCAGGGCGATCCTGCGGGTGGGGGCCGGGTCGGCGAAGCGGGCGGTGAGGAGCTGGGTGCTGCGGCTGGTCTCGACGGTGACGGCGGTGCGCGGGAGCAGGGTGCAGCCGAGACCGCCGGCGACGAGCTGGACGAGGGTGGACAGGCCGGCGGCCGTGGTGGTGACCGGGGCGTCCTCGCGGCCGGCCTCACGGCAGATGTCGAGGGCCTGGTCGCGCAGACAGTGGCCCTCGTCCAAGAGCAGCAGGTTGAGCTCCTTCAGTGCCTCGCGCGGGACGCCCTCCCGGCCGCCCAGCCCGTGGTCGAGGGGCGTGACGAGCACGAAGTCCTCGTCGAACAGGGGCAGTTCGACCACACCGGGCACGCCGAGCGGGACGGCGAGCAGCAGCAGGTCGAGCCGGCCGGTGTTCAGGCCGTCGACGAGGGTGGCGGTCTGCTCCTCGTGGACCTGGAGGTCGAGGTGCGGGTAACGGTCGTGGACCAGGCGCAGAACGGTGGGCAGGAGGTAGGGGGCGACGGTCGGGATGACCCCGAGGCGGAGCACCCCGGTGAACGGTGCCCGCAGCGCCTCCGCCTCCTCCATCAGCGCACCGACCTCCGCCAGCACCGCCCGGGCGCGCGCGGCGAGCCGCTCGCCCGCCGGGGAGAGCAGCACCTTGCGCGTCGTACGCTCGAGGAGGGTCACGCCGAGTGTCTCCTCCAGCGCGGACACCGCGCCGGACAGGGCGGGCTGGCTCATGCCGATCGCGGCGGCCGCGTCCCGGAAGTGCAGGTGTTCGGCGACGGCGGCGAAGGCCCGCAACTGGGCCAGACTGGGCTGCCGCCTCTTGGCCCCGGCATTACCTACGGTCACTGATAACCTCCTCCGATCACCATGACCGAGTGTAGCGATTTCTCTAATCAATGCATGCTGTGCCAGCATCGGGGCAGTCCAACCCATGGGAAACGTCCGCGATCCGGACGGTTCCTCGCTGCAAGGAGAGCGTGTGCTCACTGTCGGTGACAAGTTCCCCGAGTTCGAACTGACCGCCTGCGTCTCGCTGGAGCAGGGCAAGGAGTTCGAGCAGATCCACCACAAGTCCTACGAGGGCAAGTGGCTCGTGGTCTTCGCGTGGCCCAAGGACTTCACTTTCGTGTGCCCCACCGAGATCGCCGCCTTCGGCAAGCTGAACGACGAGTTCGCCGACCGCGACGCGCAGGTCCTCGGCTTCTCCGGTGACTCCGAGTTCGTCCACCACGCCTGGCGCAAGGACCACCCGGACCTGACGGACCTGCCGTTCCCGATGATGGCCGACTCCAAGCACGAGCTGATGCGCGACCTCGGCATCGAGGGCGAGGACGGCTTCGCGCAGCGCGCCGTCTTCATCGTCGACCCGAACCGCGAGATCCAGTTCACGATGGTCACCGCGGGCTCCGTCGGCCGCAACCCCAAGGAGGTCCTGCGGGTGCTGGACGCCCTGCAGACCGATGAGCTGTGCCCGTGCAACTGGACCAAGGGCGAGGACACCCTCGACCCGGTCAAGCTGCTGGCCGGGGAGTGACCTGACATGCCCCTCGACTCCCTCAAGTCCCGCATACCGGACTACGCCAAGGACCTGAAGCTCAACCTGGGCTCGGTCATCGGCAACTCCGACCTGCCCGCGCAGCAGCTGTGGGGCACGGTCCTCGCGACCGCGATCGCCTCGCGCTCCCCGATCGTCCTGCGCGAGCTGGAGCCGGAGGCGAAGGCGAACCTCTCGCCCGAGGCGTACACCGCCGCGAAGGCCGCCGCCGCGGTCATGGCGATGAACAACGTCTTCTACCGCACCCGCCACCTGCTGTCGGACCACGAGTACGGCAACCTGCGGGCCGGTCTGCGGATGAACGTCATCGGCAACCCGGGTGTCGACAAGGTCGACTTCGAGCTGTGGTCGTTCGCGGTGTCCGCCGTCAACGGCTGCGGCATGTGCCTCGACTCGCACGAGCAGGTGCTGCGCAAGGCGGGCCTCGACCGCGAGGTGATCCAGGAGGCGTTCAAGATCGCCTCGGTGATCCAGGCGGTCGGCGTGACGCTCGACGCGGAGGCCGTTCTCTCCGAGTGAGCCGCTTCGTCAGGGCCCCGTCCACCTCGGTGGGCGGGGCCTTCGGCATGCCGCGTCGACGGACCCCGGGAACCGGCCGGCCGCACCGTCCGGCGCTCGGGGACGAACCGTTCAGGCGGAAGGGGGGTCCGGGGGCGCATCCCCGGGGGGTGGGCCCACCGGGGGTGGGCTCACCGGGGGTGGGCTCACCGGGGGCGGGCCCACCGGGGGCGGGCTCACCGGGGGCAGGCCCGCCGGGGGCGGGCTCACGGGGGCGACGTCCACCGCCGTGGCCCCACGGGGCGGCACCGCGTGCCGCAGAGCCGCCTCGCGGGAGTAGGCGTGCAGATAGCCCACCACGGTGTTGGTCACCGCCACCAGCGGTACGGCGACCACCGCGCCGCCGATGCCGGCGATCATGCCGCCGGCGGCCACCGTCAGGACCACCGCCAGCGGGTGGACGCGCACGGCGCGGCCGAGGATGAACGGCTGGAGGATGTGACCCTCGATCTGCTGCACGGCCAGCACGACGATCAGCGTCATCACGGCGGTGAACACGCCCTGCGTCACGAGCGCCACCACCACCGCCAGCGCCCCGGAGGCAACGGCGCCGACCAGCGGGATGAAGGAGAACAGGAAGATGAAGACGGCGAGCGGGACGGCCATGGGCACGTCGAGGAAGTAGATGCCCAGACCGATGAAGATCGCGTCGATCAGCGCCACCACCACCGTGCCGCGGACGTACGCGGTGAGGGTCGCCCAGGCCCGCGGACCCGCGCCCGCCACACCCGGACGGGCCGCCGCCGGCACCAGCTTGAGCGTCCACTCCCAGATGCGCTTGCCGTCGTAGAGCAGGAACAGCGTCGAGAAGAACGCCAGCAGGATGCCGGTGAGCGCCTCGACGACGACGGTGACGCCCTCCAGACCGGCCGAGGTGATCTGTTCGGTGTTGGCGCCGATCGCCTCCCGCAGGTTCTCGGCGATCCCGTTGATCTGCTTGTCGGTGACGTGGAAGGGGCTGTCGAGCAGCCACTGGCGCAGGTCGTCGATGCCGTCCTGGACCTGGTCGGAGAGGTTGTCGATGTTCTCCATGACCTGCCAGGTCACGAACCAGCCCATGAGGCCGATGACGACGAACCCGAGGATCGCGGTGAGCGCCGTCGCGGGCCCGCGGGGCACGCCGAGGCGCTTGAGGCGGCCCACGGTGGGCTCCAGCAGGGCGGTCAGCAGCAGCGCCACCACGAAGGCCAGCACGACGAGTTGGATCGCGCTGATGACCTTCATCAGGATCCAGACGGTTCCGGCGAGCACCAGCAGGCGCCAGCCGGCCTCGGCGGCGACGCGGACGCCCCACGGTACGACCTGTGCGGGGTCGGGGCGCGGTGCGGGCGGCGGCAGTTCCTCCACCGGGGTCTGGAGCGGCGCCGGTTCCGGTTCGCCGCCGTCCCGGCCCGCTCGCTCGGCCTCGGCGCGGCGCTCGTCGAGCCGCTCCCCCATCTCCGTCAGACCGGCGCCGAGCCGGCCGAGCCACCCTGGCACTCGCGACATGATCCGTCCTCTTCCCCCGTCTCGCCCCACCACTCCCCCCTGGAGCGGTCGGCATCAGAGCTCCGAACAAACGGGGAGGCCGATCAGCTCGGGGCGTCCGGTGCGCGCGATCGCAAGGCGCCGGAAGCTCCTCGTGGCCGAGCCACCAGGGGACCTTCGGCAACGCGGCGAGCGTGCGTGCCGGGCGTCGCGAGCCGGGCTCCCCTTTTGGTCGGAGCTCTTAGACCGTACAGGGCGACAGCCCCTCCCCCGGAGACGGGGAGGGGCTGTCGAGGTCGAGCGGGGTGTCGGCCCGGGCTCAGTACCAGTTGTTGGCCTGCCAGAACGCCCAGGCGTCACAGGGACTGCCGTAGCGGTCGTTCATGTAGTTGAGGCCCCACTTGATCTGGGTGGCCGGGTTGGTCCGCCAGTCGGCGCCCGCGGAGGAGTACTTGGAGGCGGGCAGGGCCTGGAAGAGGCCGTAGGCGCCGGAGGAGGGGTTCACCGCGTCGATCTTCCAGTCGGACTCGTGGTCCACGATGTTGCTGAAGCACTGGAACTGACCGCTGGGGACCATCTGCGCCGCGATCGCCTGGATCTGGGAGATGCTGTAGGAGCTCTGGATCGGGAAGTCGGCGCTGCTGCGGCTCGCCGCCGCCTTCAGCTCGGCCCGCTCCTCGGCTTCCTTGGCCGCCTTCTCGGCGGCCTTCTTCTTCGCGATGGCGGTTTCGGCGGCGGCCTTGCGGGCCGCTTCCTCGGCATCCTTCTTGGCGCTCTCGTCCGCGGCGATCGCCTGGATGCTCGCCTGCTGCGTCAGGGACGCGGTCTGCACCTGGGCCTGGTGGCCGACGGGTATGTCCGCGAGGAGCGTCGAGTCGCTTGCCGTCGTTTCTGCGTCGTTGGTCTGCGCGGTGCTGCCCGAGGCAACGCCGACGACGCTTCCGACAGCGGTGACCGCCGTGGCCGAGGCCACTGCGAATCCCCGGACCGAGATCCGGCTCACACGGTTTTCCTTCCAGCATCGCCCGCTTCGGTGACCCTGGCGGACGCAATCGTGCCCTTGACGCTGGCCTCCCAACTGCGGGGTCACGGGAGGCGCGGGCCCGGTGGGCGACTCCCGCGGGGAGCGCCGCGTGGTGCGCGGGCGGCATACGACGTCGGTATGGAGTTTGGGGTGCCGCTCTGCGTGGTGCCGTACCGCTGGCGATACAGGTGTGTCGTATGCGGGGCCTGACAGGAATGAGACTCTGCCGTAACCCGACGCCGGGTGGCAATTCCGAGTTGCGTGTGAAAGCTCACATCCGGTTTGCGTTGAGGGATTTCAGCGTTCGGTCACACGCGAAGGCGCCGCCCGGCTAGGCTCGCAGCCTTTGCCGGACGGCGCCAACTCCCGCAGGACGCCCGCATCCTGGGGCAGTGCGGTCAGACCTGCCCGTCCTCCAGCATTTCGGTCACAAGGGCCGCGATCTGGGACCTCTCGGACCGGTTCAGGGTGACGTGCGCGAAGAGCGGATGCCCCTTCAGCTTTTCCACGACGGCGACGACACCGTCGTAACGCCCGACGCGCAGATTGTCCCTCTGCGCCACGTCATGGGTGAGAACCACCCGCGAATTGGCGCCGATTCGGGACAGAACGGTCAGCAGTACGTTCCGTTCCAGCGACTGGGCCTCGTCCACGATCACGAACGCGTCGTGGAGCGAGCGGCCCCGGATGTGGGTGAGCGGGAGGACCTCCAGCATGCCGCGGGCGGTGACCTCCTCGATGACCTCGCGCGAGGTGACCGCCGACAGGGTGTCGAAGACCGCCTGCGCCCAGGGGCTCATCTTCTCGGCCTCGCTGCCCGGCAGATAGCCGAGCTCCTGCCCGCCCACGGCGTACAGCGGACGGAAGACCATCACCTTCTGGTGCTGGCGGCGCTCCAGGACCGCCTCCAGACCCGCGCACAGCGCGAGCGCCGACTTGCCGGTGCCGGCCCGGCCGCCCATGGACACGATCCCGACGTCCGGGTCGAGCAGCAGGTCGAGCGCGATGCGCTGCTCGGCGCTGCGCCCCTTGATGCCGAACGCCTCCCGGTCGCCGCGCACCAGACGGACGGTGCCCTCGGGCGTCACCCGGCCGAGCGCCTTTCCGCGCTCGGACTGGATGGTCAGACCGGTGTGCACGGGCAGTTCGGCGGCCTCCGGGACGTACACGTGGCCTTCCTCGAAGAGGACGTCCACCTGCTCGCCCGGGAGCGTCAGTTCGGACATCCCGGTCCAGCCGGAGGAGTCCGTGATGGCGAGTTCCGCCCGGTACTCCTCGGCCAGGAGCCCGACGGAGGACGCCTTGATCCTGAGCGGGAGGTCCTTCGACACGACGGTGACGTCGAACCCCTCGGCCTGCAGGTTGCGGGCGACCGCGAGGATGCGTGAGTCGTTGTCCCCCAGGCGGTAGCCGGTGGGCAGCACGCTGGGGTCCGAGTGGTTGAGCTCGACACGAACGGTTCCGCCCAGTTCCCCGATCGGGATGGGGGCGTCGAGGCGTCCGTACCTCACCCGGTAGTCGTCGAGCAGGCGCAGCGCCTGCCGGGCGAAGTAGCCGAGTTCGGGATGGTGCCGCTTGGCCTCCAACTCCGTCACCACGACGATGGGGAGCACGACCTCGTGCTCGTCGAAGCGGGTCAGGGCGTTCGGGTCGGCCAGCAGGACGCTGGTGTCGAGAACGTAGGTGCGCCGGTCGGGCTTGTGGCGCTTTGTGCTGGTCACCACGGAAGGACGTACCCCCTCGGATGAGGTCGGGGAGCGACGGAGTGGAGCTGGACCGGAAGTCGGCCGCCTGCACGGGCCGAGAACCGGCCCTCCGCTGCGTCCGTGCTGACCGCACGATCGGGCTGGTGCAAAGGGCCTCCCGGGCGGACGGCCCCGTGCCGTCCGCTGAGATCCGACACCCGTGGTTCGGGCGTCGACCTGCTTGGCTTATGCCCTCGAAGACGCGCCGCCATGCCACGGCATATGACGGCGCGCCGGTGAACTCCGTGTTACGTCCGCACCCGACAGGGGTACCCGGGATGTTTTCCGGGGTGCGGTGAGGTGCGGCCCGACGGGCGGGTCAGCCGCCGTAACGCCGGTGGCGGGCGGCGTAGTCGCGCAGGGCGCGCAGGAAGTCCACCTTGCGGAAGGCCGGCCAGAAGACGTCGCAGAAGTAGTACTCCGAGTGCGCCGTCTGCCACAGCATGAATCCGGACAGCCGCTGCTCGCCGCTGGTGCGGATGACGAGGTCGGGGTCGGGCTGGGCGCCGGTGTACAGGTGGCGGCCGATCATGTCGATGTCGACGGAGTCGGCGAGGTCCTCCATGGCGACGCCCTTGTCGTGGGCGTCGAGGATCATCGAGCGCACCGCGTCGGCGATCTCCTGACGGCCGCCGTAGCCGATGGCGACGTTGACCAGTATCCCGTCGACGGGGGCGGTGGCCTCCTCGGCCTCCTTCAGGGTGCGCTGCATCCCGGCGGGCAGGAGGTCGAGCGTGCCGACGTGGTGCACGCGCCAGCGGCCGTCCGCGGCGAGGGTGCGCACGACGTCCTCGATGATGCCGAGGAGCGGGACGAGCTCTTCCTTCGCGCGGTCGAAGTTGTCGGTGGAGAGCAGCCAGAGGGTGACGACCTCGACGTCCGTCTCCGAGCACCAGCCGAGGAACTCCTCGATCTTCTCGGCGCCCGCGCGGTGGCCGTGCACGGTGGTGGAGCCGGCGGCCTTCGCCCAGCGGCGGTTGCCGTCCATGATGACGCCGATGTGCTTGGGCACCTGAGCGTGGTCCAGGTGGCCTTCCACCCGGCGCGCGTACAGCCTCACCAACAGGCCGCGCAGCTTGTCGCGCAGGTTCACGTGAATGTCAGCCCCTCCGTTGCGGATACGGGTCCCCGCGAGGCGGAAGCCTACCCCCGCGGGGCGCGGGTCAGGACGCCGGGGTCGGTCGAAGCGTCGGTCCGCACGCGACGCACCCGGGAGCGGGCACAAAAAACGGGCCGGTCCGTGGGGGGGAGACGGACCGGCCCGAGGGGGGGTTTCCACCATAACCCTTCGTGAGGGATGACGGGGGCATCGGCGCACCACAATTACTCTCCGGATTCGCCCGACGACGCCGCGGTGGTCTCGGGAAGCGGTAATCATGGGTGATGCGTGGCCGAAAGGCAGCGGAATCCCAGGCAAAGGGGACCCTCCACCGGCGGAAGTGGAGGTTTTGGGGCCGCTTGAGCGGGGTCGGGCGGGAGGTGCGGCCGTCCCCCCGACGGGCTACCCGGGCACGGCCACCGCCTTGACGCGAACGTCACCGCGCAGCCCCCTCCACTGCGCGGTGACGCCCGCGCAGCTTTGCTCACGCGAATTGCCTGCGCTTGAACTTACGCGAGGCGGGGGCTTGATGCGTGTCGTTCGCGATAACGATGTGGAAACCGCGTGGAGGTTGCCGGTCGTTCTGTGGCACGTTGAGTGGAATGTCCTGTTCACCTGTCCGCGCGTCACCCGCGAAGAGGACAGGATCCGTCCTCTTCGCCCTCTAGCGTCGAACGCATGACACTGAGGATCGGTTGGCGAGAGGCGAACGCGCGGCGGCTCGGACGACAGTTCCTGGCCAATCCCGGTTCGCCGGGCCCCCGGGCGCCCGAGGACGTCGTCGCGGCGATGCGGGGTGCCCACGCGCAGGTTCCGTCGGCCTCGGAGGTGTCGGTCGGGGTGCGGGCCGAGGGGGTGACGCGGGCGGACGTGCGGGCGGCGCTGTACGAGGACCGCTCGCTGGTGCGCACGCACGGACCACGCGGCACCGTCCATCTCCTTCCCGCTCGCGAACTGGCGTTGTGGAGCGCGGCGCTGACGGCGGTACCGTCCGGCGCCGGCCCGTTCGCCCCCGACGTGCGGCTCGACGAGGACCGGGCCGCACGGGTGGTGGCGGCGATCGGGGACGCGCTCGACGGCACGTGCCTGACGGTGGACGAGCTGGACGCCGAGGTCGTCGCCCGCACCGGCCCGTGGGCCGGGGATCCGGTGGTGCCCGCCTTCCAGACGATGTGGCCGCGCTGGCGGCAGGTGCTGCACCGGGCCGGTCAGGCGGGCGTCCTGTGCTTCGGCCCGAACCGGGGCCGCAAGGTGACCTACACCCGGCCGCCGCACTTCACGCCGCTGCCGCCGCGGGAGGCACTGCGCACGGTCGTGCGCCTCCACCTCACCGCCTACGGCCCGGCCACGCCCCGGGACTTCGCGCAGTGGCTCGCCGCACCGCCGCGCTGGGCCGGCGGGCTGTTCGAGGAGCTGGCCGCGGAGGGGGAGATCGAGGAGGTCCTCTTCGAGGGCGCCCCGGCGTGGGTGGCGGCCGGTGACACGGACTTCCCGGACACGGCCGCGCGCGGCGTCGCGCTGCTGCCGTACTTCGACGCGTACGTCATCGCGTCCCAGCCCCGCGCGCTGCTGTTCCCGGGGGCCGCCTCACGGCGGGCCCTGGCGGGCGGACAGGCGGGCAACTTCCCGGTGCTGCTGGTCGACGGCGTCGTCGCCGGCGTGTGGCACCAGCGACGCCGGGGACGCCGTACGACGGTCACGGTGGAGCCGCTCGGACGGCTGACGCCACGGCAGGAACGCGAGCTGGGCGAGCGGGCGGAGCGGGTGGGGGACGTGCTGGAGGCGCGGGCCGAGCTGGTGATCGGCGAGGTGACGGCCGGGCCGCACGCCTGAGGTCCCGTCACCCCCGGGGCTTGCGGGCCTCCACCAGGTGCCGGGTGCTGTGGGCGACGAACGGGCCCTCCGACTCGATCCGCTCGTGCAGCGCACGCAACCGCGCCTCGTACGCCGGCGCGGTGAAGCCCGGCACCATCCACACCACCTTGCGCAGGAAGTGGACGACGGCGGCGATGTCGTGGAACTCCACCCGCAGCCGCTCCGCCCGCAGGTCGACGACCTCCAGGCCGGCCGCCTCGGCGTCGGCGCGCTCACGGTCGGGGTGACGCCCGTGACTCACCTCCTCCGGCTGCGGTCCGAGGAAGTACTCCACGAGTTCGAAGACGCTGCGCGGGCCGACGTGCTGCGCGAAGTAGGTGCCGCCCGGTTCGAGGACCCGCGCGACCTCCTCCCACGGGGGCCGTACCGGGTGCCGGCTGGAGACCAGGTCGAAGGTGCCGTCCGCGAAGGGCAGCGGCGCGTCCTCGGGCGACGCGACGACCGCGACGCCGCGCGGGCGCAGCAGGGCGGTGGCCTTGGCGACGTTGGCCGGCCAGCCCTCGGTCGCGACGGCGAGGACCGGGGCGGCGGGGGCGGCCCGGCCGAGGGCGAAGTCCAGTACCTCCCCTCCCCCGGTCTGCACGTCCAACGCGGCCCGAGCGGCCGCCAGGCGGCCGGCGAGGGCCACCGCGTAACCCCAGGACGGGCGTTCCTCGGTGGCCCGGCCCTCGAACCAGGAGAAGTCCCAGCCCTCGGTGGGGACGGCGGCGCCCTCGGCGACGAGGTCCTCGAAGGAGCGGGGGTGAGGGTTGTTCGGGGAACTCACGGGGACGCGCTCACTTCACGAGGGGGCGGACGTCGTCTCCGGCGAACCGGACGAAGCCTTCGGGGTCGGGATCGTCCGCCGTCGGCAGCAGGACGACCGTGTCGGCTCCGGCGTCGGCCAGGCGCCGGACGGCTTCGGCGACCTCGGCCGCGTCACCGGCGACGCCGAGACCGGGGGTGCCGGCCAGGCCGGTGGCGGTCAGCTCGCGCTCCAGGCGGGCGGTGGCGTCGGTTCCGGTGGCGGCGAAGAGATAGACGACGATCCTGTGCCCGGCCGTGGGACGGCCGGCCGCCGCCCGGCCCTCCTCGATGATCCGGCGGGCCTCGCGCACGCCCTCCGCCGAGAAGGACTCGTTGAGGACGGTGCCGTCGGCGACCTCGCCGGACAGTCGCAGGGTGCGCGGCCCGATCCCGCCGACCAGCACTTCGGCGCCTCCCTCAGGCGGCCAGTCCAGGGCGACGTCGTCGAGCGTCACGTACCGGCCCCCGGTCGTGATCCGCTCGCCGTTCAGCAGGCCGCGCAGGGCGAGGGTGTACTCGCGCAGCAGGGTCAGCGGGGACGCGGGGCGCGCGCCGACCTGGCCCATCCAGTCCTGGACGCCGTGGCCCACGCCGAGGGTGACCCGGCCCGGGAACATGCGGTGCAGGGTGGCGGCCTCCATCGCGGTGAGGGCGACGTTGCGCAGCGGGACGGGCAGCAGACCGACACCGATCCGCACCCGCTCGGTCCAGGCGAGCGCGGCGGCCGCCGACGAGATCCCGGCCTCGCGGAAGCAGTCCTCCCACAACCACAGCTCGTCGAGTCCGGTCCCGTCGGCGAGACGGGCGACGGCGCGCAGCCGTTCGGGGGGCAACTGGGGGCGGAAGACGGCACCGAGTTCGGTCATGGCCTCCTTCCTAGCGGTCGCCCCGGCTCGCGACAACCGGTTTAGAGCGCCGGACAAAAGGGGCGGCCGATCAGCTCGCGGCGTCCGGTGCGTGCGATCGCGAGGCGAGCGTGCGTGCCGGGCGTCACGAGCCGGGCTCCCTTCTGCAAGGACCCCTCATCGCTCGGCCGCGCCGACGCGGGCGTACCGGAGCAGCACCACCCCGTTGCCGAAGGCCCGGTGCTCGACGAGACGCAGGTCGGCCGGGACGGAGGTCTGCGGGAAGAGCGGGGTGCCGGCGCCGACGAGGACGGGATGGACGTAGATCCGGAACTCGTCGACGAGCCCCTGCCCCAGGAACGCCGCCGCGAGGTGCGCGCCGCTGAGGGCCAGATCGCCGTCGGCCTGCGCCTTGAGCGCCGCGACCTCCTCCGGGACGACGTCGCGGACGACGGTGGTGTTCCAGTCGGCGTGCCGCAGGGTCCGCGAGTACACGAACTTCGGCATGTCCCGCCAGATGCGGGCGAACTCGACGACGGTCTCGTTCGCCTCGGGGTCCTGGTCGGCGGTGGGCCAGTAGTCGGCCATCAGCTCGTGGGTGACCCGGCCGCTGAGCAGGGCGCCGTACCGGACGATCGTGTCGTTGAAGTGCCGGTGGAGTTCCTCGTCGACGCGGTGCCAGGAGATGTCGCGGCCGGGCGCCTCGGTGTAGCCGTCGAGGGAGACCGAGCTGAACAGGACGACGTTGCCCATCGCGCACCTCGCTGGTTCGGCGGATGCCGGCCAGGGTATGCCGGTGGGGACGCGAGGGGTGGGACGTGGGGGACGGAACGTGAGGCGTTGGCGTGACGGGCACGGCCGGCTGACCGTGCCGGGGGACCGCGGGACGGCGGTGAGCGTGCCGCTGGAGATCGCGGCCTCGTACCGCGCGCGGACGAGGGGCCTGCTGGGACGGGACGGGGTCGAGGGCGCGCTGCTGCTGACCCCCGCCGGGAGCGTCCACACCTTCGGCATGCGGATCCCCGTCGACGTCGCCTACCTGGACCGCCGCCTGACCGTGATCGCCGTCCGCACGATGCCGCCGGGCCGCCTGGGGCTGCCCCGCGTCCGGTCACGCCACGTGCTGGAGGCGGAGGCGGGAGCCATGGCCGGCTGGGGGGTCCGGGCGGGCGCACGGGTGGAGGTGGAGGTTTCGGGGGCCGGGCCGGGAGGGCCGGACGTCAGCTCGCCGTGCGCGGGAACGTGACCTCCACCCGGCGGTTCTTCTTGCGGCCGGCCTCCGTCGAGTTGTCGGCGATGGGGTACTGCTCGCCGTAGCCGCGCACCTCGAAGGTGATGCCGGGGTCGTTCAGATCGCCTGCGAGGGCGGCCTGGACGGCGTCGGCGCGCTGTTTCGACAGCACGTCGCCGTGGGCCGAGGAGCCGAGGTCGTCCGTGAAGCCGAAGACGCGGACCCGGGCGGTCCGCTGCTTCTTGATCTCCGCGGCGATCACGGCGATGCGCGCCCTCGCCTCGGCGCCGAGTTTCGCGCTGTCCTTGCCGAAGAGGACCTCCGCCTGGAGGGCGAACGTCACGTCGGCGTTGGTGTCCTCCCGTCGCTCGTCGCCGCTCTCGTCCTCGACGACCTGCTTGATGTCGAGGACCTTGGCCTCGGCGAGCGTCGCGCCCTCGGGCAGCTTCAGGTCCGGGTCGTTGGGATCGACCTCGACGGGGGCGGTGGCGGTGGGTTCGGTGCCGGGCGGGACGCTGGGACCGTCGGCGTGGGCGAAGGGGGCCGCACCGACGATCACGACCATGGCGGTGACGACCGCCGGCACGAGACGTGGTGTCATCGCCCGCCTCACCCCGAGATCCTCACGACCGCGCTGGGGAACAGCGGCAGCTGGAAGGTGACGTCGGCGGTGCCGGCGGGCGGGGCGGGGAACTGCAGGAAGACGTCGATCGCCTCGCCCGCCTTGAGGGTCGAGAAGCCGGTGGTCGTCAGGGGGCGGCCTTCGGTGTCGCGGAGGACGTAGTAGCGCTTCTTGCTCTTGGAGTCGACGAGGGTGGCTCCGCCGAGGGACAGTCCGTTGTTGATGATCTCCGTCTCGTTGCCGCTCAACGCGGAGGGGATCACGGCCTCCGTTCCGCTGTCGTTCTTCAGGGCGCCGTTCACCGTGACGAAGCCGCCCGCGTCCCGCACGGCCGAGGTGATCTGCAGAAGGAGCCCGCTGGGGCCCTTCAGTTCCGCCAACGGCTCGGCGGACTGTCCTTCCTGCGCGCTCGGCTGCGATCCACTGCCCCGGGAGGCGGAGGCCGAGTTCTGCGGCTTCTTGTCGTCGTCGCCGCCCCCGCTGCAGGCGGCCGCACCCAGGACCAGCCCGCTCACGGCGGCCAGCGCGACCATCCCCCTGCGGGCTTTCGCCGTGAACCGCATGCTCATCACTCTGCTTCCTTCTCCACTCGTCGTTCGCTCGTCAGCCGGTGACCAGGTGGACGTCGAAGAGGTCCTCGGGTCCGGGCAGGTCGGTGAGGTCCTCCGGATCAAGCTCCCAGTCCACGTCCCCACAGGTGAGCACCGGCAGTGCGTCGTCCCCGGCCTCCTCAACCGGCGCTGGTGTGTTTTCCTCGGTCCCTTCGCCCGGCGCTGGTGTGTTCTCCTCGGCCCCTTCACCCGGCGCTGGTGTGTTCTGGTCGCCGCCTTCACCCGGCGGCTCGAACGAACACAGCGACTCGACCACCGCGGTGGCGGAGGCGTGTGCCCTCGTGGTGCTGGTGACGGGGATGACGGAGTCACCGGCCGACGTGTTCGCCCGGACCCTGACCGTGGTGCGGAGGCCGTCCTTGCAGTCGTCCACACTCGCGTCGTTCTGCGCGGCGAGCTCGTAGGCGCGCCAGCACGACGGCTCCAGACCCACCTCACCTTCGAAGATGTCCGGCCACTGTGTGGGATCGAGAACGGCCTCGAGCCACTTGCCCGCGAGCTGGTCCCTGGTCTCCTGGGCCGCCGCCAACGCCGCCGCGTCGGCTGCGGTCTGGGCTCCGCTGCGGTTCACCGCGGCCTGCCCGACCGCGAAGTACGCGAACGCGAGAAAGAGCAGGCCCGCCACCACCGTGAGGTAGATGGGGAAGACCTGCCCTGCGTCGCCGTGCCCACGAGACTGTTGCGTCAGGGTGCGACCTTGGAGATCTGCGCCCTGAGTTTGTCCACGATCGTCTGCCCCAGGTTCGTGTTCGCGATCAACACCACGATCGCCACCACCACCGCGATGATCCCCAGATACTCCACCGCCGTCTGCCCCCGGTCCCCGCCCCGGCGACGGGCGGCCCGTACCGTCGTGTTCCTCCAGCCGCTCACCCGGACCCTGGCCGCGACGACGGTCTTCAGCATCAGGTCGCTCATGGCGTTCCTCTCCGTTGGGGGCGCTACCGGTGTCAGGAACGTAGAGCGGAACGCGCGGCTCGGCAGAGGGTCCCAGGGCCCAATTGCGGGCCCACTCGGGGGTGCGGCGGGGGCTCATGACGTCGCCGCCGTTCCCAGCCACTTGGCCGCCGCCTCGGAGCGGCTGGTGCTGTGCAGCTTGGCGAAGATGCGGTTGATGTGGTTCTTGACCGTCTTCTCGCTGATGAAGCACATGGCGGCGATCTGCTGGTTGTTCATCCCCGACGCGATGAGGTCCATGATCTCCGCCTCCCTCGCGCTGAGCCGGAACCCCCGACGTGACTGTCCCACAGGCGATTGCAGTTGCGAAAGCGCTTTGGGGGAAGTCCCTGGAAAATGGGCCCCTGAGGGTGATTCATCGTGTGCGATCGCACTCGACGCCCGTAGGTGCGCGAGCACCGCCGTTGCCGCCGTCGGGGTGAGGTGCGCCCGGCCTGCGCCGATGTCGCGTACCGCCGCCGCCAGTTGGTCCACGGTGAATTCCCCGTGGACCAGATAGCCTCCCGCCCCCCGCCGCAGGGCCTCCTGGACCGTCTCCGGCTCGTCGCTGTAGGTCAGCATCAGCACGGGGGCGAGGCCGGTCAGGTGGGGCAGGGCGGCGAGGCCGTCCACTCCGGGCATGCGGACGTCCAGCAGGACCACGTCGGGGCGGTGGCGCGCTGCCGCCTCGCAGGCCTCGCGGCCGTCGGCCGCCTCCGCGACGACCGTGATGTCGTCGCGGCCCGACAACAGGGCCGTCAGGCCCGCCCTGACCACGGGGTTGTCGTCGGCGACGAGCACGCGTAAGGGTGCGCGGCGCGCGGGCGCCGGGATCGGTTCACGGGGCTCCGGCATCCGGCGGCCTCCTTCGCTGATGGTCCGGTCCGAGCGGGAGGTGCAGCAGTACTTCCGTGCCGCGGGTGTGCAGCCCTCGGCCGACGTGCAGGCGCGCGCCCATGGAGGCCGCGCGTTCCGCCATGCCGACGAGCCCGAAGTGGCCCGTGCTGCGCAGCTGTTCGAGAGTGGTGCCGGGCGGGAGGCCGCTGCCGTCGTCCAGGACGCTCACGCCGAGGACGTCGTCGCGGACGCCCGCCCGCACCTCGACACGGGTGGCGTCCGCGTGGCGGTGGGCGTTCTCCAGGGCCTCCGAGACGATCGTGAGGAGGTGCCGGGCCGCGGCCGGCGGCAGAGGGAGCGTCATGCGCTCGCCCGTCGGGCGGTAGGTGGCCGGCATGCCGGTCCGGGCGGCGAAGTCCCGGGTGCGCGACTTCAGTTCACCCAGGACGTCGACGGTTCGGCCCGGGTCCGGGCCCGTCTCCCGGCGCAGGTCGGTCAGGAGTTCGCGGGACTCGGCGGCGGCGCGGCGCGCGGCGCGGGCGACCAGTTCGGCCTGCTGTCGCACCAGGGCCGGGTCCATGCGGGCCGACCCCGCCGAGCGGGCCAGGCCGTCGGCGGCGAGGGCGATGCCGTGCAGGGTCTTGGCGACCGAGTCGTGCATCTCCCGGGCCATCCGGGCGCGTTCGGCGGCGACCGCCTCGGTGGCGGCGAGACGGGCCTTGACGCCGGCCAGGGCCTGGGTGGCCGCGCCGAAGCGGAGCATGAGGCCGCGCAGGGTCGAGCCCGCGGCGCCCGTGATGACGCAGAAGCCGGGCAGCAGCAGCCGCTCGGCGACCCCCGCGCCCGACTCGCGCTCCAGGGTCGTGTGGACCAGCAGCAGGATCAGCGACTGGAGGGAGGCGAAGCAGGCGCCGCCCCGCCAGCCGTAGACGATGCCGGCGACCAGCGGGGTGCAGACGCTGACGTACGCCAGCGTGGTGTCCGGGCCCGCCGAGATCAGCAGCAGGGTGCCGAGCAGGGTGTCGACGGCCAGCAGGGTGGGGTGGCGCAGGAGGAGGGGGCCGAAGCGTTCCCAGTCGCGGAAGAGGACGTACGAGCCCATGAAGGTGACGACGACGGCCGCGCCCACCAGCCGGGCACCCAGGCCCGGTGAGGCGTTGAGGAGGGCCGCGGGGGCCGCCAGGGCGATCATGGCGAGGCGGAAGCCGAACACCTGACGGCACATCGCCTGGAGGGCGTTGACCTGGAGGGGGATGGAGGCGGGCTCCTCCGGTGCCTCGTCACGGGCGTCGGCGCGGGCCCGTCCCGCCGCGCCGCCCCACCCGCGCGTCATCGCCGTCAGCGCCATCGCCCTGCCCCTCACTCACCCGTGATCGAGCTGAAGTCCGTGCCGGAGCCGAGCAGCATGCCCGCGCCGAGGAGCAGCATGGTGGCCGGGACCATGAACGTGGTGATCATCAGCGTGGCCTTGGGGACCGCGCGGGCCGCCTTGCGGCGGGCGTTCTGGGCGTCCGTACGGCGCATGTCCTTGGCGATGGAGACCAGGGTGTCCACGATCGGCGCCCCCAGTTCCTCGCCCTGCTGGAGGGCCGTGACGAACATGGCGACCTGCTCGGAGTCGTTGCGCCGGCGCAGTTCCCCGAAGGCCTCGCGGCGGCTCATGCCGAGGTCCATCTGACGCAGGGTGATGCGGATCTCGTCCGCCCAGGGGCCCTCGTACCGGGACGCCACCCGGTCCAGGGCCTGGCGGAAACCGAGGCCGGCGCTGACCACGACGGCCAGCACGTCGAGGAAGTCCGGCAGGGTCCGTTCGATGGCGTCCTTGCGCACCCGGATCGCGGCCCAGATGCCGACCTCGGACCACAGCGCGCCGAAGGCGACCATGAGCAGGGCCGCGAAGTAGCTGCCCTGGAGCAGCGCCACCAGGCCGCCGAGGGCGCCGATCGCACCGTAGACGGCGCGGCGGGCCGCGTAGCGGTCGAGGGTGAGGCCGCCGGGGTTGCCCGCGAGGTCGATCCTGCGGCGGTAGCGGGCCACCTGCCGCGGGCCCATCAGCCGCAGGACGGCGGGGGCGTACCGCATGCCGAGCCGGTCGACGAGGGAGCCGACGGCGCCGGTGCGGGTGGCGCCGACCTCCAGGGCGAGGGCGAGGTCCGCGGGGAGCTTCGCCTCCGCCCGGTACATGCGCAGTCCGGTGAAGACGCCCCAGACGGCGAGGCCCATGAGCAGGGCGAGCAGCAGTTCCATGGCGGGTGCCTCCTTCCTGCGTCAGACGTCGATCCGGGACATGCGGCGGATGAGGAGGAAGCCGACCGCGTACAGCGCGAACGCGATGATCACGGCGGCCTGGCCGACCGGGGAGGCGGTCATCCGGTCCAGCGCGCCGTCCTTGACGCTGTCCATCAGGAACAGCGCCCCGACGCCGAGCACCGGCACCGCGTACGACGTCATGCTCACCTGCGACAGCTGGGTGCGCACCTCGCGCCGGGTCTCCTTGCGCTCCTCCAGCGTCTCCGTCAGGTTGCGCAGCGCGCCGACGACCTGCCCGCCGGCCCGGTTGGACAGCACCAGCGTGGTGACGAGGACGACGAGTTCACGCGAGGGGAGCCGGTCGGCGAGTTCCCCGAGGGCGTCGTCGAGGGAGTGGCCGACGGTCAGCTGGTCGGCCACCTTCGCCAGTTCCTCGCCGGCGGGGGCCTCCAGTTCCTCCGCGGCCATGCCGATCGCGGTGCGCAGGGCGAGTCCGGCGTTGGTGGCGTTGGCCAGGATGCGGGCCAGTTCGGGGAGTTGGTTGATGAACCGTTCGATGCGTTTCTGGCGCTGCCAGTCGAGGAACTGCCAGGCCGCCCAGATGCCGAGGAGGCCGGCCAGCGGGCCGAAGAAGGGCGCCAGGGTGGCCTGCCCGATCAGCCACAGCGCGACGGCCGTCGCCAGCATGGAGGCGAAGAACTCGCCCGGGGTGATGTCCAGGCCCGTCGCCGCCAGCTTCCGCGCCAGGGTGCGGCCGAGGGTCGTCCGGCGCAGCCGGCGGTCCAGGGAGCGGAAGCGGCGCCGGCGGCCGGTGAGCGGGACCTGGCCGGTGGCGGAGAGGCGGTCGACCAGGGCCGCGCGCTGGGCCCGGCCCCGCGCGTAGGTGTGCACGCCCGCGACGGCCAGCACGCAGGTCAGGAGGGTGACACCGCTGGTGAGGGTGATCAGGGTCTGGAGATCCATGGGGTCGTGTCCTGCCTGTCCCGTCTGTCCTGTCCGTCTTGCCGGTCTCGTCTGCCGTGCGGGTCTCGTCTACCTGGCTTCACGCGTGGTCAGTTCGTCGAGCGTGCGGGCCACTCCGAAGGCCTGCGGTACCGGCTGGCTCGCCATGTAGAGGCGGTCGGCGGCGCGGCGCGGGAGCGGGAAGTACTCGAACGCGCCGTACACCCGGCCGTCGGCGGCCATAGGCCGGGCGGTGAAGCGGGCCACGGTCGCGAGGCGGAACGGCTCCCCGCCATGGCTGTCGAGCAGCGCGATCTCGGTCACCCGCCGCGCCCCGTCCGCGAAGCGGGTGAGCTGGACGACGACGTCGACGGCGCTGTTGATCTGGTCGTGCAGGGCGACGAAGGGGATCTCGACGTCCGACATGGAGGCCAGGGTCTGCAAGCGCATCAGCGCGTCCTCGGCGCTGTTGGCGTGGACGGTGGCCAGGGAGCCGTCATGGCCCGTGGACATCGCCTGGAGCATGTCGAGCGACTCTCCGCCGCGGACCTCGCCGACCACGATCCGGTCGGGCCGCATGCGCAGCGAGTTGCGGACCAGGTCGCGGATGGTGATGCGGCCGTTGCCCTCGACGTTCGGCGGCCGGGACTCCAGGCGGATCACGTGCGACTGCTGGAGCTGGAGTTCGGCGGAGTCCTCGATGGTGATGATGCGCTCGCCGTCGGGGATCAGGCCCGACAGCGCGTTGAGCAGGGTCGTCTTGCCGGTGCCGGTCGCACCGGAGACGATCACGTTGAACTTCGCCTGCACCAGCCCCGCCAGCAGGTACAGCATGGGCTCGTCGAGCGAGCCGAAGCCGATCAGCTCGTGCAGGGTGAAGGAGCGCGGGAAGCGGCGGATGGTGAGGGTGGGGCCGGTCAGCGACAGCGGCGGGATGATCACGTTGACCCGCTCGCCGGACGGCAGGCGCGCGTCCACCATCGGGTTCGTCTCGTCGACACGGCGGTTGACCGTCGAGACGATGCGTTCGATGGTCTGCATCAGCTGGTCGTTCGAGGCGAAGCGGAGCGGGAGCTGTTCGACCCGGCCGGCCCGCTCCACGAAGATCGCGTCCGGGCCGTTCACCATGATCTCGGTGATCGACGCGTCCTCGAGGAGCGGCTCGAGGATGCCGAGGCCCAGCGCCTCGTCGACGACCCGGCGGATCAGCTGCGCGCGTTCGCCCGTCGAGAGCACCGGGCCCTCGCGGCTGATGATGTGCCCGAGGACCCGTTCGAAGCGGGCCCGGCGCTCGGCCGCCGCCAGCGAGCTCATCTCCGCGAGGTCGATCTCCTCCAGCAGCTTGGCCCGGTAGGAGGTGACCAGGTGGCCCTCCTCGCCCCGGTTGCCGTTCTCCTCGGGGGAGGTGATGCGTGCCCGCAGGCTCATGGGTGGCCGCCTTCCTTCAGTGGTCGACCGGCATGGTGGCGGTCTTGCGGGCCGTGCCGAAGTCGCCGATGCCGGGGATGACGGAGGGGATCCTGACGGTGGAGGTGACCCGGACGTCGTCGCCCGTGTACGCGGGCAGGCAGCTCGCCGCCAGCCAGCTGCTCACCGCGTTGCGGCAGTCCGACCGGTAGTCCTCGCGCAGGGCCGCGCTGCGGGCCCCCGCCCGCGCCGCCGTCCCGGCCTGCTGCGCCGCGTACGCGATCAGCCCGAGCTGGACGCCGGCCAGGCCGAGCAGCAGCAGGATCGGCAGGAAGCCCAGGTACTCCAGCGCCACCTGCCCCCGGTCACGGCGCCCGCGGTGTCCGTACGCCATCTCAGTCGTCCTCTTCCTCTACGGCTCCGGCGCGGCCGTGCACCGTGAACGGGAAGTCGATCAGGCCGGGGAAGAGGACGGGCACGCGCAGGGAGACGTCGGCGGTGACGTACCCGGAGGACGAGCAGGTGACGGTCGCGCCGGACCGCCACGCCCCCGACAGCTTCCGTTTGCCGGCCTGTTCGCACACTGCCTGCCGCTCCCCCCGGTGCGCCGCCGTCCCCTCCCGCACCGCCTCGTCGGCAGCATTCCCCGCGAGCGTGAACGTGTATCCCACCAGCACGCACTGCCACACCACCACCAGGGTCACGATGATGAGGGGAGTCATGCCGAGGAGTTCGATGGTGACCTGGCCCCGGTCCCCGCCGGTCCGTGTCCTCGTCCGTCGCATCCCGGTCACTCCCTCCTGCGCCGGAAGCCCACGGCGCCTCGGTCCCCGCCGCGGGCCCGGCCGCCCCGGCGCGCGGCGTGCTCGCCGCCCTCCGGCCTGACCAGGCCCAGCTCCCCCGCGAGCGCCCACAGGGCCTGGCGGACCGAGCCCTTGGGGTCGAGGGCGTCGATCCGGCCGGCGTCGACGGCCGCCTGGAGCTCCCGGAAGTGGGCGGGGACGGTGGTCGCCGCGACGGCCGTGCCGGTGATCTTCTGGATGAGCGACGGCTGGATCTCCGTAGCGCGGCTGTGACGGTTGACGACGACCGTCGTCTCCTCGGCCTTGCGGATCTGGAGGCGGTCCCACATGCGCACGGCGCGTTTGGCGCCGCGGACGGCGACGACGTCGGGGGTGGTGACGAGCAGGGCGCGGTCGGCCAGCTCGACGACGGCGGCGCCGGCGCCGCCGAGCTGGGCGCCGCAGTCGACGACGACGACCTCGTAGCGGGAGCGCAGGGCGCCGACGATCTGGCGGGCGGCGTGGTCGGTGACCTCCTCGCCGCGTTCGCCCTCGCCGGGGGCGAGGAGCAGCGCCAGGCCGCTGTCGTGGCGGAAGACGGCCTCGGCGAGGATGCGGGGCGAGATGTCGGTGATGGCGGCGAGGTCGACGACCGAGCGGCGGAACTGGACGTCCAGGTAGGAGGCGATGTCGCCGGTCTGGAGGTCCATGTCGACCAGGGCGGTGGAGCGTCCGGACGCCTGGGCGGCGAGGGCGAGCTGGACGGCCGTCAGGGTCGCGCCGACACCGCCCTTGGCGCCGCTGACGGTGACGACGGTGCCGCCGGCGCCGGTGAACACGTCACCGGCGAGCCCGAGGTGACGTCGTACGCCGACCGACCACTGGGCCACCGCCTGTACCCGCAGGGCGAGTTCCTCGTAATTCAGCGGCAGGGTGACCAGGCCGCGGGCCCCGGAGTCCATGGCGGCGGCGAAGAGGCCGGGGCTCGCGTCGGTGGTGACGAGGACGACGCCGACCGCCGGGAAGCGCAGGGCGACCTCACGCACCAGCTCCAGCGCCGGTAGGGGGCCGATGCGTTCGTGGACGACGACGACCTCGGGCAGTTCCTCGACCGAGGCGGCGGCGAGGCGGGCGAGGGTGTCGATCAGCTGGGTGGAGTCGGCGACCGGGGTGACCGGTTCGGCGTCGGGGAGCCGGCTGAGCAGGGTGGTGAGAGCGCGGACCGCGTCCGGGTCGCCGACGGCCGGGAGGATCCTCGTGGGCATGGCGGCGGCCTCTCACTTGTCCGTGGCGAGTTCGTACGTGCGGTCCTGTTCGGGGACCGCGGTGTCGGTGCCGGGCGCCACCAGGGCGAGCCGCACGCGCTTGGCGAAGGACTCGGCGTAGGTGATGCGCTGGGCGTCGAGGGTGGACAGCGCGAAGGTGATGGGGACCGCGTCGGTGGGCTCGCGCCCGCGGTCGTCGGCGTCGGGTTCCAGGGCGGTCAGGTCGCCGACGTCGAGGACCCGGGCGTTGGTGACGATGATCTTCGACTGGTCGGGGTCGGACTCCTTGGCGCCCTCGAAGGTGGCGTAGACGTTGACGGAGGAGCCCGGGGTGATCTTGCCGGCGACGCCGGTCGCCGCGTCGATCATGATGGCGACCTCCTGCTGGCCGGGCTGGAGGGCGGGCTGGTCGACGACCATGTCGCTCTGGAGCAGGGAGCCCTTCTTCAGGGTCGTCACGGCGATCTTGCCGCGGATGACGGACAGGTCCGTGACGGCGTTCGCGGACAGCCAGCGCTCGGGCACCTCGATCTTCTTGAACTGGCCCGGGGAGAGGGTGGTGTAGGGCGCCACGTCGGCGCGCACCTCGTACGCGGTGACCTCGGGGCCGACCTTGGACTGCACGTCGTCGATGACGGAGAGCACGCCGGCGAAGGCGCCGAGGGCGCACAACACCGACAGGATCAGGAGGATCACGCCGCGGCGCTGACGGGAGTTCATGAACCGTGCAACCTCGTTGGGGGTCGGGTCGAGCGGGAACGAACGGAGTGGACGGAGCCGGTGTCAGCCGCCCGCGGTGAGCGCGCGGGTGGGGCGGGTGGTGGGTTCGGGGGCGGGTGGCGGGGTGGCGCAGCAGAAGACGCAGCGGTCGCCGATGACATCGACGCCGCACCAGTGGCAGACGGTCTGCCGCACGGAGGTGACCAGTTGGTAGAGGACCGACAGGTCGGGGAGGTAGGCGCAGAACTCGATCAGCTTTCCGGTGCCCCACCAGGCGGCGGACTCGGCGGGCAGGTCCGTCTCGTGCAGCCCCTGGGTCTTCCAGGCGGGGGCGAGGGTGCCGGTGACCCAGTCGGACGTCAGCCGGCCGCGGGCCACCAGCATCCACGTCCCGAACTCGGGCCCGTCGAGGGCCGTGTCGGGCCCGGCCTTCACCAACTGCGGCTGGGGATGGGCGAGGACGCCGAACTGGCTGCCCGGCACCCAGGAGCGGGCGTGCGACGTCAGGCCGACGGGGACGCGGTCGAGGCGGGCGACGGAGGCGAGGAGCGCGCCGGCGTGGATGTAGTGGGTGAGCAGCCGTCCGGCCGAGGCCAGGACGCCGGGGCTGAGGTCGCAGGAGGCGAGCTGTCGCAGCTGCCGGGCCAGGACGGCGAGCCCGAGCGGGGGCAGGTCGGGCCGGAACAGGGCGATGCGGTCGCTCTCCAGCAGGGAGCGGATGGTGTGCAGCCGCTGCTCGACGGCCGCGGACACGGCCCGCGAGTACACGACGACGACGTGGCCGTGCTGTTCGACCAGGGCCTGGACGTCGGCGACGGCCTGGTCGAGGGGCCGGCGGTCCAGGGCGTCGAGGACGGCGGCGGGCAGGGTCCGTTCGTCCTGCGGCGGCAGCGCCAGACCGGCGCCGGTCACGGCAATGGCAGTTGGCACGCGCAGCTCCCCGATTCCGCGGTCCGGCCCACCGGCGTTACTCCGGTGCACCGGGGTGACTTCATTGCGTGACTACTCCAGCACTGTATCGACGCCCCTGTGGCCGGAGAACCGCTTTCCACAGCCGGTGGGCAAGTCTTCTGCGAACTCTCCTGCATCAATTGCCGTGAAACAGGGGCATGTTGCGCACACCGCCCCTCCGCGGCCGCACCTCTTGACAGCGGGATTGGTCTGGACCAACGTATTGTCATGTCCCCACTTAAACGATCGATGCGACGGTGGTCGGGCGCGGTGACCGCCGCCCTCGTCCTGTCCCTGGCGGGCGCGGCTCAGGCGTCCGCCGCGGACGTCGACAACGCCCGCAACGCCGGCTTCGAGTCCGGCCTGGCCCACTGGACCTGCTCGGCGTCGAGCGGTACGGCCGTCTCCTCCCCCGTGCACACCGGCGCCTCCGCCCTGAAGGCCACCCCGGCGGGGCAGGACAACGCCCGCTGCGCCCAGACGGTCGCCGTCCGGCCCGGCTCCGCCTACACCCTCGGCGCCTGGGTCCAGGGCGGCTACGCCTACCTGGGCGTGACCGGCACCGGCACCACGGACGTCTCCACCTGGACCCCCGCCTCCACCACCTGGAAACAGCTGTCGACGACCTTCACCACGGGCCCCTCGACGAACTCCGTCACGGTGTACCTGCACGGCTGGTACGGCCAGGCCCCCTACCTCGCCGACGACGTCTCGGTCCACGGCCCCGACGGCGGCGGTGGCGGTGACCCGGACCCGACGGTCCCCGCCGCTCCGAGCGGACTCGCGGTCTCGGGGACGACGTCGTCGTCGGTCTCCCTGTCGTGGAACCCGGTGTCCGGCGCCACCGGCTACGGCGTCTACCGCGACGGCACGAGGGTGACGGCGGTGACCGGCACGTCGGCGACGGTGACCGGGCTCGCCGCCTCCACCTCGTACGGCTTCCAGGTCACGGCGACGAACGCGGCCGGTGAGTCGGTGAGGTCGACCGCGGTGACGGGCCGGACGGCCGGGACCGGCGGAGGCGACGGGGGCGGCGGGGGCTCGGTGCCCAGGCACGCCGTGACCGGCTACTGGCAGAACTTCGACAACGGCGCGACGGTGCAGCGGATCTCCGACGTCCCCGCGCAGTACGACATCATCGCCGTGGCCTTCGCGGACGCGACGAGCACCCCCGGCGCGGTGACCTTCACCCTGGACTCGGCCGGCCTGAACGGCTACAGCGTCGACCAGTTCAAGGCGGACATCCGGGCCAAGCAGGCGGCCGGCAAGAAGGTGATCGTCTCGGTCGGCGGGGAGCGCGGCACGGTCAGCGTGAACGACGCGGCGTCCGCGAGGAACTTCGCGGACTCGGTCCACGCGCTGATGCGGACGTACGGCTTCGACGGCGTCGACATCGACCTGGAGAACGGCCTCGACGCGACCTACATGACCCAGGCGCTGCGCGCGCTGTCGGCGAAGGCGGGCCCCTCGATGGTCCTCACGATGGCACCGCAGACCATCGACATGCAGTCGCCGTCCAACGCCTACTTCCGGACCGCCCTGAACGTGAAGGACATCCTCACGGTCGTCAACATGCAGTACTACAACAGCGGTTCGATGCTGGGCTGCGACGGCAAGGTGTACAGCCAGGGCTCGGTGGACTTCCTGACGGCCCTGGCCTGCATCCAGCTGGAGAACGGCCTCTCGCCCGCCCAGGTGGGCCTGGGCCTGCCGGCCTCCCCGCGCGGCGCGGGCAGCGGTTACGTGTCGCCGGCCGTGGTGAACAACGCCCTGGACTGCCTCACCAGGGGAACGGGCTGCGGTTCCTTCACACCGCCGCGGACCTACCCCGACCTGCGGGGCGCGATGACCTGGTCCACCAACTGGGACGCGACGGCGGGCAACGCGTGGTCGAACGCGGTGGGCCCCAAGGTGCACGGGCTGCCGTAACCGGCGGCCCCGGGGTCGCCGCCGTGGGCAGCCGGACGTGCGCCGGCCGCCCACGGGGCGCCCTGAACGCCCGCCTCCGGGGCCGGGCCGGGGCCTCAACTGCCGTCGTCGTACGGGCCGCCCCGGAAGTACACGGCACCGTAGGGGCGGGGGCGGTCACCGCGTTCGTGGGCCGTGTCCGAGCGGTCTGCGGGGGCCGAGCGGCCCGCGAGGGCCCCCAGGGTGTGCAGGCCCGCCAGGATCTCGGTGCGGTGGGCGGCGCTCTTCATCCAGCGGGGCAGGCGGGCGAACATCGCCCTCGTCGGGCGGCTGACCCCCCGTTCGCGCAGCGCGGCGCCGACGTACGCGGCCAGCGCGTCGACGTGCTCCTCGTCGTACGCCCACAGGATCCGGCCCGCGCACCGGGTCTGCAGCCACAGCGGCCGTCCGAAGAACGGGTCCTCCGTGCCGCCCGGCGCCACCCCCACCAGCCCGCGCCCCTTCGTCCGCGGCTCCCATGCGGCGACGGCCCCGCACGCTCCGCAGACCAGGCGGCGGGGCTGGAACAGCAGCTCGCTGAAGTACTTCGGCGCGGGCAGACCGGGCCGGGGGACGACCAGGGCGCGGCCCCCGCACCGCGGGCAGACCACGAGCATGCGGCCGGTGAACTCGGCCAGTTGGCGTCCCGGGTCGTGGTGGCGGGCAGGTGCGGTACTCCGCTCGGCGTCCATGGCGGCCACTGTCGCACGCCGGGCGTCGGACCGGGTCAGCCCGCCGGCCGGTAGTACCCCAGCACCCACGCCAACTGCGCGAACCACGCCCGGAGCGCGTCCTTCGGCTTGGCGGTGACCACGCACTCGTAGACGCGGCCGTCGACGTGGACCACCGCGACCATGAGCGCCTTGCCGTCGGGGCTCGCCCGGTAGTGGACGCTGCGGATCTCCGGCCAGGGGAAGTCGACCGTGATGTCGTACATCTCGAAGGCGACCCCCGAGGCGTCGACGACGACCGCGTTGTGCTTGTCCACCGCCAGGAAGTCCGGCCCGGGGGCGGGGGCGACGGCCGGCACCGGCACGGGGACGGCCGGAGGTGGGAACACGGGGGCGGCGGCGGGCGCGTACGGAGGGGGCGGCGGGCCGAAACCCGGGGGCGGAGGCGGCGGTGACGCGGGCGGGTGTGTCATGGGAGTGGTCCAGGTGTCGAGTCGGGTGGGGCGCGGGGCCCGCCGGGCTTTGCACATTCTTTCGGTCCCCCGTGAAACATTCCCCCCACCCCACCGCATCAATGAGGTGAGGACGGACGACACCGTGTCGGAGATCGGCTGGGGGAGCACATGAGGCAGGCCCGTGCGGACGAGTACGCGCAGTTCGCGGCGGCGCGTGCCGGGCATTTGTACCGGTCCGCCTGTCTGCTGACCGCGGGGGACACGCACCTCGCCGAGGATCTGGTCCAGGAGACCCTCGGCAGGCTCTACGTCCGCTGGGGGCGCGTCGCGCGGGCCGACAACCCCGCCGGGTACGCGCAGACCGTCCTCACCCGCACCTTCCTCGCCCACCAGCGTCGACGCAGCAGCGGCGAGCGCGCCGTGGACGTCTTCCCGGAGCGGGCCGACCGCGCGGGCGACGACGTGCCGCTGCGGCTGACGCTGATCCAGGCCCTCGGCCGGCTGCCCGCCAAGGACCGGGCCGTCGTCGTCCTGCGGTACTGGGAGGACCGTTCCGTCGAGGAGACGGCGGGCGTGATGAACGCCAGCTCCGCCGCCGTCCGGACCCGGTGCGTGCGGGCCCTCGGACGGCTGCGGGAGCTGCTGGGCGAGGACATCGGCGAGTACGCCCGGCCCTGAGCGCCGGGCGGTCCGGCCCGCCCCGGACCCGACAACCTTCCCTCCCTCCTTCCGAACGACATCGGGAAACGGTGGTACGCCATGCCCGTCGAACAGCACGACGATCACTTCGAGGACCAGCTCTCCGCCGCCCTGCACCAGGCGGGCGGCACCTTCGACACGAACCGCGCCGCGCTCGCCGCCGCCGGCCGGGCCAGGGGACGGCGGCTGCGGCTGCGCCGGGCCGCGTTCGCCGGGGGCGCGGCGGGCCTCGCCCTCGTGGGGGTCGGAGGGGCCCTGGTCCTGTCCTCCGGCGGGGCCGACCGTCCCTCGCGGACCGCGTCGGTGGCCGCGAACCGGACCACCGCGCCGGCCTCCTACTCCGCCGCCGACGTGATCAGGACGCTCGAGACGCTGCTGCCCAAGGGGAAGTTCAGCGATCAGCGCGGACGGGGGACCCACGAGGACCTGCCGCCGCTCGCACAGCTGGTGTTCGACGACGGCAAGGGCGCCGCGGCCGTCTCGGTCGGCCTGGAGCGGCTCCTGCCGGGCGCCGAGACCGGCGACAACGGCTTCGACCCCGCCACGGCGGTCATGCAGTGCCCCGGACAGGCGGCGGGGGACGGGACCGTCGCCACCTGTGTGACCGAGAAGCTGTCCGACGGGTCCGTCGTCACCGTCTTCCAGGGGTACGAGTACCCGGACCGCCGTACGGAGACCAAGGCGTGGGGCGCGGAGCTGGTCACGCCGGACGGGCAGCGGGTGTCCGTCCAGGAGTGGAACGCGCCGGCCGAGAAGGGCAAGCCGGTCAGCCGTCCCGAGCCGCCGCTCACCACCGACCAGTTGACGAAGCTGGCGGCCGCGGCCGAGTGGCGCGCGATCATCGACGCCGTCCCGGTGAAGACCGGTGGGCCGACGCCGTCGACGTCCGACGCCCCCGCCCCCGTGCAGTACGAGGGCCGGCGGATCCTCGGGCTCCTGACCGCCGCGCTCCCGGACGGCCTGAAGGTCGTCACGAAGGGCAACCAGGACACCGAGTTCGCGTATGTCGTCGTGGACGACGGCAAGGGCGCGAGCTACGTCCAGATCAACGTCCAGTCGAACATGTCCGACGTGGCCGACCAGCTCTACGGCACCGGCTCCGAGACCCTCCCCGACGGCACCCGCGTCGCCACGCGGCAGGGACCGGGCGAGAAGGGCGGCGAGGGCGTCGTGATGTGGACCGTCGACACCCTGCGCAAGGACGGCCGGCGGGTCGTCGTCAGCGCGTTCAACTCCGCGGACCAGGAGACGGCGGCCACCCGCCCTGAGCCCGCCCTCACCCTCGCTCAGCTGCGGGGCATCGCCCTCGACCCGAGGTGGGACGCGCTGGGCTGAGCACCGGTCGGCGCCGGTGGCCGCCTCCGGCCGCCGGCGGTCGGCGCCTCCGGCGGTCGGCGTCCCTTCGGGGGGAGGGACGCCGACCGCCGCGCGTCACGCCGGAGGAACGCGGTGAGCACCGCGGAGGCCGCGCGCACGGCACCGCGGGGGCGCCGCGGACCGGCTCAGAAGAACTCCGCCCACGGCTGGTCCCAGACCTGCTTCACGCACAGCACCAGGAACAGCAGGCCGGCCAGTGCGAGCATCCCGTTGCTCACCCAGCCGTTGCGCCACTCGGCCGGGGTGCGGGAGGAGTTCAGCAGCCAGATCAGGGTCGCCGCGAGGAACGGCAGGAAGGCCGCGCCCAGCACCCCGTAGAGGATGATCAGGCGGAAGGGCTGACCCTGGAAGAGGAGGACGATCGGGGGGAAGGTCAGCCAGAGCAGGTAGGCGCGGAACGGCCAGGAGCGCTCGCGCTCGCCGGAGGCCACCTCGTCGCCGGTGGTGCCCTCCCGGCTGCGGTAGCGGGCGACGAAGTCCGCGAACATCAGGCTCACGCCGTGCCACACGCCGATCAGGGAGGTGAAGGAGGTGGCGAAGAACCCGATGAGGAAGAACTTGGCGGTGGCCGCGCCGTACTCCGCCTCCAGGATGTCACCGAGCTGGATCAGACCCTTGTCGCCGCTCGCGATGGCCACGTTCGCGGAGTGCAGCAGCTCCGCGCCGACGAAGAGCATCGCGATGACGAAGATGCCGGTGGTGGCGTAGGCGACCCGGTTGTCGAGGCGCATGATCTTCATCCAGCCGGTGTTCGTCCACCCCTTGGCGTTGACCCAGTATCCGTAGGCCGCGAGGGTGATGGTGCCGCCGACGCCGCCGATGAGACCGAGGGTGTTGAGGACCGAGTCCTTCTCGTCGGGCAGCACCGGCAGCAGACCGGCGAGGGCGTCGGGGATGTTGGGCGTGACGCGGATCGCCAGGTAGACGGTCACCACGAACATGACGCCCACCAGGACCGTCATGACCTTCTCGAAGACCGCGTACTTGTTGAACCAGACGAAGACCAGCCCGACCAACCCGCACGCGACGGCCCACCACTTGAGTTCCATCACATCGGGGAACAGCGCCTGGAGCGGCAGCGCGCTGGACGACATCGCCGCCGCGCCGTAGACGAAGCCCCAGACGACGACGTACACGACGAAGAAGTACGTCGTCCAGCGGCCGAGACTGGCCCAGCCGTCGAACAGGGTGCGGCCGGTGGACAGATGCCAGCGGCCGGCGGCCTCCGCGAGGGAGATCTTCACCAGGCAGCCGACGATCGCCGCCCACAGCAGCGTGTAGCCGAAGTTGCTGCCGGCGATGAGGGTGGCGACCAGGTCGCCGGCTCCGACACCGGTCGCCGCGACGACGATGCCGGGGCCGATGTACTTCCAACTGGTCTTCCTGGGGGCCTGGTCGGTGTCGGATGGTGCCTCGGTGTCCGTGGGGTTTCCCGTGGTGTCCGCCATGAGGGTCAAGAAAGCCCAAAGCGGCCGGTGCGGCAAGAGGGTGTGCGCGATCTCCACCCGATGTGCTCAAGGGCAGGTCGAACCCCCCGGAAGCGGCGAAGACCGTGCGCGGGTGTCGAGGGCGCGGGTGTCAGGGCGCGGGCCGGGGTCCGTGCCGGTGCGACGGCTGTCGCCGACCACAGCCGTCGCACCCGCAGGTGCCGAGCTCGAACCACGCGGTCCGGCCCGAACCGTCCTGGTGGCAGCCCCAGCGCCGGGCCAGCGCCTCCACCAGGAACATCCCCCGGCTGCTGCCCGCGTCGGCCGCCCGAGGCACCTGCGGCGTTCCGCGGCCGGTGGCGGTCACCTCGCAGCGCAGGACGCCGTGGGCGGCGGCGAGGGTGAGCCGGAAGCGGCCCGCGGCGGCGGCTCCTCCCCCGCCGTGCGGGCCGTGGGGGCGGAGCAGGGCGTCGGTGGCCAGCTCGCTGACGAGCAGGACGGCCGTGTCGACCAGGTCGTCGCGTTCCGCGAGCCCCCAGTTCTCCAGCCGTCGCCGCACCTCCGCGCGTGCCTCGCGGACGGCGCACGGCCGTGCGTCGTACTCGGAGGTCGCGTTGCCCGCGCCCAGCGGCGGTTGGGGGCAGGCGCCGTACGGAGGCGGAGGGTCCGGCAGGCGCACCCCGCAGAGTCGCAGCATGACCTCAGGATGACCTCCCCGTACGTCCCGTACACGGGGAGGACTACCTGATTCCGTACCTGTTGTGGCGTACGGCCACCTACGTGACGGCGACGCGGGCCGCCGGTGTCACCCGTACCGGGGCCGGACCCGTCACCCGTACTGGAGGCGCACGGTCGTCCCCTCGCCGGCGTCGCGGATGTCGACGTACGCGCACACCTGTCGGGCGAACCACAGGCCCTGGCCGGGCGCCAGGTCGAGGCTCGGCGGGGGGACGAACCCGGCGAGCGGATCGGCGATCCTGCGGCCCAGGCCCAGTTCGCAGACGCAGCCGGGCGCTTCGCCCCACAGCAGGGCGCCGGTGACGGAACCGAGGCAGGCCGCCTCCTCGACCGCCGTGGCGAACAGCCCCGCGTCGGCGGCGCCCAGTCCCTGCCCCGCCGCCCAGTCCTCCACGGCGTCCCGGACGGGCCGGGCGAGCCACAGCGCGTTCGTCGGCGGCGCGGGCAGCGGGACGGCGTCCAGCTCGGCCGCCAGCCGGATCGGGTCCTCGTACACCTCGGTGTCCGGGTGGGCGCGGCGCGCGGCGGCCACCAGGCAGGAGCCGGCGGTGCGGGTGTCGTAGACGCACAGGGCGGTGGTGGCGGTCGGGGCGAACAGGAGGTTGGAGAGCGCCTCGTAGCGGATCCACTCGGCGCTCTCGCGCGGCGAGCGGCCGGCCCGGCCGTTCCACTCCGGCTCCATGAGGAGGTGGATGCGGCCGCCCGGGCCGGCGTGCGCGGCCACGTGCCCGGCGGCCCGGGCGACGGCGTTGGCGGCGGAGCCGGTGTACCAGTCGGTGTGCGGGACGAGGCCGATCTCCCGGGCGTCGGCGCCGAGGGCGTCGCGCAGGAGGTCCAGCTTGGCGGGGGCCACGATGGCCACGGGTGGGGGTTCGTCGCGGGCGGCGAGCCCCTCGGCGAGGAAGGGCAGGGCGGCGGACAGGAAGGCGTCGTCCGTGTCGGAGACGGCCATGCGGTGGTCGAACGCCCCCTGCACCGGGGCGGGCTGGGTGGTCATCGGTCCCCCATCTGTGTACGAGCGGTGGGTGCTGGGTCGGGTCGGTCGGGTCGGTGTCACCGCTGGGCCGCCACCCAGGCGGCGATCTGACTGCGGTTGCTGAAGCCGAGCTTGCTGAGGATGCGTTCCACGTGCCCCTCGGCCGTGCGGCGGGCGATCACCAGGCGGTCGGCGATCTGCTGGTTGGCGAGCCCCTCGGCGACGAGTTCGGCGACCTGCGCCTCCCGGCGGGTGAGCCGGACGCCGTCCGCCGGCGTGGAGACGACCGGGCCGCGCGGCGGGCCGGCGGAGGGCCGGAGGGAGGAGCGCGGCACGGCGGGGTGCGGCAGGGCGGGGCGCGGCGTCGCGGGGTGCGGTCCGGTGGGACGAGGCACGGCGAGAGGGGGCACGGCGAGAGGGGGCACGGCGAGAGGGGGCACGCGGGGCGGCGGGGTGGGGCGCGCGGGCGGGGAGGGTGCGGAGGGGGACGGCGTGGCGAGCGACAGCGCGGAGGACGGCGCCGGGTGCGGGGCGGAGGCGTGAGGTGCCGGCGCCGCTGAGGGGAGGGGGGCGCGGGGGCGCGGTGGGCGGGTACGGGCCGAACCGTCGGCACGGTCCGCGTGGTCGGCCGCGTCGGGCCGGTCGGCCGTACCGGGCAGGTCGGCCGTACCGGGCAGGTCGGCCGTACCGGGCCGGTCGGTCACACCGAGCCTGTCGACCGCGTCGGGGTCGTGGGTCGCACCAGGGGTGGGGGTCGCACCAGGGCGGTCGGTCGCGTCGGGCCGGTCGGTCGTACCGGGCAGGTGGGTCACACCGAGCCTGTCGGCCGCGTCGGGGTCGTGGGTCGCACCAGGGGTGGGGGTCGCACCAGGGGTGGGGGTCGCACCAGGGGTGGGGGTCGCGTCGGGCCGGTCGGCCGCGCCGGCCCTGTCCGTCGTGCCACGGCGGTCCGTCCCGGCGGGCTCGTCCGTCGTACCGCGGCGGCCCGTCCCGCCGTGCCTGTCCGTCGCGCCGGGCTCGTCCGTCGTAGCGCTCCGGCCCTCCGCGCCGGACCTGTCCCTCGAGGCCGTCGTCCCCGTGGCGCCGGACCTGTCCGTCGTGTCGCCGCCGTCCGTCACACCGGCACGGCCCGCCGAGTGCGCACGGCGCGCCGGCCCGGCCGAGCCCGCCCCGTCCGCCGCGCCCGCCCTGACCGTCGTCCGCGCCCGGTCCGTCGTCCCGATCCGGTCCGTCGGAGCGGCCCTGTCCGGCCTTTCGGCCGGGGCGGTGGGGCCGGGGAGGGCGGGTGTCCGGGCCGGGCACCGTTCGTTGAGGGCGAGGTGGACCAGGTCCGCGAGGGCGAGGGCGGCGCCGCGTTCGTAAGCGCGGCGGTAGGCGGGGCGGCCCAGGGCCCGGCGGGCGCGGTCCTCGCTGCCGTGGCGGGTGGCCGCGAGGGTCGCCGAGCCCCAGCGGCCGCTGTCGACGTCCGCCCAGGCGCGGTCGGCCCCGCCGAGCAGGACGGCCGCGCGTTCGTGGGCGCCTCGCCCGGCGGCGATCCGGGCGAGCAGGTCGAGGGTCAGGGCCATGCCGAGGACGTCGTGCACCGCGAGCTTGAGGCGCAGCGCCTCCCGGCCGTGCCGCTCCGCCCGCCGCCAGTCGCCCTGCACGGTGTGGGCGAGGGCGAGCATTCGCTCCACGTACGACAGCACCCACTGTTCGCCGTGGTCGGCGCACAGCCTGCGGGTCTCCTCGCAGACGGCGACGGCCTCGTCGGCGCGGCCCAGGAAGCTGAGCGCGCAGGCGAGTTCGACGCGGTCGAGGCCGACGAGGCTGAGGTGCTGGCCGGGGACCCGGCCGCGGGCGACGCCGGCCCGGAAGTGGTCCAGGGCGCCGGTGAGGTCGTCGCTGAAGAGGCGGATGACGCCGACGACGTACTCGGCGTGTGCCGCCTCCGCCGCGTCGCCGAGGCTGCGGGCGAGGTCGCGGGCCTGTTCGGCGCGGCGGCGGCCGCGGGTGAGGTCCTCGGGGCAGCCGGCGAGCAGACCGGCGATCCACAGGGCGCGGGCGCGTTCGGGGGTGGGCTCGGGGTTGGCGTCGAGGGCGCGGTCGAGCCAGTAGCGGCCCTCGCGGGGGGCGCCGCACGCGTGCCAGTGGAACCACAGGGTGCCGGCCAGGCGCAGTCCGGCGCGGGCCTCGCCCGGGGTGGTGAGGCTGAAGTCGAGGGCGGCGCGCAGGCTGTCCTGGTCGGCGCGGAGCAGGGCGGCGATCTCGGGCTGGCCCGGTCCGAACCAGGCGCGTTCACAGGCTGCGGCACGGTGTTGCATCCAGTCGCGCAGACGGGTGCGGGCGGTGTGCTCCTCTCCGGGCAGTTCCCGCAGGCGTTCCAGGCCGTAGTCGCGCAGGGTGTCCAGGAGGCGGTAGCGGACGCCGTCGGCGGAGTCGGTCTCGCGCGAGAGGACGGACTTGTCGACGAGACCGGCCACGGCTTCCAGGACGTCCCCGCACGTGTCGGCGCGGTCCGTCTCCCGCGGGTCGCCGTCGCCGCACACGGCCTCCGCCGTGTCCAGGTCGAAGCCGCCGGGCAGGACCGACAGCCGGGCCCACACCCGCTGTTCGGCGGGGCCGCACAGTTCGTGGCTCCAGTCGATCGCGGCGCGCAGGGTCTGGTGGCGGGGCGCGACCGTGGCGCTGCCGGTGGTCAGGAGACGGTAGCGGTCGTCGAGACGGCGCAGGAGCTGGTCGACGTCGAGGACGCGCATGCGGACGGCGGCCAGTTCGATGGCGAGGGGCAGGCCGTCGAGGCGGCGGCACAGGCGGGCGACGGACGTCCGGTTCGCGGCGGTGAGGCGGAAGCCGGGGACGACGGCGGCGGCCCGGTCGGCGAAGAGGGCGAGGGCCGGGTAGCCGTCGGCGGCGGAGAGGTCTCCGTCCGGGTCGGGGACGGGCAACGGCCGTACGTCCATGAGGTGTTCCTCGGTGAGGCCGAGCCGTTGGCGGCTGGTGGCGAGGACCCGCACGCCGGTGGTGCCGCGCAGCAGGGCGGCGGCGAGGGCGGCGCAGGACGGCAGCAGGTGCTCGCAGTTGTCGACGACGAGGAGGAGCCGACGGTCCCGTAAGCGGTCCACGAGGGCGTCCAGCGCGGGGCGGCCGGAGTGGTCGCGCAGGCCGAGCGCGTCGGCGACGGCGAGCGGGACGAGGGCCGGGTCGCGCAGACCGGAGAGGTGGACGAAGCGGACGCCGTCCGGGAAGGCGCGGGCGACCCGGTCCGCGATCCGGCCGGCCAGCCGGGTCTTGCCGACGCCGCCGGGGCCGGTCAGGGTGACCAGCCGGGCCCTGGCCAACAGCTCGCGCCCCTCGGCCAGTTCGCCGCGCCGGTCGACGAAACTGGTCGTCTCCACCGGCAGGTGGCAGTCCCGACGTGGCGCTGATCCGCCCATGATCAGCCGGTCCTCTGGGAGTGTCTTGTTACGCGGACCCCCAGCCTTCCCCGGCCCGTACATATATGCACGCGCGCCTCACACCCGCGGGTGCACTTTGCCGAGGTTCGCGCCGAGGGGGACCGGCATCCGTACACTGCGCGGACCTCCGTACAGATTCAGCCAGTTCGGCGCTTTGTTCACCCTTGACCTGGCCATGACATCAGCCGACGATGAGCGGCACCCCGCACGAGCACCCGCACACACCCGCACCCGCACCCGCACGCACATCGCACGAGGAACCACCCCCCGCTCCACTCCCCCACACGTCCGGCGACCCCGGACTTCTGGAGAACCGAGGAGAGTTCATGCGACTCCGCATACGCGGTTCAGGCACCCGCGGCCCCGGCGCACCCGGTCCCGACTCCCCCGGCTCGGGCCGCTCGGGCGCCCGCAGCGGACGGCGGACGGCGGCCCTCGCCGCCCTCATGGCCCTGGCCCTCGCCGCACCCCTCTCGGCCACGGCGCCCGACGCGGCGGCAGGCGGCGCCCGGAAGGCGGCGCCCTCGGCGGACGACATCCGCCAGTACGAGATCCACGTCCACCACAGCACCCCGCAGATGCGCACCGCGATCGCGGCGTCCGGGGTGAGCGTGGACGAGGCCGACGAGGAGACCGTCGTCGTCTCCGGCCGCGCGGACCAGGTCGGCAAGCTGCGCGCGCAGGGCTACGAGGTCGCGCCGGTGGGCAGCGCCCCGGACCGCACGGCCGAGGACGAGGTGCGACTGTTCGACTTCCCGTCCGCGGACTCGCGGTACCACAACTACGCCGAGATGACGGCGGAGATCGATCAGCGCGTGGCGGCCTACCCGGGCATCATCAGCAAGCGGGTGATCGGCAAGTCGTACCAGGGCCGGGACATCGTCGCCATCAAGATCAGCGACAACGTCGCCACCGACGAGGCCGAGCCCGAGGTGCTGTTCACCCACCACCAGCACGCCCGTGAGCACCTCACCGTGGAGATGGCCCTCTACCTGATCCGCGAGCTGGGCGCCGGTTACGGCACCGACTCCCGCATCACCGCCATGGTGAACAGCCGCGAGATCTGGATCGTCCCGGACATCAACCCGGACGGCGGCGAGTACGACATCGCCAGCGGCTCCTACCGCTCGTGGCGCAAGAACCGCCAGCCCAACTCCGGCTCCTCGTACGTCGGTACGGACCCCAACCGCAACTGGGCCTACCGGTGGGGCTGCTGCGGCGGCTCCTCGACCTCGCCGTCCTCCGAGACCTACCGGGGTGCGGCGGCCGAGTCGGCGCCCGAGGTGAAGGTCGTCGCGAACTTCGTGCGCAGCCGGGTCGTCGGCGGTGTCCAGCAGATCAAGGCCGGCATCGACTTCCACACCTACAGCGAGCTCGTGCTGTGGCCCTTCGGGTACACCAGCGCCGACACGACGACCGGGATGACGGCGGACGACCGCAACGCCTTCGCCACGGTCGGCCGGTCGATGGCCGCGAGCAACGGGTACACGCCCGAGCAGGCGAGCGACCTGTACATCACCGACGGATCGATCGACGACTACCTCTGGGGTTCGCACAAGATCTTCGCGTACACCTTCGAGATGTACCCGGGGTCCGCGGGCGGGGGCGGCTTCTACCCGCCCGACGAGGTCATCGAGCGGGAGACCGCGCGCAACCGTGACGCGGTCCTGCAGTTGCTCGAGAACGCGGACTGCATGTACCGGTCGATCGGCAAGCAGAGCCAGTACTGCGGCTAGGCACCGCCACCGCACCACGCCGCCCCGGACCTCGACGCCCGGACCCCGACGTCACGGCCCGACGGCCCCACGGCGTCACGGCGTCACGGCGTCACGGCGTCACGGCGAAACCGCGGATCGACACGGCGAAGGCCGGTGCCCTGTGCGGGCACCGGCCTTCGGCCGAAGGAGTGCGGGGGTCAGTGGCCGCCGCTCAGGCGACCAGTTCCTTCTCGTCCTGTTCCTCCCGCCGGTCCGCCCGGGCGGCCTCGGTCTCGGTCTCGGTCCGGGGCTTCGGGTCGCGCATGACCAGGGTGGCGAGGAGGGCGGCGGCGAGGACGCCGAGGGCGCTGACGGTGAAGGTGACGGACATGGAGGCGGTGAAGGCCTCGCGGGCGGCCTCGGCCAGATCCCCGTCCTCGCCCGCCACCGCCAGGGCGCCGGCGATGGACCGACGGGCCGCCTCGGGGGCGTCGGCGGGCATCTCGGCTGCGTAGTTGGCGGTGAGCAGGGAGCCGAGGATCGCGATGCCGAGGGCGGTGCCGGCCTGCTGGATGGTGTCGTTGAGGGCGGAGCCGACGCCGGCCTTGTCCTCGGGGATGGTGCCCATCAGGGCGGCGACGGCGGCCGGCATCGCGAGACCGGCGCCCAGTCCGAGCAGGCCGAGGGCGACGGCGGGGAGGGTGAAGCCGCCGGTGGCGGTGACGGTGGTCAGCAGGCCGAAGGAGGCCACCATCAGCAGCATCCCGACGAGGACGACGAAGCGGTTGCCGATCGCGGTGGCGAGTTTGACGCCGCCGCCGTTGCCGATGAGCGCGGCGATCGCCAGCGGCAGGAAGGCCAGGCCGGCCTCGACGGCGGAGTAGCCGAGGACGAACTGGAGGTACTGGGTCAGGACGAGGAGCAGGCCGCCGTTGCCGATCTGGACCAGGGCGAGGGAGATCGAACCGCCGCTGAAGTTGCGCTTCCTGAACAGCGCCAGGGGGACCATCGGGGAGGCGGTGACGTTCTCCCAGACGACGAAGCCGACCAGGCTGACGACGGCGACGGCGAGGCTGATCGCGGACCGGCCCTCGAACGCGCCGTGCTGGGGGAGCTCGATGATCCACCAGACCAGGGCGGTCATACCGGTGGCGGACAGGATCGCGCCCAGCGGGTCGGGCTTCTGGTAGGGGGCCTTGGACTCGGGCATGAGCAGCACGCCGGCGAGCAGGGCGAGGGCGACGACGGGGACGTTGATCAGGAAGATCGACTGCCAGGAGAAGTGGTCGATCAGGACACCGCCCAGGACGGGACTGCCGACCAGGCCGAGCATGGACACCGAACCCCAGGCGGCCATGGCCTTGCCGCGTTCGTCCGCGTCGAAGACGGTGATGAGGATGGACAGCGTGGAGGGCATGATCAGCGCTCCGCCGACGCCCATCGCGACGCGGACGGCGATCACCTCGGCCGGGTCGGCGCAGAAGCCGGCGGCGAGCGAGGCGGCTCCGAAGAGCAGCAGGCCGATCAGCATCACCCTGCGGCGGCCGAAGCGGTCGCCGAGGCTGCCGGAGGTCAGCAGCAGGCCGGCGAAGACCAGGATGTAGGAGTCAAGGATCCACTGGGTGTCCTGGGCGCTCGCGCCGAGGTCCTCGGTCATCGCGGGCACCGCCACCGTGAGCGCCATGCTGTCGACGACCAGTACCAGCGTGCTCAGGCAGAGCACGATCAGGATCCACCAGCGGCGTGGATTGCGGGCTTCCATGGTTGTCCCCTTCACTCCCAGGCGGCGACGGTGCGTACGCCGTTCCTTCGGTGAGAACACTGTACGCATGCCGGAACAGTGTTCGCAACATCCGAAAGCTGTACGCTGGATGCGAACAACGTACGCAGCAGGGTCGCCCCACCCGCCCGAAGGAGCAACAGCGATGAGTTCGAGGACGAACCGGAAGCAGAACGAGCGGCAGGAGAACCCGATCCCGTCCGTGTGGGCGCGGCAGCGGCGCGAGCCCGACCAGCCGGCGCTGAGCCGGGAGGCGATCGTGCGGGAGGCGATCGCGATGCTGGACGCCGACGGCATCGAGGCGCTGAGCATGCGCAAGCTCGGCGCCCGTCTCAACGCCGGCGCGACCTCCCTCTACCGGCACGTCGCGACCAAGGACGAGCTGATGGAACTGGCCGTGGACGAGGTCGCCGCCGAGATCCACGTACCGCCCGCCGACAGCCCCGACTGGCGGGCCGCGGTCACCGAGGCCGCGGGTTCCTTCCGGGCCACCGCCCTGCGCCACCCGTGGCTGTCCTCGGTCCTCGGCCAGGCCGGCCTCGCCTACCTCGGCCCCAACCTCATGTCCTACTCGGAGCGCCTGGCCGCCCTGTTCGCGGGCGCCGGCTTCGACAACGCCAACGGCGCCATCGACACGGTCCTGTCCTACGTCATCGGCATGAGCACCACCGAGGGCGCCTGGCTCATCACCGTGCAGCGCTCGGGCCGGAGCGAAGCGGACTTCATCGCCCGCCTGATGCCGGCGGCCCGGCTGGCCGCCGCCGGCCACGACCACCTCACCGCCGCCTACGCCGACACCGCGCCCGCCACCACCGACCCGGTGGCCCTGCGCGACGCGAAGTTCGCCTACGGCCTGGAGGTCGTCCTCGACGGCCTGGCCCTGCGGCTGAAGGGGTGAGGGGAGGCGACGACCGCCCCGGGCAGGCGACGACGAAAGGGCCGCCCCCCGCCCTCAGGCGACGGGACGGCCCCGAGCGGCGAGACGGCCCCGGACGGCGGGACGGCCTCGGACCGTGGGACGGCCCCGGACGGCGGGACAGCCCCGAGCGGCGGGACAGCCCCGGACCGCGGGACGGCCCCGGACGGCGGGACAGCCCCGAGCGGAGAGACGTCTTCGGACGGCGGGACAGCCCCGGACGGCGGGACGGCTCCGTGACCTACTCGGTCTCCTCCGCCCCGTCCGCCTCTTCCGCCCCGTCCGCCTCTTCCTCGAAGTAGGCGTCCAGTACCGCGTCCAACCGCTCGTCCCACTCCTGGAACCGGGCCCTGGACGCCGCCTCGATCTCGATGGGGTACCAGCGGCGGTCGGGGGTGTGGACGGTGACGGTGAACCGCTTGCCGAAGCGCGGGGTCTCCGTCTCGACCGCGCCGATCTCGTCCCAGCGGAACTCGCACTCCTCCTCGTCGAGGCGGAGCCGGACACCGCGGGCGTCGGCGACGATCCGCGCCCGGCGGTCGGCGGCCTCGAAGACCGGGCCGTCGGGGCTCACCTCCGCCTCCTCCGACGCGTCCGACGCCGCCGACTCCTCGTCGGCGGCGGCCGGTTCGGCCTCGGACGCGGTGTCCTCCCCGAGGCCCTCCGCCTCCTCCGCCTCCGCCTCGGCGTCCTTCGCCTTCGCGTCCTTCGCCTTGGCGTCCTCCGGCTCCGCGGTCACGGGCGAGGTGAGCCCGGGGATGAATGCCGGGTCGAACCCGGCGCCTTCCAGGGGCTGGCTGCTCGAACCTATGCGCTGCTCCACAGCGGGCAGTATGGTCGACGATCCTGTGCCGGACACAGCCAGCCCCCAACTTCGTTATCAGAACGCCTACACGAGGGAGACCCGGCACGGCGGCCGCGACCGGCCCGCGGAGGGTGAGGGGACGTCGGCCGAGGACGGCGAGCGCGTCGATCTCGACGAGGAGCCCGGTGGGCAGGAAGCCGACCTGGCCGGCGACCTGGAGGATGTCGCCCTTCCTGACGCCGGGGGAGAACGACGCGGGCGGGGTGGTGTGGATCGCGGGGGTGAGCGCGGTCTTCTCCGTCGTGCGGCGCCGTTCGGCCGAGATGCTGGACAGCGATGAGCGACATACGCAATGAGTGTTGCAGGTGTTGCAACGCTCGGTATCAGGAGGCTCGTATGGCCCGGGAAGCCACCACCGTCAACGGCACGGAGGCGTTGGCCCGCCTCGCCGGGGAGCGCGTCGACCACCGCTTCAAGGGCCTCCCGCCGGACGCCGACGGCCTCACCGTCGGCGAGCTGGCCGCCCAGCGCCGCAACCTCTTCACCGGCGGCTTCACGACCCCCGTCCTGGCGCTCTCCGCCGAGCGTCTGGAGCACAACCTGGCGCTGATGGAGACGTACGCGGCCCGGCACGGCCTGGCCTTCGCCCCGCACGGCAAGACCTCCATGGCCCCGCAGCTCTTCCACCGGCAGATCGAGCACGGCGCCTGGGGCATCACGCTGGCGATGCCGCACCAGGTGCGGGTGGCGCGGGCGTTCGGGATCCGGCGGGTCTTCCTCGCCAACGAACTGGTCGACGTGGCGGCCCTGCGCTGGATCGCCGCCGAGCTGGCCGCCGACGCGGACTTCCACCTGGTCTGTTACGTCGACTCGGTGCGCGGGGTGGAGCTGATGGACGCGGCGCTGCGCGGCGCCGCGCGCCCGCTGGACGTGGTGGTCGAACTGGCCGCCGGCGAGGGCGCCCGGACCGGGGTGCGCACCGAGGGGGAGTGCGCGGCGGTCGCCGACGCGGTGGCGGCCGCCGCGACCCTGCGGCTCGTGGGGGTGGCGGGCTACGAGGGCGAGGTGCCGCGGGCGACACCGGAGCGGGTGCGGGACTGGCTGCGGCGGCTGGTCGGCCTGGCCGTCGCCTTCGACGCGGCGGGCCGGTTCACGGGGGTCGGGGAGATCGTCGTCAGCGCGGGCGGCAGCGCCTGGTTCGACACGGTCGCCGACGTCTTCGCCGGCATCCCCGAACTCTCCCTTCCGGTGCTGAAGCTGCTGCGCTCGGGCGCGTACGTCTCGCACGACGACGGCCACTACCGCCGGCTGACCCCCTTCAACCGGGTCCCGCAGGAGGGCACGCTGGAGCCGGCGTTCCGCCTGTGGACCCAGGTGGTGTCCCGCCCTTCTCCCGACCAGGCCTTCGTCAACGCGGGCAAGCGCGACGCGGCCCACGACCTCGACCTGCCCCTCGCCCAGGTGATCCGCCGCGGCGGCACGGAACGCCCCGCGACCGGTGTCTCGGTCACCGCCCTGTCCGACCAGCACGCCTGGCTGCGGACCGGGCCCGAGGCGGACCTGGAGGCGGGCGACTGGGTGGGCCTGGGCCTTTCCCACCCCTGCACGTCCTTCGACAAGTGGCCGCTGATCCCGGTGGTGGAGGCGGACGGCACGGTCGTCGACTACGTCCGCACGTTCTTCTAGGGGATCCTCGTGGACGAGCTCGTCATCCGGGACGCGGACGTCGTGGACGGCTCCGGCGGGCCGTCCTACCGGGCGGACGTGGTGGTCGACGGCGGACGGATCGTCTCCGTCGTGCAGGAGGCCGCGCAGGCGGGCTGCCAGCGCCCGAGGGCCCGCCGTGAGCTGGACGCCGAGGGGCTGGTCCTCTCCCCCGGGTTCGTCGACATGCACGCCCACAGCGATCTGGCGCTGCTGCGCGACCCCGACCACAGCGCCAAGGCCGCGCAGGGCGTCACGCTCGAGGTGCTGGGGCAGGACGGCCTGTCCTACGCGCCGGTCGACGACCGCACCCTGGGCGAGGTCCGCCGGGCGATCGCCGGCTGGAACGGCGCCGGCGACGACATCGACTTCGACTGGCGCTCGGTCGGCGAGTACCTGGACCGGCTCGACCGGGGCATCGCGGTCAACGCCGCGTACCTGATCCCGCAGGGCACCGTCCGCGCGCTCACCGTCGGCTGGGAGGAGCGCAGGGCCACGCCCGAGGAGCTGGACCGGATGCGGCGACTGGTCGCGGAGGGCATGCGGCAGGGAGCCGTCGGCATGTCGTCCGGGCTCACCTACCCGCCCGGCATGTACGCCGACGACGCCGAACTCACCGAACTGTGCCGCGTGGTGGCGCACTACGGCGGCTACTACTGCCCGCACCACCGCTCCTACGGCGCCGGCGCGCTGGAGGCGTACGGGCAGATGGTGGCGCTCGCCCGGGAGGCGGGCTGCCCGCTGCACCTGGCGCACGCGACGATGAACTTCGGGGTGAACGAGGGCCGGGCGCCGCACCTGCTGGCCCTGCTGGACGACGCCCTCGCCGCCGGCGACGACATCACGCTCGACACCTACCCGTACACCCCGGGCTGCACCACCCTGGTCGCCCTGCTGCCGAGCTGGGCGGGCGAGGGCGGCCCGGCGCAGGTGCTGCGCCGCCTCGCCGACGAGGAGACGGCCGAGCGCATCCGCCGCCACCTGGAGGTGACCGGCTCGGACGGCTGTCACGGCGTGCCCGTCGAGTGGGACACGGTCGAGGTCTCGGGCGTGGGCGACCCGGCGCTGACGTCGTTCGTGGGCCGTACCGTCGAGGAGTCGGCGCGCGCACGCGGCGAGACGCCCTGGGCGACGGCCCGCCACCTGCTCCTCGCGGACCGTCTGGCGCCGACGGTCCTCCAGCACGTCGGCCATGAGGAGAACGTCCGCGCGATCATGCGCCACCGCGTCCACACCGGCGGCTCGGACGGCATCCTCCAGGGCGCCGCACCGCATCCCCGCGCCCACGGCACCTTCCCGCACTACCTCGGCCGGTACGTAAGGGAGCTGGGGGTGCTGTCGCTGGAGGAGTGCGTCGCCCACCTCACGGGACGCCCGGCGGCCCGGCTGCGCCTGCCGGACCGCGGGCTGGTCCGCGAGGGGTACCGCGCCGACCTGGTCCTGTTCGACCCGCGCACGGTCGCGGCGGGCTCCACCCACGGCGCCCCGCGGACGCCGCCCACCGGCATTCCGTACGTCCTGATCGACGGCCGGTTCGTGATCGAGGACGGGCGGCGGACGGACGTGCTGGCGGGGCGGGCGGTGCGCAGGACCCCGTAGGCGTCAGGGCTTGGGCAGGGTGCACCCGGCGGCGCTGAGGTTCAGCTGGTTGCGGGTCGTGAAGCAGGCGGGGAACTGGTAGGTCTGCTGGGCGTAGTTGATGCCCTGGCGGACGGTGACGTTGCCGCTCGCGTCGACCTCGCAGGGGTTGTTCACCGTGCAGGACTCGCCGTCCTCGTTGCCGGTGTTGTTGACGGCGACGACCTTGCCGGTGGCCTGGTCGACGACGGGCGAGCCCGAGGTGCCGCCGATGGTGTTGCAGGCGGAGGTGTAGCGGACCGAGTCCTTCCAGGTCCAGTCGCCCTCCTTCATGCGGTACACGAACCCGTCGATGCTGCAGCTGTACAGCCGCTTCCAGTAACCGGAGGCCACGGTGATCGCGGTGCCGGCGGTGGGGTGGGTGTCCTGGACGGTGAGCGCGTTGATGCCGTACGAGTTCCGGATGGTCGCGTACGTGGTGGTGAGCTGGTAGATCGTCGCGTCGGTGTCCGTCATCGTCGAGTAGGCGATCTTGCTGGCCCGCAGGGTCGCGACCCGGGTGCCGGCGGAGTTGAGCAGGCCGAAGGTGCGGCTGGAGGCCCGGTTGACGATGACCTGACCGGGCGCCGGGAAGCCGGTCTCCAGGCAGTGCCCGTTGGTGAGCACCAGCGCGGGGTCGCTGTCCAGGGAGTTCGGGAAGCGCACGACCGAGCCGGAACAGTTGCTGAGCGCCACGGTGCCGGCGAGGGTGACGGCCCGCAGGGTGGGCGAGGCCGTCGCCTTGGCGTCGGCCTTCTCCGCGGTCACCGGCGCCGCGACCGCGGGCGCCGCGCCCGCACCGGCGATCGCCAGGGCGAAGAACGCGGCGACGAGAGGCTTTCTCATGTGGGGGTCCCCTCTTGCGACAGGGCGACCGGAGATCATCCGGCCGCCCGCTGATTTGTCATGCGCATTGTTAGTGCGTAGAGGGGAGAGAACAAGGGTCGCTTTTCAGCCACGGCCCGATGCGGACGCCGAGAGCCGGCGCCGACCCTCGCTCACGGCCCGGTGCGGACGGCGAGGACCGGCGCCGACCCGCCCTCGCCCACAGGCCGGTACGGGACGGGAAGGCCGGCGCCGGCCCCCGCTCACTGGCCGTCCCGGGGCCCCCGCTGCCCCCGGCCCTTGCCGTTGCCCTTGCCGGAGACGGAGGGAGCGGGTGAGGAGGAGGGCGAGACCGTCACCGCCGCGGAACCGGAGGAGGGCGTGGGCCCGGGCGCCGTCGGGGCCCCGGCCGGGGACGACGGCGCCGCGGACGCCGTCGGGGACGCGCCGGGCTCCCGCCCCGCCGCGCCGGGAGCCGACGGGGACGCCGGCCCCGCCGACCGCGAAGCCCCCTGCGACCCCACCGGCGCGGCGGGCACGGAGCGGGTGACGCCCGGCGTGCCGTCGCCCCCGTCGCCGGAGAGCGCCACCCCGGCGACCACGGCCGCCACCGACACGACGCCCGTCGCCCCCAGGGCCAGGACGAGCCGCGAGGGCCCCCGGCGCGCGGCCCGCCGCCGGTCCGCGCGGCCCCCCGGCGCGCCCTGGCCGCGCGAGGGGACCCGGGGCAGCTCCCGCGTCTCGTCGTAGGCGTTCTCCCACCCGTGGGCCGCCGCGGGATCGGCGTACTCCTCGTACGACGACGGGTCGGTCTCCGTGTACGGGTGGTACACGTTCGGCCGCACCCGGGAAGTCTCGCTCTCACCTGGCCTGAACATGGCGGCGGATTGTAGAGAGCCGAGGGGCGCCGGGGACAGCGAGCGGCGATACCGCCGCAAAACACCCGTCCCGCGTGGTGGAAAACACCCCCCGCTCAGCGTTACCGCGCCGTAAGCTCCCTGACATGCAGGTGATCCAGTCGACCAAGCTCGCGAACGTCTGTTACGAGATCCGGGGCCCGGTTCTCGAGGAGGCGATGCGCCTGGAAGCGGCAGGCCACCGCATCCTCAAGCTGAACACCGGAAATCCGGCCGCGTTCGGCTTCGACTGCCCGCCGGAGATCCTGGAGGACATCCTCCGCAACGTCTCCTCGGCACACGGCTACGGCGACGCCAAGGGCCTGCTGGCGGCCCGTCGCGCGGTCGTCATGCACAACCAGACCCTCGGCATCGAGACCGACGTCGAGCACGTCTTCATCGGCAACGGCGTCTCCGAGCTGATCGTGATGGCGATGCAGGCGCTGCTGGACGACGGCGACGAGGTCCTCGTCCCGGCGCCGGACTACCCCCTGTGGACGGCGGCCGTCTCCCTCTCCGGCGGCACGGCCGTCCACTACCGCTGCGACGAGCAGTCCGACTGGATGCCGGACCTCGCGGACGTCGAGCGCAAGGTCACCGACCGCACCAAGGCGATCGTCATCATCAACCCGAACAATCCCACGGGCGCGGTGTACGACGAGGCGATGATCCGGGGTCTGACCGACATCGCCCGCCGCCACAACCTGCTGGTCTGCTCGGACGAGATCTACGACAAGATCCTCTACGACGGCGCCCGGCACACCCCCAGCGCCTCGATCGCCCCCGACCTGCTCACCCTCACCTTCAACGGCATGTCGAAGGCGTACCGGGTGGCCGGATACCGCGTCGGCTGGATGGCGATCTCGGGGCCGCGCGCCCACGCCGACTCCTACATCGAGGGCCTGACGATCCTGGCGAACATGCGCCTGTGCGCGAACATGCCGGGCCAGCACGGCGTCGTGGCCGCGCTGAGCGGCCGCCAGACCATCAACGACCTGGTGCTGCCCGGCGGGCGGCTCAAGGAGCAGATGGACACGGCGTACGAGCTGCTGACGCAGATCCCGGGTGTGACGTGCGTGCGGCCGAAGGGGGCGCTGTACCTCTTCCCGCGACTGGACCCCACGGTGTTCAAGATCAAGGACGACCGGCGGATGGTCCTGGACCTGCTGCGGCGGGAGAAGATCATGGTCGTGCAGGGCACGGGCTTCAACTGGCCGGAACCGGACCACTTCCGGGTGGTGACCCTGCCCACGGTGACGGACCTGCGGGACGCGATGGGCCGGATCGGGCGGTTCCTGGACGGCTACGGACAGCCCTGAATTCTGCGATCGACTCAACTTTAGACGAAATCCAAGCTAGGATGGCTTCCTGTCAGAGCACAGGAGGCCATCCTCATGTACGAGCCCATCCGCACCAAGTCGGTGCACAGCACGATGGCCGGCGCCCCCACCACGTTCCCCCGCCGTTCCCGCGAGGAGGAGCTGGACATCCAGCTCGCGGGCCATCTCGCGGCCCTGCTCGCCGTCACCGACGAGCTGCGCTCGCTGGCACCCTCCGCCGACCTGGACACCGCGGCCGAACGGCTCGCGCAGCAGGTCGCCCGGTTGCGGGGAGGGCGGACGCCGGTCCGCGTGATCCCGGCCACCGAGCCGGCGGAGCCGCACCTCGCGACGCTGCACGGGCGGGCGCACGCCCTGGCGGGCCGCGCGCTCGTCGTCGCGGCGTCCCGCGCGGACACGGCGGCGGCGATCCTCGCGGCGGAGCGCATGGACGCGCACGCCGCGGGTGCCGCCGGTCCGGCGAACGAGGAACTGACCGCCGCCCACTGACCCCTCACGGGGTCCTCTCGAACGGCCCCGGTCCGCGTGCACCCGCAGCGACGCGCGGACCGGGCGCCCTGCACGTGCGGGGGCCGCGCCGGGCGAACCGGCGCGCGCCCTGGTGGGGAGTCGACCTGCGGGCGGGCGCGACGTGCCGCTCCGCGGGAGAACGCCGTGGTGGCGGAGCGCCGTCGCGAGAACCGCCGCGTGGCCGAGGACGACCTCTGGCCGGCCCTCGACCGGCCCGACCGTGCCGTGACGGCGGAGCGCCGTCGCGAGAACGCCGTGAGGGCGGACATCGCGAGAACGCCGTCGCGGCGGAACGACCGGGGTGCCGGCCGCCGGCCCGGTACCGGTGGGCCGCGTCCGTGACGCTCGGGCACCGGGACGTCGCCGTCATCGGCGCCGCCCGGCGCGGAGGGCATGACGGGCGAAGGCCCGCCTCCGCGGGCCCGTCGGGGCGGACGGGTGGGCGGGGGCGGGCCCGGGCTCCGTACGTCGTTGGACGGAACCTCGCCGGTCTGTGGTGCTGTCACCGCGGCCGGCCGTGACGATGTTGCTGGTCAGGGCACATTCGGTAACCGGCCGCGGCGTCCGGGGGGCTGGATCAGCCCAGGCGCTGCACCAGTGCGCGGTACTCGTCCCACAGCTCCTTGGGCGTGTGGTCGCCGAAGGTGTTGAGGTGCTCGGGGATCAGGGAGGCCTCCTCGCGCCAGATCTCCTTGTCGACCGTCAGCAGGAACTCCAGGTCGGAGTCGGCCAGTTCGAGGCCGTCGGTGTCGAGGGCCCCCTTGGCCGGCAGGATGCCGATCGGGGTCTCGACGCCCTCGGCCCTGCCCTCCAGGCGCTCCACGATCCACTTCAGGACGCGGCTGTTCTCGCCGAAGCCGGGCCAGACGAACGCGCCCTCGTCGTTCTTGCGGAACCAGTTGACGTAGTAGATCTTCGGCAGCTTGGACGCGTCCTTGTCCTTGGCGACGTCGATCCAGTGGCCCATGTAGTCGCCCATGTTGTAGCCGCAGAACGGCAACATGGCGAACGGGTCGCGGCGCAGTTCGCCGACCTTGCCCTCGGCCGCCGCCGTCTTCTCGCTCGCGACGTTCGCGCCGAGGAAGACGCCGTGGTTCCAGTCGAAGGACTCCGTCACCAGCGGCACCGCGGTGGCCCGGCGGCCGCCGAAGAGGATCGCGGAGACCGGCACGCCCTTGGGGTCCTCCCACTCGGGCGCGATGATCGGACACTGCGAGGCGGGGACGGTGAAGCGGGCGTTGGGGTGGGCGGCCGGGGTCTCGCTGGACGGCGTCCAGTCGTTGCCCGTCCAGTCCGTGAGGTGGGCCGGGACCTCCTCCGTCATGCCCTCCCACCAGATGTCGTTGTCGTCGGTGAGGGCGACGTTCGTGAAGACCGAGTTGCCCCACAGCGTCTTCATCGCGTTGGCGTTGGTGTGCTCACCGGTGCCGGGCGCGACACCGAAGAAGCCGGCCTCGGGGTTGATGGCGTACAGCCGGCCGTCCTCGCCGAAGCGCATCCAGGCGATGTCGTCGCCGACCGTCTCGACCGTCCAGCCGGAGATCGTGGGCTCCAGCATGGCGAGGTTGGTCTTGCCGCAGGCGCTCGGGAAGGCGGCGGCGACGTACTTGGACTCGCCCTGCGGCGGGGTGAGCTTGAGGATCAGCATGTGCTCGGCCAGCCAGCCCTCGTCGCGCGCCATGACGGAGGCGATGCGCAGGGCGTAGCACTTCTTGCCGAGCAGGGCGTTGCCGCCGTAGCCGGAGCCGTAGGACCAGATCTCACGACTCTCGGGGAAGTGCGAGATGTACTTGGTGGAGTTGCACGGCCACGGGACGTCGGCCTCGCCCTCCTCCAGCGGGGCGCCGAGGGTGTGGACGGCCTTGACGAAGAAGCCGTCGGAGCCCAGCTCGTCCAGGACGGGCTGCCCCATGCGGGTCATGGTGCGCATGGACACGGCGACGTAGGCGGAGTCGGTGATCTCGACGCCGATCGCGGAGAGGTCCGAGCCGAGCGGGCCCATGCAGAACGGCACGACGTACATGGTGCGCCCACGCATCGAGCCCCGGAAGACGCCCTTCTCCCCGGAGAAGATCTCCCGCATCTCCGCGGGGGCCTTCCAGTGGTTGGTCGGGCCGGCGTCCTCCGCCCGCTCGGAGCAGATGAAGGTGCGGTCCTCGACACGGGCGACATCGGTCGGGTCGGAGGCCGCGTAGTAGGAGTTCGGGCGCTTGATCGGGTCGAGTTTGCGGAAGGTGCCCTTCTCGACCAGTTCCTCGCACAGCCGCTCGTACTCGGCCTCGGATCCGTCACACCAGACCACGTTGTCCGGCTGGGTCAGTTCGGCGATCTCGTTCACCCACGAGATCAGTTCCCGGTGCTGGGTGGGGACGGGGGGAGCCGCGATGTCGCGCGCCACGTTCGCTCCTAGGTGAGGGTTTTTGTTCTTGTCTGCCCCGTGGGGGCTGCGACCCGGATGCTTCGCAGCGAGCTGCTGAGCGCTCATCCGGTGCCGACCGCACTCATTTGATCATCCGACGCGTCGGCCCATCTGTCCAGAGGGCGTCACAGATGAGCAGGGTGAGGCTCGCCACGTGTCGCCGCGTGTTCACTCACGGTCCCCTGACGACCCGCCGCGGGCATGAGATGATGGCCACTCTTCGTCCCCCGTCCCGCCGGAGTGATCCGGGGTCCGTAGGTACGATGCGGGTCATGACTGCGTCCGCCCCCGACGCGCCTTCGGACACGCCGGCCGCCGGCCGTGGCCCCGTGGCGCTCTCCCTACCGCATCCGGTCAAGCCCAAGCTCCGCGGCTGGCTGCATCTCGGGATGTTCCCGGCCGCCCTCATCGCAGGTCTCGTCCTCACCGCGCTCGCCGACTCCACGCGAGGCCGCATCGCCTGCGGCGTCTACTCCCTGACGGCCTGCCTGCTGTTCGGCGTGAGCGCGCTGTACCACCGGGGTGACTGGACCCCGCGCATGGACGGCATCCTGCGCCGCCTCGACCACGCGAACATCTTCCTGATCATCGCGGGCACCTACACCCCCCTGACCCTGCTCCTGCTGCCCGACAGCAAGGGGCGGTGGCTGATGTGGGGCATCTGGGGGGCCGCGCTGGCCGGAATCGTCTTCCGCGTGTTCTGGGTGGGCGCGCCGCGCTGGCTGTACACGCCCTGCTACATCGCCATGGGCTGGGCGGCCGTCTTCTTCCTGCCCGACTTCCTGCGCACGGGCGGCATCGCCGTCCTCGTCCTGGTGATCGTCGGCGGCCTCCTCTACAGCGCGGGCGGCGTGATCTACGGCATCCAGCGCCCCAACCCCTCGCCCCGCTGGTTCGGCTTCCACGAGGTCTTCCACCTGCTCACGCTCGCCGCGTTCGTCGTGCACTACATCGGCATCTCGCTGGTGGCCTACGGGCACACGTAGAGCGTTCGCGCGCCTTCCCCCACCCCTTCCAGGGCCACGGCTTCCCCGCCGTGGCCCTTTTCGCGGCCGTGTGACAGCTGCTTTTCTCTCCCACCGACCGTCACTTCTTTCTCTCCCACCCACTGTCACTTCGCTCGCACCGCCGGCGCTTCGGTGGTCGCCGCCCGCGTCCCCGCCGGGTGCCGGCCGGGCACCCGCCGTACCGACTCCGCCGACGGCCCGGACATGGCTGTCCCGCGGGCCGATGCCCGACAATGACCAGCATGACGGCCGCACGTACCTCCTCCCCCGCCGACCGCCCCCGGCTCGGACTCCGTGAGCGCAAGAAGATCAAGACCCGCGAGGCGATCCGCACCGCGACCTACGCCCTCGTGCGGGAGCAGGGCTACGAGGCCACCACGATCGAGCAGATCGCCGACCGGGCCGAGGTGTCGCCGTCGACCGTCTTCCGCTACTTCCCCACCAAGGAGGACATCGTCCTGACGGACGAGTACGACCCGGTCCTGACGGAGGACCTGCGGTCCAGGCCCGCCGGGGAACCCTGGACGGACAGCCTGCGGCACGTGATGCGGGAGGCCGTCCGCACCGGCGTCGAGGAGGACGCCGAGGTGGCGCGGCTGCGGACCCGGCTCATGGTCGAGGTGCCGGCGGTGCGGTCCCGGATGATGGAGAGCATGTCGGTCACCGGCCGCGCGCTCTGCACCGCCATCGGCGAGCGCACCGGCCGCGACCCCGACAGCCTGGAGGTGCGCGTCTACGCCATGTCCCTCGTCGGCGGTCTGATGGAGACGTCCCTGTACTGGGCCGAGAAGGGTCACCGGGACGACTTCGCCTCCCTCGTCGACCGCGCCCTGGAAGTCCTGCAGAGCGGCCTCACCCGGGAAGAGCTCTGAGGGCTCCGAACAGGGGGTCCTGCACTGTGAGGGCCGCGTGGTCCGGTGCGGTGCGTCGCAAGGCGCCGGAGAGTCCTCGCAGCGGAGCCAACAGGGCTCTCCGGCAACACGGCGAGGTGCGGTGCCGGGCCGCGCGGCCCGGGCGGGCACAGTGCAAGGACCCCTGAGGGCCCTCCGCCTCCCCGTGCCATGCTGACCGGGTGAGCACACCCGAGATCCACGTCGAAGTCGCCCCCGACCTGGCCCTGTTCGTTCCGCACGCCCGCCGGTCCGGCGCCCACGCCCTCGCCGTCGACGGGGTCTCCACCCTCGGCCATGTCGTCGAGTCCCTCGGCGTGCCGCTGACCGAGGTCGGCACCCTGGTCGTCGACGGCGCCCCCGTGCCGTTCTCCCACATCCCGGCGCACGGCGAGTCGGTGAGCGTCCGCCCGGTCGAGCGCCCCCAGCGGGTACCGGGCGCGCCCCTGCGTTTCCTCCTCGACGTCCACCTCGGCACCCTCGCCCGTCGGCTGCGCCTGCTCGGCGTGGACACGGCGTACGAGTCGACCGACATCGGCGACCCGGCGCTCGCCGCCCGCTCGGCCGCCGAGCGGCGGGTCATGCTCAGCCGCGACCGCGGGCTGCTGCGCCGGCGCGAGCTGTGGGCCGGCGCGTTCGTGTACAGCACCCGTCCCGACGAGCAACTGCGGGACGTCCTGGACCGGTTCGCGCCCGCGCTGCACCCCTGGACGCGGTGCACCGCCTGCAACGGGCTGCTCAGGCGGGCCACCAAGGAGGAGGTCGCCGACCAGCTGGAGCACGGCACCCAGCGGTCGTACGACGTGTTCGCGCAGTGCCGGGAGTGCGGCCGGGCGTACTGGAAGGGCGCGCACCACGAGCAGCTGGAGGCCATCGTGGAGCGCGCCCTGGAGGAGTTCGCTGGCAGGCGCTAGGGGGTGTTTCGAAGTTCCTGTGCGCTGCCCGCGGTGTCCGGTGCGTGCTCTCGGCGTGCCGGACGAAAGCGCTCGTACTGGAGGTACTCGTGCTTTCGGCCGGTGCGGCGAGAGGGCGTGCCGGGCGCCGTGGGTGCTGTGCGGGACTTTCGAAACACCCCCTAGCGCTGCGTACCCGTCAGGTCACCCCTGCCGCAGGCGATGCGGTCCCTGTCGCGGTCGAGGCCGTGGCGGTCACGGCCTCCGACCGGAAGAGTCGTGCCGTAGCCCTTCTTCCTCAGCCAGTCGCACCGCTCGGCGATCCGGTCCACCTTCTTCGGGAAGGTCCACGGCACGCACTGGCTGACGGTGCCGTAGGAGTGGTCGCAGCCGTCGTAGCCCGCGGGCATCGTGTGGCCCTTGTGCCCCTGGTGGTGCAGGACGTCGGTCCTGGCGTCGCTCTTCGGGCTCGCCGTGCTCCTCCTGCTCGCCGGGACCTCGGTCAGGTTCTCCGCGAACTCCTGCACCCGGGCCGTGGCGACCTGCCCGTCGGTGCCGATCCGCACCCACCGGGACACCGAGGGCACGCCGCCCGCGTCGACGACCGACAGCATGTACCAGCCGGGCGGCGCCAGGTTGGGGTTGCTGGTGAGGCTGAGGTCGACGGTGTTGCCCTCGACCGTCATCGGCAGGTCGACATAGCGCTGGTTGGGGTCGGAGGAGTGGGTGATCGCGGCCGGGCGGATCAGGGACGCCTTCACCACCGGCTTGTCGACGGTGATGCGCTGCGCGGTGCCGTACGCCCAGGTGGTGTCGGCCACCGACGTGATCTGCGGCCGGTCGCCCCTGAACAGGTACGGCGGCCGGTAGATCGACACGCGCTGGTCGAAGGAGCCGTCGCCCGGGTTGTCGCCGACGCTCAGCACACGGCCGTCGGGCAGCAGCAGGGACGACGAGTGGTAGGTCCGCGGGACCGGGTCGGTGGCCAGGCCCGGCTCGAACGTGTTGGTCGCCGGGTCGTACATCGACGCCTCGAAGACGGGGTCCTCGCGGTAGGTGTGCAGGGCGCCGCCGGTCTCCAGGACCTTGCCGTCCGGGAGGATGACCGCGGAGACGTACACCTTGCCCTGGTCGCCGGTCTGCGGGCTGCCGTCCCGGTAGCGGCCCTGCGGCAGGTCGGGCCCGGGCACGTACCGCGGCGAGTCGGCCTTCATGTCGATGACGTCGACGAGCCGGTGCGCGTCGGGTGAGACCGTGTGGTTGCCGCCGCCGATGGTGACGACCTTCTGGTCCTGGGCGGGCGGCAGCAGCACCGACATCGACTGGTCCCGCTCGTCCTTCCTGCGCAGGCCCGGTACGTCGGCGATGGTGCCGGCGTCGTAGTCGTAGACCGAGGCGCCGGTCCCGGGCAGGCCGTTGCCGAAGACATGGCTTCCGGTGTAGAAGAGGCGGCCGTCCTGGAGCAGGATCATCGACGGGTACAGGCCCCAGAAGGACCACGCCTGTTTGGCCTCGCCGAGTGGCAGCCACTTGTTCTGGGCGTGGGAGAAGTGCTCGTTGACGACCGTGCCGGAGGAGTCCTCGGCGAGGCCGCCCAGCGAGAGGACGTCACCGTTGCCCAGGGCGGTCGCCGACGGGTACCAGTGGCCCGCCAGCATGTCGTTGACCTTGAGGTACCTGTTCTGGGCCGGGTCGAAGACGTAGCTGGAGCGCAGGCCCTTGTAGCCGACGCTGCCGTCGGGTGCGGCGTAGTCCTTGTTGCCGCCCATGACGAGCACCCGGCCGTCGGGGAGCTGGACGTGTCCGGCGCAGAAGAAGTCCTCCGGCGTCGGGATGTCGGTGTAGGTGCCGGCCACCGGGTCGTACACGGACGTCCTGAAGGTGCCCGCCTCGAACATGTCGAGGTCGTTGCCGGAGCCGGCGATCAGCAGGACCTTGCCGGTGTGCAGCAGCACCGAGTGGATGGCCCGGACGGGCATCCGGGTGCTCTGCACGGTCCACTCGCCCTTGCACTCCGGTCCGGTGCCGCCGGTGGCGCAGGGGTCCGGGCCGGAGGGGACGGTGGCGTCGGTCATCGTGTAGTCGTCGGTGGTGAGGGTGCCGACGCCGTAGAGGGCTGCGCCCCAGGTGACCTGGTCGGTTCCCGGTGGGATGACCGGTGTGCGGACCTCGGTGCGGCTCCAGCCGGCCGACTGCTCCAGGGTCTTGAGGTCGGTCCAGTACACCCAGCCCAGGGCGGTGTCGTGGCGGAAGATGGTGAACGCCACGTTCGGGGTCGTGGACCTGTACCAGAACGACAGGTCGTACTGGCGGCCCGGAACGACCTGCGGGGCGCAGGCGTTCTCCAGCATCATCGTCTTACGGTCGCCGTCGGCGCGCCGGGTCAGCTCGATGCGGACGGCGCGGCTGCCGCTGTGGGCGTCGTCGGTGACGGTGAAGGTGTGGTCGTTGTCGCCCCAGCCGGACTTCTCGAAGCACTGCGGGAACCCGGTGGGTGCGTCGAGGGTCTCCAGGCCGGAATTCCTGACCAGGTTGGTGGCGGCGGTGGCGGGTTGGGTGCCGAGCGGGCCGAGCCCGAGGGCGGCGGCGAAGAGCATGAGGGCGGTCAGCAGCAGGCGGGGTGTTCTGCCTCGGGGCAGCGGCCGACGCCGTGCTGGTCTGCGAACTCCGTACATATGGGTCCCCCCTGGGTCACGGGCCCCCGGCGTGCCGGGGCCCGGCGTCACTCGTCGTTCTCGATGCGGAGGATGTCGATCCGGCCGCCGCCCTCGCCGAAGGTGGCGACGGGGGTGCCGTGGGCGAACAGGTCCCGCAGGGTGGGGAGGTGTTCGCGTTCACCGCGCAGGGCCGGGGTGGACACGACGTAGTCGATGTCCTTCCAGCCGTGCGGCAGCGTCTTGGTGACCGCCGGGTCCTGGTCGAGCTTGTAGTGCCAGATGACACCGGTGCCCGGCCGGTGACCGGCCTCGACCGCGTCGAGCCACAGCACGCCGTCGGTGACGATGCGCACCTCGGAGCGGTCGCCCACGGGCGTCTCGCGCAGCCAGCGGGCGGCGTCGTGGTAGACGCCGTTGTCCTCGGCGGTGGTGGCGGAGCGGTCCCGTTCGTACCAGTGCGGTCCGGCGAGGACGGCGGCGACGGCGACGGCCGCGACGGCGGCGGCGGCCCGCAGCCGGGGCCGGCCGGGCAGCCTGGTCACCAGGGCCTGGGTGAGCCCGGCGAGGGCGAGCGCCAGGAACGGCAGGGCCTGCACGATGTACATCTGCGGCAGGTAGCCGCCGGGCCGGAGCGCGACCAGTGCCAGAACCAGGACGGCGAGGGCGGCCGGCCGCAGCCGGCGGACCGCGAGCGCGCACAGGGCCGCCGCTGCGCCGCCGATCAGCAGGTAGGGGTCGCGCTCCAGCCAGTCGGTGAACAGTTGGTGGGCGTCGGTGCCCTGCCGGAAGGCCGATCCGCTGCCCTCGCGCCCGCCGAGCTGGAACGTGAGCGTGCCGAGCAGCGAGACGTGTCCGGCGCCGGGGAACAGCTCGCCCTTGAGCAGGGCGTACAGCGGGTAGAACAGACCGGTCAGGACGAAACCGGAGCCGAAGCCGGCGAAGGAGAACTTGCGGGTGCTGGGGTGGCTGCCCTGCCAGAGGGTGACCAGCAGCACGGGCAGCAGGACCCCGATGGTCTCCTTCGACAGCACCGCCAGGGCGAACGCGACGCCGGCGGCGACGTGGTGCCACAGGTGGCGGCGCGGCGACAGCGCGAACGCGAAGGACGCCAGCACCCACAGCACGGCGAGGTTGTCCAGGTAGATCTGCCGGTGCAGGACCACCGCGAGCGGCGAGAGCGCGTACAGCAGCAGTGCCGCGGCGGCCGTGGGGCGGGCCAGCCCGAGGCGCCGGCCGATCACGTAGACGAGGAGCATCGACGCGACGGCCACGGGCAGCATCGCGATCCGCCCCTGGACGAACGTGGGCAGGTCGGGCAGGAGCCAGTTCGGCAGCCAGGAGACGGCGGCCAGTTGCATCCAGCCCAGCGGCGGGTGGTCGTACCAGTAGGTGTAATGCGCGAGTTCGCCGTGCTGGACGGCCCACGCCTGGGCGAGATACGTACCCTCGTCGTCATTGGGAAAGGGGTAATTCCCGATTCCCAGGATCCTCACCAGGAGACCGGTGAGGAGAACGGGCGCAATCCAGAAACAATCCTTTCGTAACACGCTTCCGCGTATGGAGGAGCGGCCGTCCTCCGAATCCCCGGACGCCGGCCGGGAAACGGAAGAGGAAGTTTCGAATACGTCTGAGCCGGACCCGTCACGCGCACGGGTGTGCGACATGGCAGTCCCCATACGGAATCCCCCCACCCACTTCTGGAGCCTGAAACAGCAGTGGGCCTCCCCCTCGAAACCCCCCGGAATCAGGCATGCCGGAGCATCATGGCACAGGCGGTAGCCGGACGTGTACGGAATCTACGGGTCCGCATAAAGCCGGTATCATCACGCCTGGGTCATATTGCGGGGGAAATGCCGAACCTGCTAACTTCGGCCCTACTTTGCTCGTGGGCCTGCTTCGATCATGCGCGAAAACTCCGGAAGATCCGGAGTGAGAGCCGGCTGGGAACCGGATTCTCGCCAAGGGCCGGGAAGAGCACGAGCGTCTCTGAAAACCCGTCGGCCGGGGGGCCGCAGGCGGACGGGACAACTCCGCCGGAACACCGGACAGAACAACATGTTCACACAAGGGTGACCAAGAAAGACCGAGGGGGGAATTCGTGGTCTCCGCCATTCTTTTCATCGATTCGATCGTCCTCATGGCCGCCGCCGGCGTGACCCTGTGGTGGATGCTGCACGCCTGGCGCACACCGGAGACACTGGAGGCGACGGCCTTCGCCGCACCCGACGGCAGAGCGGACCTGTCCTTCTCCCTCCTGGTGCCGGCCCGGCACGAGGAGGCCGTCCTGCGGCACACGGTCGAGCAGATGTTGCGCATCGACCACCCGGACTACGAGATCCTGCTGATCGTCGGCCACGACGATCCGGGAACCGCCGCCATCGCCCACGAACTGGCCGCCGAGCACCCCGACCGGGTGCGCACGGTCGTCGACACCCACGCCAGGAAGAACAAGCCCCGCGCGCTCAACACCGCGCTGCCGCACGCCCGCGGCGAGGTCGTCGGGGTCTTCGACGCCGAGGACGTGGTCCACCCCGAACTGCTCACCCATGTCGACTTCGCCTTCCGGCGCGAGAACGCCGACGTCGTCCAGGGCGGCGTGCAGCTGATCAACTACCAGAGCAGCTGGTACAGCCTGCGCAACTGCCTGGAGTACTTCTTCTGGTTCCGCAGCCGGCTGCACCTGCACGCCCGCAAGGGGTTCATCCCGCTCGGCGGCAACACCGTCTTCGTCCGCTCGGCGCTGCTGCGGGAGACCGGCGGCTGGGACGGCGACTGCCTCGCCGAGGACTGCGACCTGGGCGTCCGGCTGTCCAGCGGCGGCGCCAAGGTCGTCGTCGCCTACCACTCGGCGCTGGTCACCCGCGAGGAGACACCCGACTCGATCAAGGCCCTCTACAAGCAGCGCACCCGCTGGAACCAGGGGTTCCTCCAGGTGCTGCGCAAGGGCGAATGGCGCCGGCTGCCCGGTTTCGGCCAGCGGATGCTCGCCCGCTACACCCTCAGCACCCCGTTCGTGCAGGCCGCGACCGGGGTGATGATCCCGCTGGGCATCCTGTTCGCCGTCATCGGCGGTGTCCCGCTGCCGTTCTCGATGTTCGCCTGGCTGCCCATGCTGCCGATGGCCGCCATGATCGTCTTCGAGGCGGTCGCCCTGCACGACTTCGGCCGCGAGTACGGCTTCCGCATCGGCTTCACGCGGTACGCCAAGCTCGTCCTCGGGGGCCCCGTCTATGCTGTGATCCTGGCGGCCGCCGCCCTGCGCGCGGTGTGGCGCGAGTACACGGGACGCCGCGACTGGGAGCTGACCTCCCACGTCGGCGCTCACCTCCCCGTCCAGACCCCGCAGCCCCAGGAGGCACGGTGACGGCGCTGCCCGCCGACGTGTCCATCGTCGTCCCGACCTTCAACGAAGCCGACAACATCCGCGAGCTGCTGTCCCGCATCAGCGCCGCCGTCCCCGCCGGAACCCGCGCGGAGGTGGTCTTCGCCGACGACTCCACCGACCGCACCTGCGAGGTGATCGAGGACGCGGCGAGCTACAGCGAGATCCCGGTGATCCTGCACCACAGGCCGGTCCCCGAGGGCGGACTCGGCGGAGCGGTGGTGGAGGGCATGGCCCGCGCGTCCGCGCCCTGGATCGTCGTCATCGACGCCGACCTCCAGCACCCGCCCGAACTCATCCCCGAGCTGATCGCCCGCGGCGAGCGGACCGGCGCCGAACTGGTCGTGGCCAGCCGCTACGCCTCCGGCGGTGACCGCAGCGGCCTGGACGGCGGTTACCGCAGGCTGGTCTCCAGCACCTCCACGCTGGTCACCAAGTCCCTCTTCCCGCGCGCCCTGAGCGGTCTCACCGACCCGATGAGCGGCTTCTTCGCGATCCGCCGCACGGCCGTCGACCGCGCCTCCTCGCAGGACGAGGGGCTGCAACCCCTCGGCTACAAGATCCTCCTCGAGCTGGCCGTACGGTGCCGTCCGCGCGGCACGGCCGAGGTGCCGTACGCCTTCGGCGAGCGGCACGCCGGCGCGTCCAAGTCGACGACCCGCGAGGGCATGCGCTTCCTGCGCCACCTCATCACCCTGCGCACCGCCGACCCTCGCACCCGCGCGGTCGTCTTCGGCCTGATCGGTCTCTCGGGCTTCGTCCCCAACCTGGCGCTCCTCTGGCTGCTCACCACCTGGGCCCCCGGTCTGCACTACGCCCCGGCGGAGATCGTCGCCAACCAGGCCGGGCTGTTGTGGAACTTCGCCCTGATCGACTCCTTCGTCTACCGCAACCAGCGCCGGCACCGCCGACGCGGTGTCCGGCTGCTGTCGTTCGCGGCCGTCGGCAACATCGACCTGGTCGCCCGCATCCCGCTGGCCGCCCTGCTCATCGGCGCCGCCGACATGACACCGCTCCCGGCCACGGCCCTCGCCATGGCCGTCGTCTTCACGGCGCGCTTCCTGGTCGTCGACCGCTGGCTCTACGGCCGCCTGCGCGGGCGCGAGAGGACGACGGCCGCCCGGGTCCCCCCGGAGACGATCCCGGACCCGGTCCCGGACCCGCTGGGCTGACCCGGACAACCCCGGGGCCCGGGGTCAGCATCACGCCCACCCCGTGTCCCGGATCGGCTTCCGCCCCGGATCACGGGGTGAGCTTCTCCTTGAGTCCCCCGGCATCCGTCACCGGCACGTCACACACGAACTGCCGGCAGACGTACGCCGTCGGCGCGCCCCCGACCAGCACACGGTCGGCGAGCAGCGGGAACTCGTCACTGTCCGGCGTGCCGCAGGCCACCACCGCGCCCGGAGCGGCCGCCAGCAGGGCGGTGCGGTGCAGTTCCCCGGTGGCCGTGTCGTCGGCGGAGGGCCCGACCACCGCCACCTCCCGCGGCCCGTCCCGCAAGGCCTCCGCCGCCGCCAGTCCCCACCCGATGAACCTCGGCACGCGCGGTCCCAGCGCCTTCACGACCCCCAACGCCCGCTCCGCGGCGGAGCGGTGCGCCTCGGAGCCGGTGTGGGCGGCGTACCCCAGGAGAGCGGACGCGGCGGCCGACCACCCGGAGGGCACCGCGTTGTCGGTGGGGTCCTGCGGCCGCCGGATGAGCCGCTCGGCGTCCTCGGCCGTGTCGTACAGCGCCCCCGACTCGGGATCGGCGAAACGGGCCAGGACATGGTCGAGCAGGAAGCCCGCGAACTCCAGCCACGCCCCCTCCCCCGTCACGGACGCCAGCGCCAGGAACCCCTCCGCCACGTCGGCGTAGTCCTCCAGCACCCCCGCGTTGGCGCCGACCCTCCCGTCCTTGCTGGTGCGGGCCAGCCGCGCGTGGTCGTCGAGGTGCAGCCGGACGAGGAGGTCGGCGGCGGCGAGGGCCGCGTCGACCAGGTCGGGGCGGTCGAAGTACGCGCCGGTCTCGGCGAGGGCGGCGATCGCGAGCCCGTTCCAGGCGGCGACGACCTTGTCGTCCCGGCCGGGAGCGGGCCGCGCCGCCCGCGCGTCCAGCAGCCGTTCCTTGACGGAGGCGATCCGCTCCGCGTCGAACACGCCTTCTTGCTGCGGGAGTTGCAGCACGGACGCACCGTGCTCGAAGGTGCCCTCCTGCGTCACCCCGAAGTAGTGTGCGGCCAGTTCCGCGTCCTCGGCGCCGAGGACCTCCGTGAGCTGCTCGGGCGTCCACACGTAGTACGCGCCCTCGACGTGCCGTCCCGTCCCGTCGTCGCTGTCCGCGTCCAGCGCGGAGGCGAACCCGCCCTCCGCGGTGCGCAGTTCGCGCACCATGAAGTCGGCCGTCTCCAGCGCGACGCGCCGGGCGAGCTCCGAGCCCGTCGTCCGCCACAGATGGGCGTAGACCCGGCACAGCAGCGCGTTGTCGTACAGCATCTTCTCGAAGTGCGGCACGACCCAGTCGCGATCGACGGAGTAGCGGGCGAAGCCGCCGCCGAGCTGGTCGTAGATGCCGCCTCGGGCCATCCGCTCGCAGGTGTCCTGCGCCATCTGCAGGGCGCCCTCGGCGCCGGTCCGGGCGTGGTGGCGCAGCAGGAACTCGATCACCATGGACGGCGGGAACTTCGGCGCGCCGCCGAACCCGCCGCGCTGCGGGTCGTACTCCCGGGTCAGCCCGAGCAGTGCCTGCGCCAGTTGCTGGTCGCCGGGCGCCTGTGCGTCGCCGTACGAGATCTCCCGTCCGGAGAGGTCGCGCACGATCTTCCCGGCGACCTCCGCGACCTCCTCGCGCCGCTCGTTCCAGGCGTGGCTGACCCCCTCCAGGACCTGCCGGAAGGACGGCATGCCCTGGCGGGGGGCGGGCGGGAAGTAGGTGCCGAAGTAGAAGGGCTCGGCGTCGGGTGTGAGGAAGACGGTCATGGGCCAGCCGCCCTGCCCGGTGGCGGCCTGCACGGCCTCCATGTAGACGGCGTCGACGTCGGGCCGCTCCTCGCGGTCGACCTTGACGCTCAGGAAGTGCGTGTTGAGGTAGTCGGCGGTCTCCTGGTCCTCGAAGGACTCGTGGGCCATGACGTGGCACCAGTGACAGCTGCTGTAGCCGACGCTCAGCAGCACCGGCACCCCCCGCCTGCGCGCCTCCTCGAACGCCTCCGCCGACCAGGGCCACCAGTCGACCGGGTTGTCGGCGTGCTGGAGGAGGTAGGGGGACGTCTCATGGGCCAGTCGGTTCGCCATGGTGTCCATCCTGCCGCAGTACCCCGTCCGTGACGCGTCAGGCATCGCGCCGCCCGCGACCGCGCCCCCGGCGGACGGACCTTCTCCGCCCCCTGGTGCCCGTGCGCCCCACCAGCGCGCACGGGCCGGACACGCCGTGGCCGTCGGAGGGGGACCGCCATGCGGGAGAGCCATCGCCCCGAAGACGGACGGCTGTTGGCGCGGGCCGTGGCTGAGGAGGTACGGCGCTCGGGCGGCCGTACCGGCCGGCAGGCGCTGCTGACCCGGGCGCGCGGAGCGCTCTGGACGCGGTGGTGCAGACCGCCGCCGAGGAGTACACGGCGTGCGGGCGCGCCGTCGAGGAGGCGGAGGCCGGCCGGCTCGCTTCGGGCAGCGGTAGGCGCGGGAGGGCGGTGGCGGGACGCCGTTGCCGGTGCGGGGGGCGCGGCCGTGACGACTGCGGTCGCGGTCCGGCGCTGGGGGCCGGGCCGGGTACGGCGCCGGGGGCGGGCGTCGCCGTCGGGGGTGGTCGGCGCGGGCGACGACCGGGGCGAGGGGGGCCGGAGCCCGTCTGCCGGCCGCGCACCACCGCGCGGGGGCGGCGGGACAGCCGTGCGGGTCGCACCAGCCGCGGCTGCCGTGGCTGACGGCGCTGACGGCGCGGGATTCGTCCGGTCCTGGACCGGTTGCGGGCTCTGCCCGCGGCGGCCGGCCCGCGGAAGGCGGTGCCGAGGCGCGGCACCGACCACCTGTCCCACTCACCGCGCCCCCTGCGCGCCCGCACGCCCACCGGGTACGCCGAGGCCTGCGGCCTCTTCCTGGAACGGGGAGTGCGCCCGGAGTCCGGCCGGCAGGCGTGGCGCCCGGGGATGGTGCCGGGGCGGCGTGCGCAGGAGGTGCCGGGGGGCGGACTCGGTGCCGGACAGGCGCGGCCGGGCGGGCGCCCGGGCCGCGCTCAGCCCTTCGCCGGCGAGGCCTCCCCCGTGGTCCCCCGGCCGGAGGCGTCCTCCGGCGGGGTCTCCTCGAAGTCGACCTTGCCCATGTGCTTGTTCATGGACCTCATCAGGCCCCACACGGCCAGGGCCATCACCGCGAAGACGATGAAGCCGAGAACGCCGGGGGTGACCTTGTCCTCGTCCACCTCCTTGGCGAGGGTGGCGAACTGTGTCACTGCCAGGCTCACGCTTGCGCTCATGTCAGGCATTGTCGCGGATGCCCGCAAAGAGGTCGTCCTCGGGGAGGGAGGTATCGACGTGCGACTTCGCGAGCTCGTACTCCTCCGTGGGCCAGACCTCCTTCTGGATCTCCATGGGCACCCGGAACCAGCCGCCGTCGGGGTCGATCTGCGTGGCGTGCGCGATCAGGGCCTTGTCGCGGATCTCGTAGAAGTCGGCGCACGGAACGTGCGTGGTCAGGGTGCGGTCCATGTGTCCGGAGTCGTCCCAGCGCTTGAGCCACTCGCCGTAGGGGGACTCCAGGCCGCGGTCGAGCATGGCCCGGTGCAGCGCCTCGGTGCGCGGGCGGTTGAAGCCCTGGTTGTAGTAGAGCTTCAGCGGCCGGTACGCCGGCCCGAACTCGTCCTCCGGGTACTTGGCGGTGTCGTCCGCGCCCTCGAAGGCCACCATGGAGATCTTGTGGGTCATGATGTGGTCGGGGTGCGGGTAGCCGCCGTTCTCGTCGTAGGTGGTGATCACCTGGGGACGGAAGGAGCGGATCTGCCGCACCAGCTCGCCGGCCGCCCGGTCGACGTCCTCCAGGGCGAAGCAGCCCTCGGGCAGCGGCGGCAGCGGGTCGCCCTCGGGCAGGCCGGAGTCGACGAAGCCGAGCCACTCCTGCTTGACGCCGAGGATCTCGCGGGCCTCGTCCATCTCCTTCTTGCGTACCTCGTGGATGTGCTCCTCGATGTACTTGTCGCCCTGGAGCTTCGGGTTGAGGATGGAGCCGCGCTCCCCGCCCGTGCAGGTCACGACCAGCACGTCCACCCCCTCGGACACGTACTTCGCCATGGTGGCCGCGCCCTTGCTCGACTCGTCGTCGGGGTGGGCGTGCACGGCCATCAGTCGCAGCTGGTCAGTCAAGACTCAAATCCTCAGTCAGTCGGCGCCCCCCGTGGAACGGGGTGCGATCGGCGGCTTCTATAGTGACCGAATCGGGGGGCCAATAATTCCGGGGCGCCGCTCCGGCAGCCCACTTTCGGACCTCCGCCCGTCCGGGCCGGAGGCCGCGCCGAGAGGACGATCATGAGCACGGCGAGCACGCGCGCACCCGAGGGCCGTTACGGCCGTTCCTCGGACGAGCGCGCCGACCGCACACTCAAGGTCGTCGGCGGGGTCCTGGGCGCGCTGCTGATCGCGCTGGTGGGCTACTTCGCCTATCACTACGTCGGACAGAACAAGATCAGCGGCGAGGTCATCGCCTTCAAGGTGCTGGACGACGAGGTGCAGGTGCACCTGGAGGTCCGCAAGGACGCGGGTGCGAGCGGCTACTGCACGATCCGCTCGCAATCCCAGAACGGCGCCGAGGTGGGCCGCGCGGACTTCCGCTTCTCCGGCTCGGAGACGCGCATCGACAAGGTGGTCACGCTGCGCACGACGGCCCGGGGGACGACCGCGGAGCTGCTGGGCTGCCACGCGGACTGACCGCCGGACGTCCCCTGCAATACGGAGGCGCTGACCTGCGTCGACGTAATTCTGGTGCCTTATGTCCTCCCCCTTCGGCCGCTGAATTGTTAGGCTCGTGGTTTCGCCCATCCCTGGAGGAACATGCTTCCGGGTAGGGCGAGCTTTGTATTCCCAGTACCGACGAGGAGCACCTGTGACCCAGACCAGCGAGAACGTCACCTGGCTGACCCAGGAGGCGTACAACAAGCTCAAGGACGAGCTTGAGTACCTTACTGGTCCTGCGCGCACGGAGATCGCCGCCAAGATCGCGGCCGCGCGCGAGGAGGGCGACCTGCGTGAGAACGGCGGGTACCACGCGGCCAAGGAGGAGCAGGGCAAGCAGGAGCTCCGTGTGCGCCAGCTGACCCAGCTCCTGGAGAACGCGAAGGTCGGTGAGGCCCCGGCGTCCGCGGACGGTGCTGTGGCGCCCGGCATGGTCGTGACCATCGCCTTCGACGGTGACGAGGACGACACCCTGACCTTCCTGCTGGCCTCGCGTGAGTACGCGAGCGCCGACATCGAGACGTACTCGCCGCAGTCCCCGCTGGGTTCCGGCGTGATCGGCCACAAGGTCGGCGAGGACGCGGAGTACGAGCTGCCGAACGGCAAGAAGGCGTCCGTGCGCATCCTGAAGGCGGAGCCCTACAGCGGCTGACGGACCGGAGTCCCGCGGAACGGACCCCCGGCGCCCCCCAGGGCGCCGGGGGTCTCGTCATGCCGTCGCCGAGCGGTGCTCGCGCGCCGCCGGCGTGCGGAAGGCCGGCACGACCAGCACCGAGCAGACCAGCGAGGCCCGGACCGGGTGCCGCACGGGCCAGGCGTCGGAGGCCGACCGTCCGGGGTCGTGCGAAGAGCACACGACAGGCCCGGAGGGTGGTGCTGAAGGGGGTTCCACTCGGCGATGCGGCGCAGCAGGGCGCCACGTTGCCGGTGTCGACGAACAGCACCACGCACATGATGGGCTGGATCAAACCGAAGATCACCACTTCGGGGATCCTCGACATGCCGATCAAGTTGCGTTTTGCAATGATCGGGGAGTCCCGGACCGACTTGCCCGACCGAGTGACACGGGAGGGGAGAAGAGACCCGGGACCTCAGCCGATGACGGTGTACCCCGCGTCGCGCAGCGCAGCGCCGACCTCGGCGCAGTGCACCGGACCCTTCGTCTCCAGGTGCAGCTCGACATCCGCCTCCGTGAGGCCGAGCCGGGGATCGGTCCGGACGTGGCTCACGTCCAGGACGTTGGCGTCCACCACGGACAACACCCCCAGAAGCGTCGCGAGCGCCCCTGGCCGGTCGGTCAGCCGCAGCCGGACCGCCAGGTAGCGGCCCTGCGCGGCCATGCCGTGCCGCAGGACGCGCTGCATCAGCACCGGGTCGACGTTCCCCCCGGACAGCACCGCGACCACCGGGCCCTCGAAGGCGCCGGGCTCGCTCAGCAGCGCCGCCACCGGACTCGCCCCGGCCGGCTCCACCACCAGCTTGGCCCGCTCCAGGCACAACAGCAGCGCGGCGGACAGTTCGTCCTCCGACACCGTGCGCACCTCGTCCACCAGCTCGCCGACGATCCCGAACGGCACGTCACCCGGCCGGCCCACCCGGATGCCGTCGGCCATCGTCGCCGGATTGCGCACCGACACCGGGTGACCGGCCGCCAGCGACGGCGGGTAGGCGGCCGCACCCTCCGCCTGCACCCCCACGATCCGCACGTCCGGCCGCAGCGCCTTCACCGCCACCGCGATGCCCGCCACGAGCCCCCCGCCGCCGATCCCGACGACGATCGTGCGCGCCTCGGGGCACTGCTCCAGGATCTCCAGCCCGACCGTGCCCTGCCCCGCGATGACGTCCGAGTGGTCGAAGGGATGGATGAACACCGCGCCCGTCGCGGCCGCGTACTCCTGCGCCGCCGCCAGCGTCTCGTCGACCACCTGTCCGTGCAGCCGCACCTCGGCGCCGTACTCCCGGGTCGCACTGATCTTCGGCAGCGGCGCGCCCTTCGGCATGAACACCGTCGAACGCACCCCCAGCAGCGACGACGCGAGCGCGACGCCCTGCGCGTGGTTGCCCGCGCTCGCCGCGACGACTCCGGCGGCCCGCTCCTCCGGCAGCAGCCCGGAGATCCGCACGTACGCGCCGCGCAGCTTGAACGACCCCGTCCGCTGGAGGTTCTCGCACTTGAGGTGCACCGGCGCGCCCACGAGCTGGGACAGATGCCTGCTGCCCTCCATCGCGGTCACCCGCGCCACGCCCGAGAGCATCTTCTGGGCGCCGCGCACGTCGTCGAGGGTGACGGGCCGCAAGGAGTCAGCCGTGCCGTAGCTCATGACAACAGCATCGCAGTTCACAGGCGGGAACGGCCGTTGTGACCAACCACCGAGACTGGTTTCCGCAGCGCCGGTACGACCCGCCTTCGGGCCGCGTACCCTGTCCCCCAACCCAGCACCCCCTTCATGAAGCGAGCCCCCGGCCATGCCCACTACACCTGAAATGTCGATGGACATGACGACCGTCGGTGACACCGGTCTCCTCGACACGCTGCAGCACGAGGTCGCGGTGTTCGCGCGCCGCGCCGAACAGACCCGGCTCGGTGGCGTCGGACAGGTGCGCAACTCCATGGACCGCGCCGCGTACCTCCTGCTCAACCGCCTCGACAAAGAGGGGCCGATGGGCGTCAAGGCGCTCGCGGCGAGCATGGGCATCGACTCCTCCACCGTCACCCGGCAGGTGGCTCCGCTGGTCGACACGGGTCTGGTCAAGCGCACCTCGCACCCCGAGGACGGGCGGGCCGTGGTGCTCCAGCTCTCCCCGCGCGGCATGTCCCGCCTGGAGGAAGTGCGCTCCTCCCGCCGCCAGCTGATGGACGAACTGACGCACGACTGGGCGCCGGAGGAGCGCGAGGCGTTCTGCACGCTGCTCACCCGCTTCAACAGCGCCCTGTCCGCCCGGATGGCCGTCCAGGGCGTCCCGGGCGCGGAGCCCACGCCCGCCACCTGACGCCCCGCGCGAGCCGTGCATCAGGCGTGTGCGCGGCTCTTGACCGACGGCCCGCCCCTGGCCTCATATGAGACCGGGTCCCCGTACGCCGCCGGGGCCCGTGTCGAGGGGGACGCCGGCAGGCGGGAGGCGCGGTGCGGACAGGACACGCGGACCGGGGTGCGCGCCGGGCCCGGGAGTTCGAGGCGTTCGTCGCCGGCGCGGGCGGACGGCTGCTGCAGGCCGCCACCCTGCTCACCGCGGAGGCGCCCGACGACAACCCGCGCGCGCGGCGCCTGCTGACCCACGCCCTCGCCCACACGTACGCGTGCTGGGACCGGCTGCGCGGCGAGGACCCCTACGACCTCACCCGCCGGCACCTCGCCACCCGCTTCGCCCACGGCGCCTGGCACCACCGCGGCCCGCTCGGCCGCCCCCACGCCTCCGCGGCACTGGCCCGGCTCACCCCGCAGGAACGTCTGGTGCTGGTGCTCAGGCTCTACGAAGGCGTGGCGGAGGAACAGGTCGCGGCCCTCCTGAGCCTCCCGAGGGAACGCGTCCGCACCCTCTGCGACCGCGCGACGGCCACCCTCCTGCACCCCCGGCGGGACACTCCCCCGGCACCGGTGGGAGCGAGGGCGGCCGCCCCGTGAACGCCCCGCGCCACTCCCGAAGCGCCTTCGTAGGGCCGTCCGCCCGGCGGGGGTCACGGTGAACCGGACCGAACGGGAGGCCGCCGTACGGCAGCTCATGGAGCGGACCGCGCCGCGCGTACCGGCCGAGCTGCACGCGGACGTCGTCCGCGCCGGCAGCCGTGTGCTGCGGCGCCGCACCCTCGCCCGGCGCCTGCTGTGGCTGCTGCTGTGCGCGGCGGTCGTGGCGTTCACCGTCTGGGCGGTGACGGCCCAGCCGTGGGTGGAGCCGCCGTCGGAGACGACCCCACCCCTGACCGGCTGGTGAGCCGGTCGACACACCCCTAGCCGAGCGCCTGCTGCAGGTCGTCCAGCAGGTCGTCGACGTTCTCGATGCCCACGGAGAGACGGACCAGGTCGGCGGGGACCTCCAGGGCCGAGCCGGCGGCCGAGGCGTGCGTCATGCGGCCGGGGTGCTCGATCAGGGACTCGACGCCGCCCAGGGACTCGCCGAGCGTGAACACCTTCGCCCGGTTGCAGACCTCGACGGCCGCCTCCTCGCCGCCCTCCACCCGGAACGACACCATGCCGCCGAACGCCCGCATCTGCTTGGCGGCGACCTCGTGACCAGGGTGGTCGGGCAGCCCCGGGTACAGCACACGCGTCACGCGCGCGTGCCGGGTCAGCATGTCGGCGACCTTCGTGGCGTTCTCGCTGTGCCGGTCCATGCGCACCGACAGCGTCTTCGTGCCGCGCAGCACCAGCCACGAGTCGAACGGCCCGGCGACCGCGCCCATCGCGTTCTGGTGGTACGCCAGTTCCTCGCCGAGGTCCCGGTCGCTCACGATCAGCGCGCCGCCGACGACGTCCGAGTGACCTCCCATGTACTTGGTCAGCGAGTGCACGACGACGTCCGCGCCGAGCGCCAGCGGCTGCTGGAGGTAGGGGGTGGCGAAGGTGTTGTCGACGACGAGCCGCGCGCCCGCGTCCCGCGCGACCTGCGCGACCGCCGCGATGTCGGTGATGCCGAGGAGCGGGTTGGAGGGTGTCTCCACCCACACGGCCTTCGTCTTCGGGGTGATCGCGGCCCGCACGGCCGCCGGGTCGCTGGTGTCGGCCACCGACCACTCCACGCCCCACCGCGAGACGACCTTCGCGAACAGCCGGAACGTGCCGCCGTACGCGTCGTTCGGGATGACCACGTGGTCGCCGGGGGTGAGCAGCGTACGCAACAGGCAGTCCTCGGCCGCCAGTCCGGAAGCGAACGCGAGACCCCGGACGCCGCCCTCGAGGGCGGCCAGGTTCTCCTCCAGGGCGGTCCTGGTCGGGTTGGCGCTGCGGCTGTACTCGTAGCCGCCGCGCAGGCCGCCGACGCCGTCCTGCTTGTAGGTCGAGACCTGGTAGATCGGCGGGACGACCGCGCCGGTCAGGGGGTCCGCGGTGTTGCCCGCGTGGATCGCGAGAGTCTCGAAGTGCTGACTGATGTGCCTGTCGCTCATGGGCACCGAGCGTAGTGCGCCGCGAGCGGGGGTGCGGGACGAGCGGACGACAGGACGGCTTCCACCGGGCCGGGACGGGCGGAAGACGGCGGTTTCCGCCGGGCCGGGGCGGGCGGAAGACGGCGGTTTCCGCCGAGCCGGGACGAGCCGGGCCCGCGTTTTCCACAGGTTCGGCGGAGGGGGTTGGCCAATTGTCGGCGGCGTCTGGAACCCTTGAGGCATGGAGATTCTCTGGGTCCTGATCGCGCTGGTCATGCTCAGCTTCGTGCTGCTGCCCTTCCTGCGCCGCAGGCGCGGCATGATCGAGCAGGTCCCGGCGGGCCACCCGGACGCCGCGGACCCGGCGAACTACGGCTTCGTGCGCACGGAGGAGCTGGACATCCGCATGCCCGGCCCCGACCAGGACCTGCTGGACGTCCTCGACGTCGTGCAGCGCACCCAGGACTACCGGGCGGCCCAACAGCTGCTGGCCGGCACGGAGTCGGAGGGCGAGCCCCGCTGGCAGCGCGTGCAGGCCTTCGCCGGCGCCGCCGCGCTGGAGCTCCAGCAGCGGCCGGGCGGGGTCGGTGACACCCCGGGCGGACAGTGGCTGCGGGTGTGGCGCACCGAGGCGCCCAAGGACGCGGGCGGCGCGGCCGTCCACGCCGAGTTCCTGGTGCAGCAGGCGTGGCGGACGTCGACCCCGGGCACCGACGACTTCCGGATCATCATGGAGGAGGCCAGGGACGCCTGCGGACAGGCGGCGCTGCTCGACCCCGACGACCCCGTCCCGTACATCGTCGAACTGTCGGTGGCCCGCGGGCTGAGGTACTCCCAGTCGGAGTTCGAGCAGCTCTGGCTGAGGATCCTGGACCGCGCCCCGGCCCACATGGGAGCGCATCTGGCGGCCCTGCACTACTGGTGCGAGAAGTGGCACGGCTCGCGGGAGACGGCGATGTCGTTCGCGGAGGCCGCGGCGGCACGGGCCCCGCGCGGCTCGCTCCTCGCGGCGATGCCCCTGTTCGCCGTGTTCGAGCACCTCCCCGAGGTGAACCTGGTCAGCAGCTTCTACCAGAGCGAGACCGTGACCAGGGCGATCCACGGCGCGCTGCACGCGGTGCACTCGGCCCGTCCGGACGACCCGATGCTGGCGCACGTCCGCCACCTGCTGGTCTTCTTCCTCGTCCGCGCCGAGCGCTGGTCCGAGGCCATGGGGCAGCTGGTACACGTCGACGGCCACGTGGGCGCCCTGCCGTGGACGCTGTCGCCCGACCCGGCGGCGGAGTTCGCGGTGTACCGCGCGCTGGCGGTGGCGGGCTTCGAGGCGAACGGCGGCAGCCCGGCGACGCTGCCGCACTGACCCGAGGCCGCCGCAGGAATGCGGCGCCCTCCACGCGCGTTGACATGCCCGGACCCCCGATTGGAGACCGCATGTTCCTGCACAGCCGTACGCCCCAGCTCCCGACCCCCGAGCAGGCTCTGCGCGGCCGCCCCGAGCCGGCGTTCTCCGTCCCCGACCGCCACACCGTGCTCGGCAACCCGCTCCTGGGCCCCTACCCCGAGGGCCTGGAGGTAGCCGACTTCGGCCTGGGCTGCTTCTGGGGCGCGGAGCGCACGTTCTGGCAGCTCCCGGCGGGTGTGTGGACGACCCTCGTCGGTTACCAGGGCGGCCACACCGAGCACCCCACGTACGAGGAGGTCTGCTCGGGCCTGACCGGCCACACGGAGGCCGTCCGCGTGGTCTTCGACCCGAAGGTGATCTCGTACGGAGCCCTCCTCAAGACGTTCTGGGAGTCCCACGACCCCACCCAGGGCTTCCGCCAGGGCAACGACGTGGGCACCCAGTACCGCTCCGCGATCTACACCCACTCACCCGAGCAGGCCGCCACCGCCGCGTCCTCCCGCGAGGCCTACCAGCAGGTCCTGTCCGCCTCGGGCTACGGCGCGATCACCACGGAGGTCCTCCCGGCGGGACCCCGCACCTTCTACCCGGCCGAGGCGTATCACCAGCAGTACCTCGACAAGAACCCGGCGGGTTACTGCGGCATCGGCGGGACGGGCGTGTCCTGCCCGATCGGCGTCGCCAAGGCGGAGGGCTGAGCACACCACCGCGGCCGGGGGGGGGGGGGGGGGGGGGGGGGGGGCGCCGCAGGGTCTTTTCTTTGTGGTGGGGGCGTGAAGGCGTGGGACAAGAGA
>NZ_JBVIAY010000012.1:202419-234682 GCF_055573695.1 Streptomyces sp. NPDC030143
CCCGGCGGGTGACGGAGGAGTCGTAGGGACGGGTTTGTCCTGCCCGATCGGCGTCACAAGGGTGGGGGGCGGAACACACCACCGCGGCCGGGGCCGGTTCGGGAGGGCCCCCTCCCGAACCGGCCCTTCGTGTCGTGCGAGGCCCTACGGGATGCCGGACACCCAGTCACTGGGCGACGCGTCAGGATCACGGCCCCGCTTCGGAGAGACCGGCAGCCGGAGCGTGGCGCGGCCGCTCGGCAGCCGGAGCGTGGCGCGGCCGCTCGGCAGCCGGGGCATGAGCCGGGCATGGCGCGGCCGCTGGCAGGGCTGGTCGGGCCGTGGGACGTCCAGGAGACGGTCCGCTAGGTGTACGACATCGCCATGTGACGGCCGTTCGGCTCTCGTGCTCCGGCCACCGCTCCCCCCTCGCCGCAACCGTCAGAGCGGGCGGAGGCGGGCCTTGAGCAGGCAGAACTCATTGCCCTCGGGGTCGGCGAGAACATGCCACTGCTCCTCGCCGGTCTGGCCGATGTCGGCCCGGCGCGCCCCGAGCTTCAGCAGGCGTTCGAGCTCGGCGTCCTGATCGCGGTCGGTGGCGTTGACGTCGATGTGCAGCCGGGACTTCCCCTGCTCCGGCTCGTCCCTGCGGCTGAGGATGATCGTCGGCTGCGGTCCGCCGAACCCTTCGCGCGGCCCGATCTCCAGGGTGCCGTCCTCTTCGCGGTCGAGCACCACGAAGTCCAGGACCTCGCACCAGAACCGCGCCAGCAGCTCGGGGTCGCGGCATCCGAGCACGAGCTCACTGATACGACATGCCATGAGCGAAAACCTACTCTCAGCGGGGAACTGACAGGGCGCCCGCGCGCGGAGCTCCTGTGCTCCCCCGCCGCGGGAACTCGCTGGCGACCGTACCGGGCGGGGCGATCGGGTGCGAGGGGATTTCGCGGTCCTCGCCCGCCCGGCCCGGGCCGCCGGGTGGGGATTGCCCGCCGCGCAGCGGGCCGGACGGACGGTGACGACAGGCCCTGTGAGGGGCCCGGCGGTGTCCCGCACGGGCCCGGATCCGCCCGGCCGGAGTGGTCTTCCGCCGGGCGGGCGCGTATCCGCGCCCGGCCGCCCTAGGGGCCGTGGATGTGCAGGATCTCGACGGGTCGGTCGTCGGAGGGTCCGAACCAGTGGGGTTCGGCCGTGTCGAACTCGGCCACCTCGCCGGGGCGAGCGTGAGTTCGCGCTCCCCGAGGACGAGCAGCAGGCAGGTGGGCTCCGCGCTGGGCGTCGCTGTCGCCGGCGGCCTCGTCGCCGACGCGGGTCCGGCCGGGCTCGCGCCGGCGTTCCGGCCCGGCTGGTTCCTGGTCGCCGTCTGCGGGGCACTGCTGCTCGCCGTGGCCTGGACCGCTCCGGGAGCCCGGTCCCGGCGGGAACAGCGGCCGGCCCCGGCCGACCGCGGACCGCGTGGCAGCGGGAACCGGTGGCCGGCCGGTGGCTGAAGGGCAGCGGGCAGCCGGCCCTGCCGGACCGACCGGACACCGACCGGTGGCGGTCGGGCGCGGCCGCTCTCGTCAGCCGTCGCCACTGCCGTACGGTCGGGTCAGGATCTCCAGCCGGTGGCCGTTCGGGTCGTCGAAGTACATGCCGCGGCCGCCGTCGTTGTGGTTGATCTTGCCGGCGTGGTGGTGGAAGGGGTCGGACCAGTACGTCAGTCCCGCCGAGCGGATGCGGGCGAGGATCGTGTCGAAGTCCTCCTCGGAGACAAGGAACGCGTAGTGCTGCGGAGTGATGTCCCCCGGTGTGTTCATGTAGTCGAGGGTCACCCCGTTGGAGATCTCCACCGGCACGAACGGGCCGTAGGGCGGGCTCACCCGGAGTCCGAGGATGTCGGCGAGGAAGCGGGCGGAGGCCCGCCTGTCGTGCGCGGCGACGATGGTGTGGTTCAGCTGGACGGTCATCTCGCAACCCTCCTCGTCACCCACCTTACTGACCCGCCCGCGACGGGTGGGTGTGCCGGGCCGCTCGCGGTGACACACCCACCCGGGCCCGGCGGGTCAGATCGTCGCGGCGTCGATCACGAACCGGTACCGCACATCGCTGTCCAGCACCCGCTCGTACGCCTCGTTGATCTCACCCGCGCCGATCAGCTCGATCTCCGCGCCGAGGCCGTGCTCGGCGCAGAAGTCCAGCATCTCCTGGGTCTCGCGGATGCCGCCGATCATGGAGCCGGCGAGGGTCTTGTCGCCGCCGATCAGGGAGAAGAGGTTGAGGGAGACGGGCTCCTCGGGCGCGCCCACGTTCACGAGGGCGCCGTTCGTCGTCAGCAGGGACAGGTAGGCGTCCAGGTCGACCGGGGCGGAGACCGTGGAGAGGATCAGGTCGAAGCTGCCGCGCAGGTCCTCGAAGGTCTTCGGGTCGCTGGTGGCGTAATAGTGGTCGGCGCCCAGCTTCAGGCCGTCGTCCTTCTTGCGCAGCGACTGCGACAGCACCGTCACCTCGGCACCCAGCGCGTGCGCGATCTTCACGCCCATGTGGCCGAGGCCGCCCATGCCGAGGATGGCGACCTTCTTGCCGGGGCCGGCGTTCCAGCGCTTGAGCGGCGAGTAGGTGGTGATGCCGGCGCACAGCAGCGGCGCGGCGACGTCGAGGGAGAGGCCCTCGGGGATGCGGACGACGTAGTTCTCGTCGACGACGATCTTCTGCGAGTAGCCGCCGTAGGTGGGCTCGCCGTTCTTGTCGAGGGCGTTGTACGTGCCGACGCCGCCCGTGCGGCAGTGCTGCTCCAGGCCGGCGCGGCAGTTGTCGCACTCGCGGCAGGAGTCGACCAGACAGCCGACGCCGACGCGGTCGCCGACGGCGAACGACGTCACACCGGAGCCGACCTCTGAGACGACGCCCGCTATCTCGTGGCCGGGCACCATCGGGAAGATCGCCTCGCCCCAGCCCTCGCGGACCTGGTGGATGTCGGAGTGGCAGATGCCGGCGAACTTGATGTCGATCAGGACGTCGAACTCGCCGACCGGTCGGCGCTCGATCGTCGTGCGCTCCAGCGGAGCCTTGGCGGCGGGCGCAGCGTACGCGGCGACGGTGGTCGGGCCGGAGGTCGTGCCAGTGGTCATGCCGGGTTCTCCTAGCGGGTCGTACGCCCCGGTCTGCCTTCGGACCGGGCACGACGGACAGTCTGCCCGGCCGCGTCCCGTCCACCCAGCCCTCACCTGTGCCTACGTCCACCGTGCCTACCACTGGCGGGGTCAGGATCGTGTGCCTACGACCGTGAATACTGGACGCATGGACGAACAGCCCGAAGCCGTGCCCGAGACCGGCGGGCGTCTGGACCGGCGTGCCGAACTCAGCGAGTTCCTGCGCACGCGGCGGGCCCGCCTCAAGCCGGAGGAGGTGGGACTGCCGGACTTCGGCCGGCACCGCCGGGTGCCGGGGCTGCGGCGCGAGGAACTGGCACAGCTGGCCGGGGTGTCGGTGGCGTACTACACGCGCCTGGAGCAGGGCAACGGGCGGAACGTGTCGGCGGAGGTACTGGACTCCATCGCCCGCGCGCTGCGGCTGACGGACGCCGAGCACGCCCACCTCACCCACCTCGCCAAGCCCAAGCAGCACAAGAAGAAGCCGGCGGCGCGGACCCAGCAGGCCCGGACCTCGCTGCGCCAGCTGCTGGACCTGATGGACGGGGTGCCGGCCTACATCGTGGGGCGGCGCGCGGAGATCCTCGCCTGGAACCGGATGGCGGCGGCGCTGTTCGGCGACTGGGGCGAGCTGCCGCCGGCCGAGCGGAACTGGGCGCGGCTGGTGTTCCTGCGGCCCGCGTACCGCGAGCTGTTCGTGGACTGGGAGCAGAAGGCGATCGACATCGTGTGCATGCTGCGCATGTACGCCGGCTGCTATCCGGACGATCCGAAGCTGTCGGCCCTGGTGGGCGAGTTGTCGGTGAAGAGCGAGGACTTCCGGCGGCTGTGGGCGACCCACGACGTCAAGGAGAAGAGCCACGGCGTGAAGCACCTGAGGCATCCGCTGGTGGGGGAGCTGTCGCTGAACTTCGAGGGGTTCCGGCCGGCCGACGACGGCGAGCAGACGCTGGTGACGTACCACGCGGAGCCGGGGTCGCCGTCGGCGGAGGCGCTGCGGCTGCTGGCGAGCTGGGGGGTCGACGCGACGCGGGCGGGGGCGGGGTCCCAGGCGCCCTCCGCCTGACGCGCGTCCGGCTCCGCGGCCCTGCTGGGTGATCATGTGGCTGTGGCCGCGCCGGGTCGCGGAGCAGGTGACGCCGCGAGCCGGGCTCCCCTTCTGTTCGGAGCTCTGCGTCTTCCGGCGGGCCGTCCACTCACGGCTCAGCGGTCCCGGCCGTGGGTGCCGCGGACAGCTGTGGGCGGCCGCGCGGGGCTGTGGGCGGCCGGGGGCCCTGCGGGCGGGGCCGTGTCCGGTCCCGGAAACACCGATGCCGCCCCTGGGGGCGGCATCGGAGGACTGCGGACGGGGTGTCAGACGGCCGAACCGGCCTTCCACTTCGCCCAGTCCATGTTCCAGCCGTTGAGGCCGTTGTCCGGCGCCACGGTCTTGTCGCCGGTGTTCTGGACGACCACGACGTCACCGAGGATCGAGTTGTCGTAGAACCAGGAACCCGGCGTGTTCGGGTCGTTGGCGCCCTTGGTGTCGGACAGGCCGACGCAGCCGTGACTGGTGTTCACCGAGCCGAAGATGGACTTGGCGCCCCAGTAGTTGCCGTGCACGAAGGTGCCGGAGTTCGTCAGGCGGATGGCGTGCGGCACGTCCTTGATGTCGTACTCGCCCTTGCCGTCGTCGTCGGTGAAGCCCACGGTCGCGCCGTTCATGCGCGTCTCCTTGAACTTCTCCGACATCACCATGATGCCCTCGTACGTCTTGTTGTCGGGCGAGCCGGCGGAGATGGGGATCGTCCGGACGGTCTGCCCGTTGCGCGTGACCTTCATCTGCTTGGTCTTCGCGTCGACGTACGAGACCTGGTTGCGGCCGATCTTGAAGGTGATCGTCTTCTGCTGGACGCCGAAGACACCGTTGGCGCCCTCCACCCCGTCGAGCGCGAGCTTCAGCGTGACGGTGGAGTTCTCCTTCCAGTACTCCTCGGGACGGCAGTCCATCCGCAGGCCGCTGAACCAGTGGCAGACGACCTCCTGGCCGCTGCTGGTGGTGACCGTGACGCCCTTCTGGACGGCCGCCCGGTTGGTGATCTCCTTGTTGAAGTTGATCGACACGGGCATGCCGACGCCGACGGTCGAGCCGTCCTCCGGCGTGAAGTTGCCTATGAAGCTGTTGGCGGGCGAGACCGTGGTGAAGGAGGCGTTCTCGTGGGCCTCGCGGCCGTCGGAGTCCTTCGCGGTCGCCGCGAGCTTGTAGGTGGTGGAGCGCTCGAGCTGGCCGCTGGGCTTCCAGCTCTTCTTGTCGGCGGAGAGCTCGCCCGCCACGGCGGTGCCGTCGGCGGCGGTCATCGTCACCTGGGTGAGCGTGCCCTTGCTCACCGTGACGGCCGCCGAGTTGTTGATGGAGGCGTTGTTCGAGCCGTCCGCGGGCGTGATCTTGATCTGGGCCTCGGACGCCTTCGCGGCGGCCGCCTCGTCGGCCTTGGCCTGTGACGAGCCGTCCTTGCCGCTGTCCGAGCCGCCGCTGTCGCCGCCGGAACACGCAGAGAGCACCAGAACACCGCCGAGCAGGGCGGACGCGGCCATGAGACCCCTGCGCCGCCTACCGTCCGTCATCACACGCTTCTCCATCGTCGCCGATTGCCGAACCCCGAGAGTTCCCCGTCAAGAAACATCAACGCCGCGACCGGTTCGTCCCGTTCCACATTTTTCGAATGTGTGGGCCACACCACGTCCCCCGGGGCGGGTGGACCCGCCCGGGGCCGAGGTGCGACGGTCGGCCAGTGCGTCGGTTGAGACGACGAAACCCGGGCGGCGGTTGCCGCTCGGGTTCATGAATTCCCCGAGACGCTCAGCCGATGCCGCCCCGACGGCCGTCTTCTTCGCCGGCCGCGATGTCGTCCTCCCCGTCATCATCCTCGTCCATGTCCCACTCCTGTGCATCGGGGTCGTGGTCGACGGGTTCGCAGGACCAGGACGCCTGGTGGAGTTCGACCCCCGGGATGTCCCCGACCAGGCCGAAGGGGTCGACGAGGTAGGCGAGGGCCTCACTGGTGTCCTGGGTCACGGCGCTCTCGGCGTGCGCGCGCTCGCTCTCGGGCGTCGCCGGGTCCTCGGCGTCCTCGGCGAGGCGCCGCAGAGCGGCCCGGGTCACCGCGTCCGTGTCGTCGACCTCCAGCACGAGGTCCACGCGAAGCCGTACATAACGTGATGTCTCTTCAGTAGTCATGGGCGGAGAGTACGGCTCCGGGCTCCCGCGGCTTTCCCGCGACCCGCGCCTTTCATTAGCATCGGTCCACACGGCCAATTCGCCAGCGCCACAAGGGGATCGATATTCCGTGTCATCCGCTCGCCGTCCGTTGCTGACCGCCACCGCCGCGGGCACCCTCCTGTGTGCCCTGTGGTTCGTCCCGAACGCCAACGCGACGCAGGACACCCCGGCCAGAACCCAGACGTCGTCGCAGGTCACGACCCAGGTGCGGGCCGCGTCCGCGGACACCTCCGAGGTGACGGGCACCGACGCGGGCACCCGCCTCGCCGACACGGGAAGCTTCGACACCACGCCCTACGTGGTGGGCGGGACGACCCTGCTCGCCCTCGGCGCGGGGTTCGTGGTCTATTCCGTGCGGCGGGAGCGCCTGGGCTTCTGAACCGACTTGACGCGTCCTTGACCAGGCCTTCATAGTCCGCTCATGAAGAGATCATCGGGGGCGCGGCTGTGCGCCGCGGTCAGTGTGGGCGCCCTGTCGCTCGCCCTCGTCACGGGGTGTTCGGACGACGGGTCGAAGAAGTCCAAGGGCTCCAAGGGGTCCGGTTCGGACTCCTCCTCGTCGTCGGCTCCCGCCGCTCAGGCCGTGAGCACGGCCGAACTGGAGAAGCTGCTTCTCGCGCAGGGCGAGGTCAAGGGCTACAAGGTCAGCTCGGCCGACGACACCCTGCCGGGTTCCAAGGACAAGGTGAAGTCCGACAAGGCGGAGTGCGCGCCGCTGGCGTACGCCATGTCGGGTCTGGCGCCGGGTGACACGGACGCGAACGCGAGCAACAGCCTCACCGAGGACAAGGCGTCGGACGCCGCCTCCAAGGCCCCCGCGGACATCAACGAGGCCGACATCGCCAACGCCTTCAAGGTCAACCTGACCTTCGTGGGGCTGTCCTCGTACGCGGGTGACGGCGCCCAGAAGGCCGTGAAGGCCGTCTCGGACGGGATCGCGGCGTGCTCGGGCGGCTTCGGCATCACCGCCCAGGGCCAGAACCAGAAGATCACCAAGGTGGTCCCGGAGAAGGCCTCCGGCGCCGGGGACGAGTCGGTGGCGTTCGCCGTGGACTCCGACATGGACGGCGAGGGCACGGCCACCTTCCACACCGAGGTGGTGCGGGTCGGCACCGTCGTCTCGACGTACTACACGGTGGACTTCTCCGCCCTCGGCGAGGGCAAGCCGGCCGACGTCCCGGCCGCCGTGGTCGACGGCCAGGTCGCCAAGCTCAAGAAGTAACGCCCGTCCGGGGCCCCGCCGTCACCTGACGGCGGGGCCCCGACGCGTGCGGGCGGACTACCGGAGCGGTCCGGTGACCGTCTCCACGGCCGCGACGAGCCGCCCCTCGCGCACGAACGCGTCCGCGGCGGCGAGGTCGGGCGCGAGGAACCGGTCCGGGCCGGGCCCCTTGACCCCCGCCTCCCGCACGGCGTCGACGACGGCCCTGGTCGCCGGCGCCGGGGTGAGCCCCTCGCGCAGTTCGACGGCGCGGGTGGCGGCGTACAGCTCGACGGCGAGCACGCGGGTGAGGTTGTCGACGGCCGTGCGCAGCTTGCGCGCCGCCGACCAGCCCATGGAGACGTGGTCCTCCTGCATCGCGGAGGACGGGATGGAGTCCGCGGAGGCCGGTACGGCGAGCCGCTTCAACTCGCTGACCAGCGCGGCCTGCGTGTACTGGGCGATCATCAGCCCCGAGTCGACGCCGGCGTCGTCCGCGAGGAACGGCGGCAGGCCGTGGCTGCGGTTCTTGTCCAGCAGCCGGTCGGTGCGCCGCTCGGTGATGGAGGCGAGGTCGGCGACGGCGATGGCGAGGAAGTCCAGGACGTAGGCGACCGGCGCGCCGTGGAAGTTTCCGTTGGACTCGACGCGCCCGTCGGGCAGCACGACGGGGTTGTCGACGGCCGAGGCGAGCTCGCGCTCCGCGACCAGCCGGGCGTGCGCCAGGGTGTCGCGGCCCGCGCCGGCGACCTGCGGGGCGCAGCGCACCGAGTAGGCGTCCTGGACGCGGGGCGCGTCGTCCTGGTGATGACCGGTCAGGCCCGAGCCCTTGAGCACGGCGAGCATGTTGGCCGCGGACGCCTCCTGCCCGGGATGCGGGCGGATGGCGTGCAGTTCGGGCGCGAGCACCCGGTCCGTGCCCAGCAGGGCCTCCAGGGAGAGGGCTGCCGTGACGTCGGCGGACTTGTAGAGGGTGTCGAGGTCGGCGAGGGCCATGACCAGCATGCCGAGCATGCCGTCGGTGCCGTTGAGAAGGGCGAGGCCCTCCTTCTCGCGCAGTTCGACGGGCTCGATGCCGTGCGCGGCGAGGAGTTCACCGGCGGGCCGCACCACGCCGTCCGGGCCCTCGGCGTCGCCCTCGCCCATGAGCGTGAGGGCGCAGTGCGAGAGCGGGGCGAGGTCGCCGGAGCAGCCGAGGGAGCCGTACTCGTGGACCACGGGGGTGATGCCGGCGTTGAGCAGGTCGGCCATGGTCTGCGCGACCTCGGGCCGTACGCCGGTGTGCCCGGAGCAGACGGTCTTCAGCCGGAGGAACATCAGGGCGCGCACGACCTCCCGCTCCACGGCCGGTCCCATGCCGGCGGCGTGCGAGCGCACGATGTTGCGCTGGAGCTGCGCGCGCAGTTCCTGGCTGATGTGCCGGGTGGCGAGGGCGCCGAAACCGGTGGAGACGCCGTAGACGGGGTCGGGTTTGGCCGCGAGGGCCTCCACGATCTCGCGGGCCCGCGCGAGGGCCGCGACAGCTTCCCCGGAGAGCTCGACCCGGGCGCCGCCGCGCGCCACGGCGAGCACGTCGGACGCGGTCACCCCGGACGTCCCCACCACCACAGTGTGCATATCCATATTCAGGAGCGTACGCAGTGAAGACGACAATGTCACCAGTGGGGCCGGGGTTCGCCCCTTACCGTCGGCCCACACTCACGGACGGCCCCGGAAGCTGCGCCGTTCCGCGGCCGGCCCCTGCGGCGGCTCGTCGGCGAGGCGCACGACCGGGTCGTCGGGCCCCTCCCGCCCCGCGACCACCGGCCGGGCGGCCCGTACGGCCTTGGCGCGGTACTGGGCGGCGTCCGCGAGCCGGAACAGCCGACGGGCGGAACGCACCGGTCCGATGGGGTCCGCGGTGGAGGCGACCCCGCAGGCCACGCCCTCCCCCAGCTCAAGCTGCGCCGCCCGGCGGCAGAGCTCGTCGGCGACCTTGACGACGTCGTCGGCGGGCGGCCCGACCGCGAGCAGACAGAACTCGTCCCCGCCGAGACGGGCGGCCAGCGCCCCCGGCAGCATCGCCCCGCACAGCGACAGCACCGACCCGAACCGCTCCAGCAACCGGTCGCCCACGGCATGCCCCTGGGTGTCGTTGACCCGCTTGAGCCCGTTGAGGTCGCAGACGACGAGGCTCACCACCTCCCCGCGCACCCGGTGCCGCTCGACGGCCTCCTCCAGGCGCACGTCGACCGCGCGACGGTTGGCCAGCCCGGTGAGGGCGTCGGTGAAGGCCAGCCGCCGGGCCTCCTCCAGCCGCTCGGTCTGCGCGATCCCGGCGGCGACGACGGCGGCCAGGACGGTGGCGAAGTCGGCGTCGGCGCGGTCGAAGACGGGCGTGCCCGAGGAGCGGGCCACATACAGCTCGCCCCAGGCCCGGCCGTGCAGCACGATCGGCGCGACCACGCACGAGCCGCGTCCGCGGCGGCGCAGGGCGGCGACCCGCTGGTGGCAGTAGCCGGGGCGGCCGGCGGCGGGCCCCTCCGCCGTCTCCACCCAGGCGTTGGGCTCGCCGCCGGTCACCCAGCGCTCGTGCAGGAACTCGGTGATCTCGGGGAACTGGTGCACGGGGTAGGCCTCGCCGTCCGGGAACTCGTCCTCGTCGGACGCGCGGTCACCCACGTTCACCAGGACCCGCAGCCGTCCCAGCTCCCGCTCCCAGACCGACAGCGCGGCGAACCCGCCGGCCAGCGCCCGGCAGGCTCCGAGCGCGGCGGCCCGCAACGACTCGCGGGGCGTGCGCGCGGCCGCCATCCCCTGCGCCAACGCCACGACGGCCGCGAGACGCCTGTCCTCACCCATCTCCCCAGGTTAGGGATGTTCACGAACAAAGGGGACGCGGAGGGGGCGCCGGGGTGACGACGGGCGGGGCGGATGTGCCCCAGGAGGCGGGAGCTCTTCTCCGCAGAGGCGGGGAGGCCGGTCTACTCCCCCGGCCACCGGGGCGCCCGCTTCTCGTTGAACGCCGCCACTCCCTCCGCCCGGTCCCCGGAGAACGCCACCGTTCGCCAGGCCGCGTCCTCGACCTCCAGGCCGGCGCGCAGGTCCAGACCCTGACCCAGGCGCAGCGCGCGCTTGGCCGCGCGCAGGCCCACCGGGGAGTTCGACCCGATCCGGGCGGCCAGCGCCAGGGCCTCCTCACGGTCCCGCCCCTCCTCCACCAGCACGTCCACCAGCCCCAGCTCCCGCGCCTCGGCGGCCTCCACCCGCCGTGCCGTGAAGATCAGCTCGGCCGCCCGGGCCGCGCCCACCCGCCGGGGCAGCAACTGCGTCCCGCCGCCGCCCGGGATGACCCCGACCGACACCTCGGGCAACCCCAGCACGGCGGTGCGGTCGGCCACGATCACGTCGCAGGACAGCGCCAGTTCGAACCCGCCGCCCAGCGCGAAGCCGTGCACCGCCGCCACCGTCGGCACCGGCAGCTCCAGCACGCCGGTGTACGCGCCGCGCGCGACCGGCCGCTGGCGCAGCAGGTCGGCGTCCGTGAAGGAGTTGCGCTCCTTGAGGTCGGCACCGACGCAGAAGGCCCGCTCGTAGGTGGAGGTGAGGACCACCACACGCACGTCCCGGTCGGCGCCCAGCGCCTCGCAGGCGGCGCCGACGGACCGGGCCATCGAGGTCGAGACGGCGTTCATGGCCTTCGGCCGGTCGAGGGCCAGCTCCGCGACGTGACCGCCGTCCCCGTGCCGCCGCACCAGCACGAACTCCCCGTACCGTTCCTCGCTCATGACACCCTCCGGTTAACGCGGGTTAACAACTTTCACCGGCTCGATCATCGCAGCCGGGGGCCGCCCGGGAAAGGCCGGGCCGGTTCCGGCATTCCCTGCCCGTCCACCCGTTCGAGTGACATCCCGCCCGACTCCACCCGCACCGCCCAGGGGAGCGCATAACGTGCGTCCGCCACGGCGCATCGGGGGCGCGAACGCATCGGGAGGGAACGCCATGACGACCACACCGGTGAGGACGCAGACCGGAAGAGGCGGACAGCACGGGCCGCAGACGGAGCGCGGCGAGGTGAGCGGGGGGAGCGGGACCGCGCCTGCGCCCCCCTGGGCGCCCCGTGCGCGCGGCAGGCACCGCCGCCCCCGCCCCCGCAAGGTCCTGTTCGTCGCGGGCGGCCTGGCACTGGTGGCCGGGGCGCTGAGCCTGGTGCGGCTGACACCGGACGCGGGGGTCGGCGGGATCGGCGCGGCGGAGGCCGAACCGCGGCCCGAGCCCTACGCCGACGCGGGTACCGGTACGGGCTCGGACCGGGCGACCCCCGCAGCGGCCACCTGGCCCGCGGTCCCCGGGCCGGCCCCGTCGGCGGCCGCCCCGATGGGCGCACCCAGCGCGCGCCCGGCCGCGGGGGCGGCTCTCGGGCCGTCCGTCTCACCGACCGCGCCCGTCCTCACGCCCAGCGGTCCCTACGCCCCGCGCACCCCGGCGCCCGCCCGGACCACACCCGCCGCACCGGTGTCCGCGGTCCCGGGCCGCCCGTCGGCCCCGGCCACCCAGCAGCCGGCGCCGCCCGCCGCACCCGCCCCGGGCACGGACGCGCCACCGCCCACGCCGGCACCCGCGCCCGCGCCCGACCGTCCCGGGCTGTGCGTGCCCGTCGTGGGCCTGTGTGTGGACCCGCTCGACGCGTCCCGGGGATGAACTCCGGGCGGAGCGGTCAGTCGCCGTCGTCGCGGCGGGTCAGCAACCAGGGCTCGACCACGCCGAGACCGCGCACGGGCCGCTGCCACATCGGCTGGAGCGCGAACCGGTAGAACGGCGGCTCCTCGCCCTCCTTCTCCGCGGCGGCGGCCTCCTCGGCGAATTCCGCCTCCGAGGCCGGCGCCTCTCCGGTGCGGATCAGCTCCTCCGCGAAGGCGCTGTCGACGAGGACGGCGTCACGCGGGGCTATCGACGTCAGCCGCGAGGCCAGGTTGACGGTCGTGCCGAAGACATCACCCATCCGGGTGGTGACCGTGCCGAACGCCATGCCGACGCGCAGTTCCGGCATCGTCTCGTCGTTGCTCATCGTCTCGACCAGCCGCAGCGCGATGTCGGCGGCGACACCGGCGTCGTCGGCGGCGTACAGCACCTCGTCGCCGAGGGTCTTGATGAGCCGTCCGCCCCGGGCGGCGACCAGGTCGGCGGCGGTCGTCTCGAAGGCCTCGACGAGCTCGCCGAGCTCCTCCTCCTCCATCCGGCGGGTCAGCCGCGTGAACCCGACGAGGTCGGCGAACCCCACCGCGAGCCGCCGGTCGACCATCTCCTCGTCGTCCGCGGCCTGCACCACCCGCCCGGCCGAGGCGGCGAGCTGGCGGCGCCACACGTAGACGAGGAACTCCTCCAGCTCCGGCAGCAGCAGCTCGACGATCGGATAGGTGACCTCGGTCCGGGTCATCCCCGGCTCGGGCGGCTCGGTCAGCCCCTCCAGGAAGGAGTCGATCTGCCACTCCGCCAGCCGGGCGGTGGTCTGACCCGTGGAGCGGGCCACCTGGACGGCCATGGCCTCGCTCAGCAGCCCCGCCTCGACGAGACCGGCGAGCCGGCGCAGCGCCAGGACGTCGGCCTCGGTGAGCGCCCTGGCCTGCCCGATGTCCGCGAAGCCCATCGCCCGCCAGAAACGCGACGCCAGTTCCATGGAGACACCGGCGCTGCGGGCCGCCTGGAAGGGGGTGTAGCGCCGCTCGGCGCCCAGGATGAGCTGTTCGAGGCGCAGCGCGAGCGGGTCGTCGCCGGAGTCGGCGGCATGGGGGTCCTCCCGCTCGAGCGAACTCGAGCGCGGGGGAGGGTCCACCCGGCCGTCCTCGCCCGCGCCGGAGCCCGTGTCGTCGACGGTCACGCCTGCTGCCCTTCCGATCTACCGCGGTCAGGTATCGACCGGCCTCAACTCTACGGCAGGTGTGCGCCAGCTCACTCCGTCAGGTTGGGCCGGGGGTGGGGTGGGCGGGGTCCGCCTTCGCCGCCGGCGCTGGGCGACCGTCCTCAGGGGGCTGCGTCCCCTGGGCCTCCGCGGATCCCCGGCATCCTCTGGGGCCTCCGCGGATCCCCGGGCATCCCCGCGGCCTCGGGATCGGGGAGCTGGAGTGGGCGCTGCGGCCGGGTGCGGGTGGGCGGTGGCCGGTCGCGCGGTCCCCGTGCCCCTGGGGAGGCCAGGTGAAGCCGGGCGACTCCTCCCTCCTGCGGGCGGGCCGTGACCGGTCGGGCGGGCCGTGACCGGTCGGGCGGGCCGTGACCGGTCGGGCGGTCGCGCGGTTCCCCGCGCCCCTGGAGGCGGTGAACCCCTGCCCCGGCGCCGAGCCGACCCCCGGGTGGCTGAGGGGTCCTGAGCCCGGCCCCGACGCCGCCGGCCCCTGGGTGGTGAGCCAGGCCCCGACGTGAAGGTGAGCGACGCCTGACCCGGCCCGGGTGCGGGCCGCCCGACGTGAAGCCGAGCGATACCTCCCCCGGCCGGTGTGCCGGCCGGGGGTCTGGGCGGGTGGGTTTCAGGACGTGGGTCGCAGGTGGATGATGTCGCCTGCTCCCACCGGCTCCTGCACGCCCTCCTCCGTGGCGATGACCAGCCTGCCGTCGCCGTCGACCGCGACCGCCTCGCCGGTGATCGCGCGGTCTCCGGGGAGTTCGGCCCGGACCACGCGGCCGAGGGTCGCGCAGCCCGCCGCGTACGTCTCCTGGAGACCGCTCGCGGCCGGGTCGCCGCCGGCCGTGCGCCAGCGCCCGTACCAGTCCTCCAGGGCGCGCAGCACGGCCCGCAGCAGCGGGTCCCGGTCCGTGACCGCCGCTCCGGCCAGGGTCAGCGAACCCGCCTGCGGCACGGGCAGTTCGTCCGCGCGGAGGGTGACGTTGACGCCCACGCCGACGACGACGCCGTCCTCGCCGGCGCGCTCCGCGAGGATGCCGCCGGCCTTGCGCTCCTCGGTGCCGACGGTCACCAGCAGGTCGTTGGGCCACTTGAGTGCCGTGTCCACGCCCGCCGCGCGGGACAGCCCCGTGGCCACCGCCACTCCCGTCAGCAGGGGCAGCCACCCCCAGCGGGCCACCGGGATCTCCGCCGGGCGCAGCAGCACCGAGAAGAACAGGCCCGAGCGGGGCGGGGCGGACCACTGGCGCTCCAGCCGGCCACGCCCGGCGGTCTGCTCCTCGGCGACGAGCACGGCCCCCTCCGCCGCCTTGCCCGAGGCGGCGAGGGCCACCAGGTCGGAGTTGGTGGAGCCGGTGCGCGGCACCACCGACACGTCGGACCACAACCCGCCCTCCCTGACGAGCCCGCGCCGCAGCGCGGCGGCGTTGAGGGGCGGGCGGTCCAGGTCGGACCAGCGGCTGGCGTCTGAGGGATCTCGCGGCGTCATGCAAGCCACCCTAGGTGTGGTAAACGCCGCACTGCCGATCGCGGGGTGCAGCACTACGCTACGGATGAGTAACCGTCCCCCCGTTTGAGCAGGCAGGGAGCCGCATCCCGATGTCCGAGCCGGAACAGCGCCAAGAGGTCCAAGGGGCCCAAGGGATCGACATCCACACGACCGCGGGCAAACTCGCGGATCTTCAGCGCCGCGTCCAGGAGGCGACGCACGCCGGCTCCGAACGTGCCGTCGAGAAGCAGCACGCCAAGGGCAAGTTGACGGCCCGTGAGCGGATCGAGCTGCTGCTCGACGAGGACTCCTTCGTCGAGCTCGACGAGTTCGCCCGGCACCGCTCCACCAACTTCGGCCTGGAGAACAACCGGCCGTACGGCGACGGCGTCGTCACCGGGTACGGCACGGTCGACGGCCGCCCGGTGGCCGTCTTCTCGCAGGACTTCACCGTCTTCGGCGGCGCCCTGGGCGAGGTCTACGGCCAGAAGATCGTCAAGGTCATGGACTTCGCGCTGAAGACCGGCTGCCCGGTCATCGGCATCAACGACTCCGGCGGCGCCCGCATCCAGGAGGGCGTCGCCTCGCTGGGCGCGTACGGCGAGATCTTCCGCCGCAACACCCACGCGAGCGGTGTCATCCCGCAGATCAGTCTGGTCGTCGGCCCGTGCGCGGGCGGCGCGGTGTACTCCCCCGCGATCACCGACTTCACGGTCATGGTCGACCAGACCTCGCACATGTTCATCACCGGCCCGGACGTCATCAAGACGGTCACCGGTGAGGACGTCGGCTTCGAGGACCTGGGCGGCGCCCGCACCCACAACTCCACCTCGGGCGTGGCGCACCACATGGCCGGTGACGAGAAGGACGCCATCGAGTACGTCAAGCAGCTGCTGTCGTACCTGCCGTCGAACAACCTGTCCGAGGCCCCGGCCTTCCCGGAGGAGGCGGATCTCGCCGTCACCGACGAAGACCTGGAGCTGGACACGCTCGTCCCGGACAGCGCGAACCAGCCGTACGACATGCACACGGTGATCGAGCACGTCCTGGACGACGCCGAGTTCTTCGAGACGCAGCCGCTGTTCGCGCCGAACATCCTCACCGGCTTCGGGCGGGTGGAGGGCCACCCGGTCGGGATCGTCGCCAACCAGCCGATGCAGTTCGCGGGCTGCCTGGACATCAAGGCGAGCGAGAAGGCCGCGCGCTTCGTGCGCACCTGCGACGCCTTCAACATCCCGGTCATCACCTTCGTCGACGTCCCGGGCTTCCTGCCCGGCGTCGACCAGGAGCACGACGGCATCATCCGCCGCGGCGCGAAGCTGATCTACGCCTACGCCGAGGCCACCGTCCCGCTCATCACCGTCATCACCCGCAAGGCCTTCGGCGGGGCGTACGACGTCATGGGCTCCAAGCACCTCGGCGCCGACCTCAACCTCGCCTGGCCGACCGCCCAGATCGCCGTCATGGGCGCGCAGGGCGCCGTCAACATCCTGCACCGCCGCAGCATCGCCGAGGCGGACGACGTCGAGGCGACCCGGGCCCGGCTGATCCAGGAGTACGAGGACGCCCTCCTCAACCCCTACGTCGCGGCCGAGCGCGGTTACGTCGACGCGGTGATCATGCCGTCGGACACCCGCCGCCACATCGTGCGGGGTCTGCGTCAACTGCGCACCAAGCGGGAATCCCTGCCCCCGAAGAAGCACGGCAACATCCCCCTGTAAGGAGCCGCTGTGATCAAGGTCGTACGGGGCAACCCGACCCCGGAGGAGCTGGCCGCCGCACTGGCGGTGGTCCGGGCCCGCGCCGCGGCGGAGTCCACGGTCCCGCCCGGCGCGCCCACTCCCCGCGACACCTGGTCGGACCCCTCCCGCATCGCCGCCCACCGGCTCCCGGCGCCGGGCCCGGCGACCTGGGCCCGGACGTACTGGCCGGGCTGAGAGGTCCTTGCACTGTGCCCGCCTCCCCGCCGGGGTCTCCCCCCGGCGGGGAAGTTGAGTACGCGTACTCAGGCGGGTTCCGCGCCGTCGCCGCAGTCTGGAAACCATGCTGTGGTCCGACCCCGAGAACAAGCCCCCCGAGGAACTGCGCGCCGCGCAGGAGATGTTGCGGCGGCTCGGTCTCCTCATGGCGGCGGCGATGGTGCTCGCGATGATCGTGCTCGGGGTGAGATGAGCGGGGCCGGTCCGGACGGCCGAGGTGCGGTCCCGGGCGGGCCAGACGGGCGGGGTGAAGGCCCGGGCGGGCCGGACGGGCGGGGTGAAGGCCCGGCGGCGCGCGGATACGCTGATCGCATGACCGATCAGCCGCGCCGCCGCCTCGTGCTCGCCTCCCAGTCCCCCGCCCGACTCGGCCTCCTGCGTCAGGCCGGGCTGGAGCCCGAGGTGATCGTGAGCGGGGTCGACGAGGACGCCGTCACCGCCCCCACCCCCGCCGAGCTGGCGCTCGCCCTGGCCGAGGCGAAGGCCTCCGTCGTGGCCGCCAAGCCCGAGGTCATGGGCGCCCTGGTGATCGGCTGTGACTCGGTCCTCGACCTGGACGGCGAGGCCCTCGGCAAGCCGGGGGACGCCGAGGAGGCCACCGCCCGCTGGAAGGCGATGCGCGGGCGGGCCGGCACGCTCCAGACCGGGCACTGCGTCTACGACACGCTCAGCGGGCGCTACGCCTCCGCCACCGCCTCCACGGTCGTCCGTTTCGGTGAGCCGACGGACGAGGAGGTCGCCGCGTACGTCGCCTCGGGCGAGCCCCTCCACGTCGCCGGGGCGTTCACCCTCGACGGACGTTCGGCGCCGTTCATCGACGGCATCGACGGCGACCACGGCAACGTGATCGGCATCAGCCTGCCCCTCGTCCGGCGGCTGATGGCGCGACTGGGCGTCGGCATCACGGAGTTGTGGGCGCCGGCGGAATGACCGGCGCGGGCGCGTCACCGTCCGGGGCGCCGCCGTCGGGGGCGCCGCCCTTCGGAGCGCCGCTCGCAGTGTCGTGCGGGGCGCCGCTCGGGGCGTCGTCCTGCGGGCCGCCGCCCTGCCCGGCGCCGGCGGCCGGGCCCGTCTGACGGTCGTAGGTCATCAGCAGCAGCACGATCAGCGCCAGCACGACCACCATGAACGAGAACGCCGTCCAGCCCACCAGCCCCCAGACGAAGGCGCCCAGCAGCCCGTGCACCACCGCCGCGCTGATCAGCAGGACGCGGCCGAGGCCGGCGGGCGGCTGGTCGCGCACCGCCACCAGCAGGGCCACCAGGCCGCACAGGGCGAAGTAGAGACCGAAGACGACCCCGCCGGCCTTCGACGACGTCGACATCATGCCCGGGTCGAGGCCCGCGAGGGACATGTCCTGCCGGTCGACGACGATCCCGAGGAACCAGTTCAGCGCCGCGACGCCGAGCGCCTCGGCGAAGAGCACGACCGCCACCACCCACGCCACCGGTCTGCGCACCACCGGGCTCCACCCACTTTCGACCCAGCCCCGATCAGGACTGCGGCTCCCCCTAGTACGTTCGAGACGTCGTGAACGCTACTAACGGGTAAACCCTGGGACAAGGGTTCTGCGAGCGGCAAAGAATCGTTGGGCCATTCGTAGGGACTCCACAAAGAAACCGAGTGGGGCGCAGCACGCCCTCACAGAGACCTTGGCCACAGTGGAGGGCTAGGGTTGCCGGAAGGAGTGCTGCGTACGGCGGTACTACAAGGGATTTCACGGTCGAGTGAGCCTCGCATCACGCTCCGTGTGGGCAAGCTCACCTTTGGGGACGGGTCGAAGTGTCGTGTCGGCAGTCCCTAAACTCGGCTTGTTTCAAGGAGGGAGCCTCAATCGTGCGCAAGGTGCTCATCGCCAACCGTGGCGAAATCGCAGTCCGCGTGGCCCGGGCCTGCCGGGATGCCGGTATCGCGAGCGTTGCCGTCTACGCGGATCCTGACCGGGACGCTCTGCATGTCCGCGCCGCGGATGAGGCGTTCGCCCTGGGCGGTGACACCCCGGGCACCAGCTACCTCGACATCGAGAAGGTGCTGAACGCGGCTCGGGAGTCCGGCGCGGACGCGATCCACCCCGGCTACGGCTTCCTCTCCGAGAACGCCGAGTTCGCTCAGGCGGTCCTGGACGCGGGCCTGATCTGGATCGGCCCGCCCCCGCAGGCCATCCGCGACCTCGGCGACAAGGTCGCCGCCCGCCACATCGCCCAGCGGGCCGGCGCGCCCCTGGTCGCCGGTACGCCCGATCCGGTGAGCGGCGCGGAGGAGGTCGTGGCCTTCGCGAAGGAACACGGGCTGCCCATCGCGATCAAGGCCGCCTTCGGTGGCGGTGGGCGCGGCCTGAAGGTCGCCCGCACTCTCGAAGAGGTCCCCGAGCTGTACGACTCCGCCGTCCGTGAGGCCGTCGCGGCCTTCGGCCGGGGCGAGTGCTTCGTGGAGCGCTACCTCGACAAGCCGCGCCACGTCGAGACGCAGTGCCTCGCCGACCGGCACGGCAACGTGGTCGTGGTCTCCACCCGGGACTGCTCCCTCCAGCGCCGCCACCAGAAGCTGGTCGAGGAGGCCCCGGCGCCGTTCCTGTCCGAGGCGCAGGTCGCCGAGCTGTACTCCGCGTCGAAGGCCATCCTGAAGGAGGCCGGCTACGTCGGCGCCGGCACGGTGGAGTTCCTCGTCGGCCTCGACGGCACGATCTCCTTCCTGGAGGTCAACACCCGCCTCCAGGTCGAGCACCCGGTGACCGAGGAGGTCGCCGGCATCGACCTGGTCCGCGAGATGTTCCGCATCGCCGACGGCGAGGAGCTCGGCTACGGCGACCCGGTGCTGCGCGGGCACTCGTTCGAGTTCCGCATCAACGGCGAGGACCCGGGCCGCAACTTCCTCCCGGCGCCCGGCACGGTCACCACGTTCGACCCGCCGTCCGGCCCGGGCGTCCGCCTGGACGCCGGCGTCGAGTCGGGGAGCGTGATCGGCCCGGCGTGGGACTCGCTGCTGGCGAAGCTGATCGTCACCGGGCGCACTCGCAAGGAGGCGCTGGAGCGCGCCGCCCGCGCGCTGGAGGAGTTCCAGGTCGAGGGCATGGCGACGGCCATCCCGTTCCACCGCGCGGTGGTGCGGGACCCGGCGTTCGCGCCCGAGCTGACCGGGTCGGCCGACCCGTTCACGGTCCACACCCGCTGGATCGAGACCGAGTTCGTCAACGAGATCAAGCCCTTCACCGCCCCCGCCGACGCGGAGACGGACGAGGAGCCCGGCCGTGAGACGGTCGTCGTCGAGGTCGGCGGCAAGCGCCTCGAGGTCTCCCTGCCGTCCTCGCTCGGCATGTCGCTGGCCCGCACGGGCCTCGCGGCGGGCGCCAAGCCGAAGCGGCGCGCGGCGAAGAAGTCCGGCCCCGTCGCCTCCGGCGACACCCTCGCCTCCCCGATGCAGGGCACGATCGTCAAGGTCGCGGTCGAGGAGGGCCAGGAGGTCCAGGAGGGCGACCTGATCGTCGTCCTCGAGGCCATGAAGATGGAACAGCCCCTGAACGCCCACCGCTCCGGCACCGTCAAGGGCCTGTCGGCGGAGGTCGGCGCGTCGGTGACGTCCGGCGCGGCGATCTGCGAGATCAAGGACTGACCTCCACAGACGACGGCGAGGCGCCCGGTCCCCCTGATGGGGTCCCGGGCGTCTCGCCGTTCTGCGTGCACGGCGGGGCCCCGGGCGACGCGTGCACTCGGCCACGGCGGAGACGGAAGGCGGCCCGGACAGGCATGCACGGCGGAGACGGAAGGCGGCCCGGGCGCGCATGCACGGCGAGGAGCTCCAGGCCGTGCCGGTCACGCGTGCACGGCGAGGGGCACCAGCGGGCGCGGGCACCGATGGCCGGACTCCAGCGGGCATGGGCTCCAGGAGCGGGGTCAGCGGGCGCGGGCACCAAGGGCCGGGCTCCAGGAGGTGCCGTCAGCGAAGGTCCGAGCTCCAGCCGGTGTCGGCGCCGAGGGGTGCCCGGCTTGACGCAGCGCGGGCGCCGAGGGATACCGGCATACCGGCTTCACCCAGCGCGGGCTCTGACGCCGCCCGGATGCGGGCAGCGCGGGCGCCGAGGCCCGGTTCCGGCTGCCCGGGCTCCGGGCGGACCGCCGCCCCACCAGCCCGGGCCGGTCCACGGGCCGCGCCGCACCGAGCCGCCGCGCCTTCCCCGGGCCAAGCCGAGCCGACCTCCCCAGGTCCCGCCCGCCGACGCCCGCAGGAGCCGCCGGTCGACCTCGCCCAGTCCCGCCGGCAGACGCCTGCTGGACCCGCGGTCGACCTTCCCGAGTCCCGCCGGCCGGTGCCGCAGGACGCCCGCCCGGGTCGTGCGCCCCTCAGCGGCGGCGCAGGTCTGCCACGCGGGCCCGCTCCGTGCCCGGAGGCTGTTCGCCGAGGACCGCGGTGGCGCGCAGGCCCGTGGGCGGGACCTGGCCACGGCGGGGGGACGGGAGGGGGACGTCCCGGCGCTGCTGCTGGCGGCGCGCCGGGACCGGCTCACCCCCCGGGTTTCCCGACGCCCCGGCCACGGCGATCTGCACCCCCTGGTCGGCGAGGGCCTGCAGTTCGGTGGCGGCACGGTCGTCGTGAGCTGGTGGTTCGTCCGTGACCAGGCGGGTGATCACGTCGGTGGGGACCGTCTGGAACATCGTGTCGGTGCCGAGCTTGGTGTGGTCGGCGAGGACCACGACCTCCGCGGCGGCCTGCACGAGGGCCCGGTCGACCGACGCCGACAGCATGTTGGACGTGGACAGCCCGCGCTCGGCGGTCAGCCCGCTGCCGGAGAGGAACGCGCGCGAGACGCGCAATCCCTGCAGGGACTGTTCGGCGCCGCTGCCGACGAGGGCGTAGTTCGACCCGCGGAGCGTCCCGCCGGTCATCACGACCTCCACCCGGTTGGCGTGGGCCAACGCCTGGGCGACCAGCAGCGAGTTGGTGACGACGGTGAGCCCGGGCACCCGCGCGAGCCGGCGGGCCAGCTCCTGCGTGGTGGTTCCCGCCCCGACCACGATGGCCTCGCCCTCTTCGACGAAGCCCGCGGCGAGATCGGCGATGGCCGTCTTCTCGGCGGTCGCGAGATGCGATTTCTGCGGAAAGCCGGATTCCCGCGTGAATCCGCCCGGCAATACCGCACCGCCGTGCCGGCGGTCGAGGAGTCCTTCTGCCTCCAGTGCGCGCACGTCCCGCCGTACGGTCACTTCGGAGGTCTGGACGACGCGGGCGAGCTCACGGAGCGACACGGCCCCGTTCGCTCGCACCATTTCGAGGATCAATTGGCGACGTTCTGCAGCGAACACGAAACTGACAGTAACGCGGACGACCGTCTGCTTTCAGCTCTTTGCGCCGAATAATAGAAGTTGTTCGCACAGCAGGGCGTGAGGTGGTATAGGGACCTAGGTCCGGCGCCTATGCCACCCGCACACGCCGCAACTCCCCGTGACCGGCGGGGAGTTGGTTCCGGCCGCAGAAACCGGCTAGACCTCGGCACTCGCCTTGCGCGTGTGCAACTGCCGTGCCACCTCGGCGATCGAGCCCGACAGCGACGGGTACACGGTGAAGGCGTTCGCGATCTGCTCGACCGTCAGATTGTTGTCGACGGCGATCGAGATGGGGTGGATGAGTTCCGAGGCGCGCGGCGCCACGACGACCCCGCCGACGACGATGCCCGTGCCCGGCCGGCAGAAGATCTTCACGAAGCCGTCCCGGATGCCCTGCATCTTGGCGCGCGGGTTGCGCAGCAGCGGCAGCTTGACCACACGCGCGTCGATCTTGCCCCCGTCGACGTCCGCCTGCGTGTAGCCGACGGTGGCGATCTCCGGGTCGGTGAAGACGTTGGAGGAGACGGTCTTCAGGTTGAGCGGGGCCACCGCGTCGCCCAGGAAGTGGTACATGGCGATACGGCCCTGCATGGCGGCGACGGACGCGAGGGCGAAGACACCGGTCACGTCACCGGCGGCGTACACGCCCGGCGCGGTCGTGCGGGACACCTTGTCGGTCCAGATGTGCCCGGAGTCGCGGACCCTGACGCCCGCTTCCTCCAGCCCGAGCCCCTCGCTGTTGGGGATGGCGCCGACGGCCATCAGACAGTGCGAACCGGTGATGACCCGTCCGTCGGCGAGCGTCACCTCGACCCGGTCGCCGACGCGCTTGGCGGACTGCGCGCGGGAGCGGGCCATGACGTTCATGCCGCGCCGCCGGAAGACGTCCTCGAGGACGGCGGCCGCGTCGGGGTCCTCACCCGGCAGCACCCGGTCGCGCGACGACACGAGCGTCACCTTCGACCCCAGGGCCTGGTAGGCGCCGGCGAACTCGGCACCCGTCACACCGGAGCCCACCACGATGAGCTCCTCGGGCAGCTCCCGCAGGTCGTAGACCTGGGTCCAGTTGAGGATGCGCTCGCCGTCGGGCTGGGCGTCGGGCAGTTCACGGGGGTGACCGCCGGTGGCGATGAGGACGGCGTCGGCGACGAGGGTCTCCTCGCTGCCGTCGGCGGCGGTGACCACGACCTTGCGCGAGCCGTCGAGGGCCTGCATGCCCTCCAGCCGCCCGCGCCCGCGCAGCACGCGCGCGCCGGCCCGGGTGACGGAGGCGGTGATGTCGTGGGACTGCGCGAGCGCGAGCCGCTTGACACGCCGGTTGACCTTGTCGAGGTCCACGCCGACCACCCGAGCCGACTGCTCCAGCGGAGGGGTGTCGTCGGCGACGATGATCCCCAGCTCCTCGTAGGAGGAGTCGAAGGTGGTCATCACCTCGGCCGTAGCGATAAGAGTCTTCGACGGCACGCAGTCGGTCAGCACCGACGCTCCGCCCAGACCGTCGCTGTCGACGACGGTCACCTCCGCGCCGAGCTGTGCGGCCACCAGCGCCGCTTCGTAGCCGCCGGGTCCGCCACCGATGATCACGATCCGAGTCACGTACTCCATTGTCCCGCACCCTTCAAGGTCGTACGTCCCCGGGGGGCCGGGCGGCGGTACGGCTGTTGCGGGAGGGGCTGTGGACAGCGGAGGTGACGTGCGTTCGAGCTGCCGTACTCTCGTCGCATGTCGCTCTACGCCGCGTACGCCGGCAACCTCGACGCGCGGCTGATGACCCGCCGCGCTCCCCACTCGCCGCTGCGCGCGACGGGCTGGCTGAACGGATGGCGGCTGACCTTCGGCGGCGAGCAGCTCGGCTGGGAGGGCGCGCTGGCGACGATCGTGGAGGACCCCATCTCCCAGGTCTTCGTCTCGCTCTACGACCTCGCGCCCCCGGACGAGGACTCCCTGGACCGCTGGGAGGGCGTCGGCCTCGGCATCTACCGTCGGCTGCGCGTGCGGGTGCACACCCTCGAGGGCGAGGAACAGGGCTGGGCGTACGTCCTCAACGGCTACGAGGGCGGTCTGCCCTCCGCCCGCTACCTGGGCGAGATCGCCGACGCGGCGGAGTCGGCGGGCGCCCCCCACGACTACGTGATGGAGCTGCGCAAGCGACCCTGCTGACGAGGCCGACACGGACCCCGCACCCCGAACGGCCCCGCCGACCAGGGTGACCCGGGCACGACCGAACGACCCCGCCGACCGGGGCGGCACGGACGCACCCCCGAGCGACCCCCGACGCAGGCGTCACGGACACACCCCGAGCGACCCTGCCGAGAACGAGAAAACCCGCACCCCGAACGACCCCGCCGACCAGGGCGGCACGGACGCGGGCGGTGTCGCCCCGGGCTCCTCGTTGGAAACGACAAGACAACGATCGACATCCCGTTGGCTCTGTCATCTACGCGCGTAGGCCGAGACCGGCTACCCTCTTGCGCGTGAACGCATCTCTTCTCCCGGACGACATCCAGGGCGACCCCTACGCCGCCGCCGACGCCGCCGCCGCGCGCGTGCGCGAACTGACGGGCGCCGAGACCCACGACGTCGCCCTCGTGATGGGCTCCGGCTGGGCACCGGCCGTGGACGCCCTCGGTGCCCCCGACGCCGAGTTCCAGGTCACCGAGCTGCCCGGCTTCCCGCCCCCGGCGGTCGAGGGCCACGGCGGCAGGGTCCGCTCGTACAAGATCGGCGACAAGCGGGCGCTGGTCTTCCTGGGCCGCACGCACTACTACGAGGGCCGCGGCGTGGCCGCCGTCGCCCACGGGGTGCGCACGGCGGTGGCGGCCGGCAGCAAGACGATCGTGCTGACCAACGGCTGCGGCGGGCTGCGCGAGGGCATGCGCCCCGGTCAGCCGGTCCTCATCAGCGACCACATCAACCTCACCGCGACGTCCCCCATCGTCGGCGCGAACTTCGTCGACCTCACGGACCTGTACTCGCCCCGCCTGCGCGCCCTCTGCAAGGAGGTCGACGCCACGCTGGAGGAGGGCGTCTACGCCCAGTTCCCCGGCCCGCACTACGAGACGCCGGCCGAGATCCGCATGGCCCGGGTGATCGGCGCGGACCTGGTGGGCATGTCGACGGTGCTGGAGGCCATCGCCGCCCGTGAGGCCGGCGCCGAGGTACTGGGCATCTCCCTGGTGACGAACCTGGCGGCCGGTATGACGGGCGAGCCCCTCAACCACGAGGAGGTCCTCCAGGCGGGCCGCGACAGCGCCACCCGGATGGGCTCGCTGCTGACGCAGGTCCTGGACCGGCTGTAAGGGTTCCGGCCCCTTCCCCCGGGCGGGCTCCCCGTCCCCCTGTCAGGGGGCCGCGCGCCTTCCGCCCCGCCGGGGAGACCAGGGGGCCGTCCCGCTCCTTCGCTCCCCCCGGAAGCTCCGCCCCGGATCCCCGCCCGCACGCGACCGGGCCGGCATCGGCCGGCCCGTCCGGCGCACGAGGACGAGGCCCGTCGAGGGCCGAGGCGGGTCCGGTTCCAGCCCGTCCCCGGGGACGGGCTGGGACCGCGGGGGCGGGCAACCGTACGCACACTCACGAGAGGCTGACCGTGCACGACGACCGCGACGATCTCATCGCCCGCGCCCGGGCCTGGCTGTCCGAGGACCCCGACCCGGACACCCGCGAGGAACTCGCCCGGCTCATCGAGGCCCAGGACGTCACCGAACTCGCCGCCCGTTTCGGCGGCACCCTCCAGTTCGGCACCGCCGGCCTGCGGGGCGAACTCGGCGCCGGTCCGATGCGCATGAACCGCGCCGTCGTGATCCGCGCCGCCGCCGGCCTCGCCGCGTACCTCCGGGACCAGGGCCGGGGCGACGGCCTCGTCGTCATCGGCTACGACGCCCGCCACAAGTCGGAGGACTTCGCCCGCGACACCGCCGCCGTGATGACCGGCGCGGGCCTGCGCGCCGCGCTGCTGCCCCGGCCCCTTCCCACGCCGGTCCTCGCCTACGCGACGAGGCACCTCGGCGCGGTCGCCGGGGTCGAGGTCACCGCGAGCCACAACCCGCCCCGTGACAACGGCTACAAGGTCTACCTCGGCGACGGTTCCCAGATCGTCCCGCCGGCCGACGCGGAGATCGCCGACCGGATCGCCGCCGTCCCCTCCCTGACCGTCGTCCCCCGCCCCACCGAGGGCTGGGAGGTCCTCGACGACGCCGTCCTGGACGCCTACCTCGCCCGCACGGACGCGGTCCTCGCCCCGGACTCCCCGCGCACGGCCCGCACGGTCTACACGGCGATGCACGGCGTCGGCAAGGACGTCCTGCTCGCCGCGTTCGCCCGGGCCGGCTTCCCGGCCCCCGTCCTCGTCGCCGAGCAGGCCGAGCCCGATCCGGAGTTCCCGACCGTCGCCTTCCCGAACCCGGAGGAGCCGGGCGCGATGGATCTCGCCTTCGCGAAGGCCCGCGAGACGGACCCGGACCTGGTCATCGCCAACGACCCGGACGCCGACCGGTGCGCCGTGGCCGTCAAGGACGGCGCCGAGTGGCGGATGCTGCGCGGCGACGAGGTCGGCGCGCTGCTCGCCGCCCATCTGGTCGCCCGCGGCGCCCGGGGGACCTTCGCCGAGTCCATCGTCTCGTCCTCCCTGCTCGGCCGTATCGCCGAGAAGGCGGGGCTGCCGTACGAGGAGACCCTCACCGGCTTCAAGTGGATCGCCCGCGTCGACGGCCTGCGCTACGGCTACGAGGAGGCCCTCGGCTACTGCGTCGACCCCGAGGGCGTGCGCGACAAGGACGGCATCACCGCGGCCCTGCTGATCACGGAGCTGGCCTCCGCCCTCAAGGAGCGCGGCCGCACTCTCCTGGACCTCCTCGACGACCTCGCCGTCGAGCACGGTCTGCACGCCACCGACCAGCTCTCGGTGCGGGTGGAGGACCTCTCCCTCATCGGGAACGCGATGCGCCGCCTGCGCGAGCAGCCGCCGACACACCTGGCGGGCCTGGCCATCACCCGCACCGACGACCTCACCCGGGGCACGGAGCAGCTGCCGCCCACCGACGGGCTGCGCTACACCCTCGACGGCGCCCGGGTCATCGTCCGCCCGAGCGGCACCGAGCCGAAGCTGAAGTGCTACCTGGAGGTCGTGGTGCCCGTCACCGACCACGACGCCCTTCCGGCGGCCCGCACCCGGGCGGCGGAACTGCTGGCCGCGATCAAGCGGGACCTGTCGGCGGCGGCCGGCATCTGACGGATCCGTGATCCCTCGGGGGCGCCTCTCCGGTCGGCGGGGCGCTCCCGAGGCACGATCCGAACGGCAGGCCCTATCCCACGGCCAGCAGGATCGCCAGTACGACGGCCCCCGCTGCCGCCGGTCCCACGATCTCCCAGGCCCACCGCACGGTCACCTCACCCTGCGCGCTCTCCTCCTTCTGGCGCGTCTCCTGAAGCTCCCGCAGCTCGTGCATGATCTTGTCGCCCTCGGCACGCTGCGATCCTGCCTCCGCCCCCGGCCGGAGACCCCCGCCCGTCCGTGAGGACGGCCCGCCCCCGAGACCGCCGAACCCGCCGAGGCCACCGCCCCTGCGCACACGCCCGTCCCGCTCGGCGGCCTGCTCCGCCGCGGCGCGGGCCTCGCGCCGGGCCGCCTTGTTGCGGGCGCGCAGGGAGACCGGAATGGCCCACAGCTGGAACTTCCTGCCGGACTCGTCGACGACCTCGTTGGTGTAGCCGGAGCGCAGCGACACGATCCGCCCCCAGGGCAGCACGATCACCCGGAACGGATTGCGCACCCGCAGCCGGTCCTCGCCCGCGAACACGGCGGGCCGCAGCGTGAACGCGACGATCAGCGGCACCAGCAGGATCAGCGTCGCGAGCGCCAGCCACGGCGTGCGTCCGGTCCCCGCGACGATCGCGTCGATGCCGAGCCAGCCGACGAGGGCGAGCAGCAGCACGCCGCCGGCGATTCCGGCGGGCGACCGGTAGATGCGGTCCTTGGTCTCCGGGGCCGGGGGCTGCGGCGCTGGTGACTGGTCTTCCGGGGTCGTCATGGCCCCGATTCTGCCGCACGCCTGCGGTGCTCGAACGGGAGCGCCCCTGCCGCCGCGGGCACCCCGTGCGCCGCAGCGGGCCGTAGGTGGTACCCGCGCGGTTCCCGCACCCCTGAGCCGGACATCTCACGCCCACTTCGCAGTCCGCCGCCGCGGGCCTGCGCCGTGCGCCGCAGCGGGTCGTAGGAGGTTCCCGCACAGTTCCCCGCACCTCCCGAGCCGGACACCTCCCCCGGGTGGACACCCCCGCCCGACCGCGACGGCCCCGCCTCCCCCCACCGAAGGTCCCCACCCCACCAGGCCCCCTCTCGGGGTGTACAGCCGCTACGCGCGTAGATATGCTCGTCTGGTGACCATGCCCACCAATGCACCCACCGCAGCAGGCGCCCTCGCGGACGTCGCCTCGTCCGGCAGCACGCTGCGCCGCTTCCTCCACGGGCTGCCCGGCGTCGACACGGTCGGCCTGGAGGCGCGCGCCGCATCCCTCGGCACCCGTTCCATCAAGACGACCGCGAAGGCGTACGCGATCGACCTCGCCATCTCGATGGTCGACCTGACGACGCTGGAAGGCGCGGACACCCCGGGCAAGGTCCGGGCGCTCGGCGCGAAGGCGGTCCACCCCGACCCCACCGACCGCACCACGCCCGCCACCGCCGCGGTCTGTGTCTACCCGGACATGGTGGCCGCCGCCAAGGAGGCGGTCGCGGGCTCCGGTGTGAAGGTCGCCTCCGTCGCCACCGCCTTCCCGGCGGGCCGCGCCGCCCTCGCCGTCAAGCTGGCGGACGTCCGGGACGCGGTCGCCGCCGGCGCCGACGAGATCGACATGGTCATCGACCGCGGCGCCTTCCTCGCGGGCGACTACCTGAAGGTGTACGACGAGATCGTCGCAGTGCGGGAGGCCTGCGGCGCCTCCGCCCGCCTGAAGGTCATCTTCGAGACCGGCGAGCTGTCGACGTACGACAACATCCGCCGGGCCAGCTGGCTCGGCATGCTGGCGGGCGCCGACTTCATCAAGACCTCGACCGGCAAGGTCGCCGTCAACGCGACCCCCGCGAACACGCTCCTGATGCTCGAGGCGGTCCGCGATTTCCGCGCCCAGACCGGCGTGCAGGTCGGCGTGAAGCCCGCGGGCGGCATCCGCACCTCCAAGGACGCGATCAAGTTCCTCGTCCTGGTCAACGAGACCGTCGGCGAGGACTGGCTCGACAACCACTGGTTCCGCTTCGGCGCCTCCTCGCTCCTGAACGACCTGCTGATGCAGCGTCAGAAGCTGGCTACCGGCCGCTACTCCGGTCCCGACTACGTGACGGTGGACTGATCACCATGGCATCCGCATTCGAGTACGCCCCGGCTCCCGAGTCCCGCTCGGTCGTCGACATCGCCCCCTCGTACGGTCTGTTCATCGACGGCGAGTTCACCGAGGCCGCCGACGGCAAGGTGTTCAAGACGGTCTCGCCGTCCACCGAGGAGGTGCTGTCGGAGGTCGCCCGGGCCGGCGCCGAGGACGTCGACCGCGCGGTCCGCGCCGCCCGCAAGGCCTTCGAGACGTGGTCGGCGCTGCCCGGCTCCGAGCGCGCGAAGTACCTGTTCCGCATCGCCCGGATCGTCCAGGAGCGCAGCCGCGAGCTGGCCGTCCTGGAGACGCTGGACAACGGCAAGCCGATCAAGGAGACCCGCGACGCCGACCTCCCCCTGGTCGCCGCGCACTTCTTCTACTACGCGGGCTGGGCCGACAAGCTCGACCACGCCGGTTTCGGGGCGAACCCCCGGCCGCTGGGCGTGGCCGGGCAGGTCATCCCGTGGAACTTCCCGCTGCTGATGCTGGCGTGGAAGATCGCCCCGGCGCTGGCGACCGGCAACACGGTCGTCCTGAAGCCGGCCGAGACGACACCGCTGAGCGCCCTGTTCTTCGCGGACGTCTGCCGCCAGGCGGGTCTGCCGAAGGGCGTGGTCAACATCCTCCCCGGCTACGGCGACACGGGCGCCGCGCTCGTCGCCCACCCGGACGTGAACAAGGTCGCGTTCACCGGCTCGACGGCCGTCGGCAAGGAGATCGCCCGCACGGTCGCCGGCAGCCGCAAGAAGCTCACCCTCGAACTGGGCGGCAAGGGCGCCAACATCGTCTTCGACGACGCGCCGATCGACCAGGCCGTCGAGGGCATCGTCAACGGCATCTTCTTCAACCAGGGCCAGGTCTGCTGCGCCGGCTCCCGGCTGCTGGTGCAGGAGTCGATCCACGACGAGCTGCTGGACTCCCTCAAGCGCAGGCTCTCCACCCTTCGCCTCGGCGACCCGCTGGACAAGAACACGGACATCGGCGCGATCAACTCCGCGGAGCAGCTCGCGCGGATCACCGCGCTCGCCGACCAGGGCGAGGCGGAGGGCGCCGAGCGCTGGTCGCCGTCCTGCTCACTGCCCACCTCGGGCTACTGGTTCGCCCCCACGCTCTTCACCAACGTCACCCAGGCGCACACCGTCGCCCGCGACGAGATCTTCGGCCCGGTTCTGTCGGTCCTCACCTTCCGCACCCCGGACGAGGCCGTGGCCAAGGCCAACAACACCCCCTACGGCCTGTCGGCGGGCATCTGGACGGAGAAGGGCTCCCGCATCCTCGCGGTGGCGAACAAGCTCCGCGCCGGCGTCGTCTGGTCCAACACGTTCAACAAGTTCGACCCGACCTCGCCGTTCGGCGGTTACAAGGAGTCGGGCTTCGGCCGCGAGGGCGGTCGCCACGGCCTGGAGGCGTACCTCGATGTCTGACCGTCTCAGTGTGTTCAAGACCTACAAGCTGTACGTCGGCGGGAAGTTCCCGCGTTCCGAGAGCGGCCGGGTGTACGAGGTGACCGACTCGAAGGGCAAGTGGCTGGCCAACGCACCGCAGGCCTCCCGCAAGGACGCCCGTGACGCGGTGGTCGCCGCCCGCAAGGCGTTCGGCGGCTGGTCCGGCGCGACGGCGTACAACCGGGGCCAGGTCCTCTATCGCGTCGCGGAGATGCTGGAGGGCCGCAGGGGCCAGTTCGTCCACGAGGTCGCCGCCGCCGAGGGCCTGTCGAAGTCGAAGGCCGCCGAGCAGGTCGAGGCGACCGTCGACCGCTGGGTCTGGTACGCGGGCTGGACCGACAAGATCGCCCAGGTCGTGGGCGGCGGCAACCCGGTCGCGGGCCCGTTCTTCAACCTGTCCTCCCCCGAGCCGACGGGCGTGGTGGCCGTCGTGGCCCCGCAGCAGTCGTCCTTCCTGGGCCTGGTCTCGGTGCTGGCCCCGGTGATCGCCACGGGCAACACGGCGGTCGTGGTGGCGAGCGAGCGGTCCCCGCTCCCGGCGCTCTCCCTGGGCGAGGTCCTGGCCACCTCCGACGTCCCCGGCGGCGTGGTCAACGTCCTCTCCGGCCGTACGGCGGAGATCGCCGCGCCCCTCGCCGCCCACCAGGACGTCAACGCGATCGACCTGGCCGGCGCCGACGACGTCCTGGCGAAGGAGCTGGAGATCGCCGCGGCGGACAACCTGAAGCGCGTTCTTCGTCCACAGCCTGTGGACGACTGGTTCGCGACGCCCGGCCTCGACCGCATGACGGCGTTCCTGGAGACCAAGACGGTCTGGCACCCGACGGGGTCGCTGGGCGCCTCGGGCTCGTCGTACTGAGCCCCGCACACCGGAGGGCCGCGCCTCCTCCCCGTCCGGGGGAGACGCGGCCCTCCGTCCCGCGCCCGGGCCTGTCGTCCGCTGTCCGCATCCGAACGGTCGGCAGGGTCCCGGGGGTGTCTCGAAAGTCCTGTGCGGTGCCCGCGGCGTCCGGTGCGTGCTCTCGGCGTGCGGCGCGGAAGTCCTCGTAGCGGCGCTACTCGGGCTTTCGCGCGGTGCGGCGAGAGTGCGTGCCGGGCGTCGCGACGCCGCGGAGATCCATCAGAAGGGCCCTAGTAGTGCTTCGTTACGTCGGGTGATCTTGCCTGGTGGTGGGCATCTTCTTGGCATGAGGCTGGGGGAGGTGGAACGACTCCGGGGTGAGTT
>NZ_JBVIAY010000013.1:0-154591 GCF_055573695.1 Streptomyces sp. NPDC030143
GGTGAACCGGTCCCCGGTGAGCTGCATCCCGTCACCCGAGTCACCCGCGAACCTGATGATCACCCGATCGAGACGACGAACATCCTTCGCCCCGCGGACCGGTCCCGGCGTCGGCCCCCCGGTCCCCGTGTCGTGCGTGAGGTCAGTCATGTCGCGCTCCCGTCGGCACCTGCCCGGGCAGGCTCATCTCGGGGTCGGGCACGTCGTCCGCGCTCCACACCTCGGCCGTCAGGTCCCCGGCGAGCAGGACGGTCTTCTGTGCGCGGGAGTCGTCGGCGGGCGAGGTTCCGCGGGCGGCCGGCAGATCGTTCGCCCAGGAAGGGCCGGCCGCGGGCACGATCAGGGCGACCCGGGGTTGCGGGGCGTCCGGCGCGATCGGTGCCGGCGAGCCCACGACCAGCAGGTTCCCCACGATCGCGGTCCGTGCCCTGCCCGGCCCGTCCGCCCCGGGAGCGACGACGGCGGTGGTCTGCAGCAGCGTCTCGTAGAGCCGGACGGCGGCCGGGAACTCCCCGGCCGCCACGGCACGGCGGGCGAGCAGCCGTACGCCGGTGGGGGCGAGGTCGTCGCGGGCCGCCGGGGGGCGGGGCGCTTCGCCGTCCCAGGGGCGGTGCTCGACCAGTTCGGCGAGGGTGCCGTCGGGGTGGCGGACCCGGGCCCGGGCGCCGGGCAGGATCGGCTCCGGCGGTTCGAGGACGGTGGTGCCGGTGGCGGAGAGCCGCTCCAGCTGGGCGGAGAGCGACGGCACGATGAGGGAGTAGGACGTACGGCGCTGGATCGGGGTGAAGGCGCGGGCGCTCGCGATGAGCAGGAGGTCGCCGACGGCCGCCAGCTCCAGGCCGCCGAAGTCGGGGATGGGCATGCGCAGGTCGGCCGGTGTGCCCGACAGGCGCTCGTAGAAGGCGATGTGCTCGTCGAGGTCGGCCACGTCGATCAGGGAACGGGCCAGCAGCCGGGGCCGGGCGAGCCGGGAGGAGTCCGGGATCGTACGGAACCAGCGTTCGGGATGGGCGGGTCGCTGGGGCGCGGGCATCGTTCAGCCTCTCTTCGCTTCGTGGACCGTGGTGGACCACCACGGCCGTGCGGTCAGCCCCCACGCCGCGAACTCCTCGACGACCAGGCGGTGCAGGGAGTCGGCGTCGCCGAAGTGGGTGGGCATGCCGGTGACGGTCACGGACATCTGCCGCCCCACGCGGAACAGGCACAGTGAGGCCCGCAGCCGTGCCCTGTCCGGCATCAGGCCGGGCACGTTCATGGTGCGTACGGCCATGGAGTCGGCGGTGCGGCCGGCGAAGCGGGCGACGCGGTCCGGTGCGTCCCCGAAGTTGGACGCCACCGCGTCGGTCTGCTGGGCCCCGGGGTTCTTCAGGGCGGCGGCCTGCCGGCCGGGCAGGAGGTGCCACAGGGGTTCGGGCACGAGGGTGGCGTCGTGGGCGCCGGAGTCCCTCAACAGCTCCTTCGTCGCCTGCCGGGTGCGGTGCAGGTCCCCGTGGTGCGCCGGACCGTCGGGCAGGAGCAGCGGTACGACGACCAGGGCGTTGGCCCGTTCGTCGCCGGCGGGGCGGCGCAGGTTCATCGGGATGCCCACGCGGACGGCCTCGCCGTCGGGGCGCGGGACCCGGGAGCGGACGAGGTTGGCGGCGACCTCCAGGAACAGGCTGTTGACCGTGCCGCCGTGGCGACGGGCCTGCTCCTGCCATGCGGCCGCGTCCACCGTGACCAGGGCCGTGCTGAAGAACTGCGGTCCCGTGCCGGGCGGCCCGGGCGGCTCGGCCGGCCCGTCGGGCGGCCGGGTGCCGGCGCGGCGCAGCGCGGCGCTCAGCTGTGCGCGTCGTCGCGGGTCACGGGCCAGGCGCAGGGACCAGCCGGCCGTCTCGAGAAGGGCCCGGGCCGTCTGGCCGAGCGCCTCGGCCAGGTCGCTGTGGAGCGGCCCGCGCGGTGGGCGGGCCGGGGTGTGGGCGGCGACGGCGTTGAGCAGGCCCACTCCGTCGCTGCGGAAGTGCGGCACGGTCAGGGAGACCAGGCAGCCGTCGTGGTAGGGGGCGGCGGCCAGCCGCCACAGGGCCGGGGAGTCGCCGGCCGGCAGCGCCTTGACCTGGGTGTCGATCCACTGGGGTGCGGTGGTGTCGGTCAGCGGCCGCTGGTCGAGGTGCAGGGGGTGGGCGTTGGGGGCGGGCGTCCAGGTGCGGCGGGCGCCGGGAAGCGTCGCACGGACGGCGCGCCGACTGAGCAGCCCGCTGTCGAGACGCCGCCACTCGTCCTCCAGCGCCCGCGCGGGCACCGGCCCGGGCAGCCGCCACAGCACCTGCACGACGCGGGAGGAGCCCAGGGACACGGCGGCCTGGTGCAGCATCTCGTCGGTGGAGTTCAGGCGCCAGGTGGTCGCGTCGTTCATCGGTTCAGCACCTCGAGGAGCCGGGCGGCCGCGTCGGCGCCGGCGGCCGGAGCGAGTTTGAAGCCGCCTCCGTTCCAGCCGACGGCGGTGACCAGTCCGGCGGGGTCCGGCCAGGTCCGCACGGCGGCCGGCCCGTCGGGGGCGAAGGCGTCGTGGGCGGTGACCCCGCCGACCAGGGGTGCGTCGGCGAGCGCCGGACAGCGGTCCCTGACGACCGTGCGGACGCGGTCCGCCTCGGCGGGTGAGACGCCGTCGCGCACGGTGGCGGGGACGTCGGTGCGGTCGGAGACGACCCCGGCCAGCACGGTGTCGTAGGCACCCCATGGGCGCAGCCACGCCCCGGTGGTGCGGTCGACGACCGTGGGCAGGTCGACGGGGCCGGCGGTGCGGAACAGGCAGTAGCCGACGGCCCTGGTGCGCAGCGGCAGGGACACGCCCGCCGACGCGGCCGGTGCGGTGCTGCCGGTTCCCGCGGCGAGCAGGACGGCGTCGGCGTACACGGGGCCGGTGGAGGTGCGCACTCCGTGCACGTGTGAGGAGGAGTGCAGGACGTGGGTGACGCGGGCGGTGCGCAGGTGCAGCCGCGGGCCCGCGTCGCGGCGGATCGCCCGGGCCACGTCCGCGGCCGGGAGCCATCCGGCGTGCGGTTCGAGGACGCCGAGGAGGTGGTCGGGCACGGTGAGGCGGGGGAAGCGCCGGGTGATCTCGCGCGGTGTGAGGACGTCGGCCTCGTGGCCGTGGGCCTCCAGCGTCTTCAGTGCCCCGGCGGCGTCGGCGAGTTGCCCGTGGTCGACGAGGGTCAGGCTGCCCTGGGCGTGCAGGGCGGGCCAGGTGCCGTGCCAGCCGCGTGCCTGGTAGCGGGTGAGGCTCTCGGCGGCCCAGGCGGCGTGGGTGCCGCCGGGGTCGAAGGCGCGCACCAGGCCGCCGGAGGCGCCGGTGGCCCCGCCGGCCCCCGCGGCGTCGTCCACGACGACCACGGTGGCGCCGTGGGCGGTGAGCCGTTCGGCGGCGGCCAGGCCGATGATCCCCCCGCCCACGACCACGACGTCCGCCGCGGCGCGGGGCGCGGTCACCGCAGGGCCCGTTCGGGCGTGGGCTGCGGCGCCCGGTCGGGCAGCAGAAGGGATTCGGCGATGTCGAAGGCCCGTACGGACAGCATGGCGAGGGCGCCCGCGTCGCCCATGCCGTGACTGGCCTCGCACAGGCCGTTGAGGTACAGCTTCAGCGGCCGCGGGCTGGACTCCGGGGTCTTGAGTTCGATCCCGTAGTCGCGTCCCACGGCGGGGACGCCCTCGTCGTCCAGCGGGAGGCGGTGGGCGACGCCTTCGAGCAGCGGGTGGTAGGGCTCGTCACCCGGGCCGGTGCCGAAGTCCTTGAAGCCGGTGGCCAGGATGACGACGTCCACGTCGAGGCTGTCGTGGGTGAGGTGGTTGATGTCGCGCACCGTCAGGCGGTGGGCGGAGCCGTTCGGTGCGGTGCCGACGTCGACGACCTCGGTGAAGGGCCGCATGAGCAGGCGGTCGGAGCCGATGAGCTCGTACTCGCGCTGGATGCCGACGAGCCGGTCGATGACGTCCTGGTCGCAGGCCGCGTAGTTGATGGAGCGCAGCTCGGTGCGGAGACGTTTCTTCGCCGCGGACGGCAGTGGGTGGAAGTAGTCGACGAACTCCGGCAGGAACACCTGGCGGCTGTAGGGGCTGGTGTCCTTCAGACGGAAGCCGATGCTGCGGTGGATCGAGACGACCTCGGTGACGTTGGGGCGTTCCAGCAGGTCGAGGACGATCTCGATGGCGCTCTGGCTGGCGCCCACGACGGCCACCCGCAGCTTCTGGTCTCCCAGGGCCCTGATCGAGGAGAGGTAGCGGCTGGAGTGGAAGACGGTCCCGCCCATGCCGGCGAGGAAGGGGGGCGGGACGCGGGGGGAGCGGCCGGTGCCGATGACGACGCTCTCGGCGAGGTAGCGCCGGCCCTGTCCGGTCTCGACGCAGAACAGTTCACCGCCGTCGTCGGAGTCCTGGAGGGAGAGCTGGGTGGCGCCCTGGCCGTAGTCCACCGAGGCGGGGAGGGAGTCGGCGACCCAGGTCAGGTAGTCGGCGTACTCGCGGCGCAGCGGGAACTTGGTGTTGAGGTGGAGGTAGTCGGTCAGCGCCCCGCGTGAGGCGAGGTACTTCACGAAGGTGTGGGGGCTGTCCTGGTTGCGCGGCATGACCAGGTCGCGGAAGGGGTTGTTCTGGATGTCCGCGCCGGGCAGCAGTTGCTCGTCCTGCCACTGGAAGCGGTTCGAGCGCTCGATGAAGTGGGCGTCGCCCAGACGGCCGAGCTCGTCGAGCATCACGGCCAGGGAGAGATTCGCCGGCCCGAATCCGATGCCCAATACGGGGTGGATCTGTTGTTTCGTCACTGGTCACGCATCCTCGACTTGTCGTGCATGCAGGAACGCAGGGAGGGACGCCGGTCACCTGCCGGGCGCCGGGGGATCCCGGCGCCCGGCTGTCACTGGTGCGGGCCGTGTCTGTCGGCCGCCTCGGCGGCGGGCGTCAGGAGCCCAGCAGAGTGGTCTCGGTGATCTCGTTCGCCTCGTTGACGTGGACGACGCGCGACTTGAAGCCGACGCGCTCCTCCTCGGTCAACTGGGTGTAGCTGATGATGATGACCTTGTCGCCGGGCTGGACGAGCCGGGCGGCGGCACCGTTGATGACGATCTGTCCGGCCGGCGGCTTCGGGGAGTCGTCCAGGATCGTGTAGGTCTCGAAACGGGCGCCGTTGTTGATGTTGACGATGTGCACCAGCTCGTGGACGCCGATCTCGGCCGCCTCGAGCAGTTCCGGGGAGATGGTGATCGAGCCGACGTAGTTGAGGTTGCTGTCGGTGACGGTCGCCCGGTGGATCTTCGAGTGCATGAACGTGCGCAGCATGGCGCGACTCCTTCTGAGTGGTGTGCGGGTTCGGGCTGGGGAGGGTTACTGCGGTGCGGGGGCGGCGTGGGCGACGACCAGGCCGGTGAAGGCTCCGGTGGGCCGGTCGTCGAGTTCGGCCAGCAGGGGTGGGGCGGCCGCGGTGGTGGAGGCGCCGAACGCGCCTGCCACCTGCTCGCTCAGGTCGGGGGTGACGGGCCAGGCCAGGATGCGCAGGGTCCACAGGAACTGCAGGGCGCCGCAGACGTCGCCGGGGTCGTCGACGTCGAGGTCGGCGCAGCGCAGGGCGAGGACCTCCAGGTGGAGGGCGAGCGCTTCGGCCGCCCTGCGGATGGAGAAGGTCTCCAGGCGGTAGGCGTCCTCGAACCGTCGGCGTGAGGCGTCCAGCGCCGTCGTCCACCAGGCGGAGGGCTCCGCGTCGACGCGGCGACCGGTCAGGGCGGCGCTGAGCGTCCGGCTGATGGTCTCCAGCGGAGTGTCGAAGCGGGTGGCCAGGGTGGCGGCGGCCACCGGTTCGCTGAACTCGGACTGCTGGAGTTCGGGGCTGGTCAGGCAGAGCACGAACCGGGTGCGGTCGCGTCCGGTGCTCTCCAGGAACTCCCCGGCCCAGCGCACGTCGCCCTTGCTGGTGGAGAACTTGCGGCCCTCCAGCAGGTAGTACTGGTTGGTGAGGGTGCGGGTGCGGGGCAGGTCCACGGGGAGGCCGTGGCGGGCGGCGAGCAGCGACAGCGTGACGTAGACGAAGGCGTTGTAGAAACCGTTGTCGATGCCGATGAACTGGACCAGTTCGTCGCAGCCGGCGGGGCGGCCCTCGCGGGCGCGGCGCAGCCAGTACAGGTGGCCCGTGTAGATCTCCGGCCAGGCGTTGATGGCCTGGGGCGGGCTGTCGGGTCCGTCCCAGTCCACCGTGATCCCCCAGGAGCCGGGGTAGGTGATCGGGATGTAGGGCAGCGGCCCGGGCCCGGTGAGGGTCTGGGTGACCACGCGGTCCAGGTCGGGGCGGAGCCGGACGTCCGAGGTCCGGTACCAGTGGGTGAGCAGGGACCGGTAGCGCTCCAGGTCCAGGACCCAGATGGCGACCGGGCGGCGGGGCAGCGCCGAGGCCGAGTCGGCCACGGCCAGCAGGGCGCCCGGCAGGTTGTACAGGCCGCACGCCTCGCAGACTCCGGCCCGGGCGTGCGCCAGACAGGTGGGGCAGCGCCCGGTGACGAAGGCCTCGGCCTTGTAGGTGCCGTCGGCCGCGTCGTAGGGCAGGTCCACCTCGCGGCGTTCGAAGGCACCGTGGCGCCACAGGTGGGTGAAGAAGTCCTTGACGAACGCGGTGTAGTCGGCGTCGGGCCGCTCGAACAGGTCGACGTCGACGCCGGCCAGTTCCAGGGTCTTGGTGACGCTGTCGAAGGCGTGCCGGATCAGGGACTCGGGCTCCGTGCCCATGCGTTCGGCGGTGGTGACGACGTAGGTCTGGTTGTCGTCGGTGCTGGTGCCGAAGGCCACGTCGTGCCCGTGGATCTTCTGGGAGCGGGCGCAGACGTCGCTGGCCAGTACGGGCCCGGAGAGGTGTCCGAGGTGGAGGTCGCCGTTGGGCGTGGGAGGGGAGAAGGTGACGTTGATGCGTCGCCGACCGGTTTCGGCGCCGTGCGGGGCGGCGGTCATGACAGGCCCTCCCCCTTCACCGGGCCGGCTGGAGCCAGTAGATGCTGACGAAGGTCAGCGGGTCGCTCTCACTGGTGTTGGTGACGATGTGGCGGGTGCCGTGCGGGATGTAGACGACGTCTCCCGGCACGATCTCGCGCTCCTCGTCGCCGACCCGGGTGCGGCCCTGGCCGCTGATGAAGATGAACGTCTCGTCGGTGTCGTGGCCGTGGGGGGTGCTGGACTCCTGGGGCCGGATGGAGCACAGGGTGCTGTTCCAGGGCGGGGTGACCACGCCGTCCCACGGGTAGAGCTGGCGGATGTCGCAGCCGTTCTTGCGGATCAGTTCGTCGTCGGCCGCGGTCTTGACGTGCATGCGGTTCCTCTCGGGTCGGGTCACCCGCTGGCGGGGCGATGTCTCTTGCGTCGGGGTGCGGGGTGCTCGGGGCGCGTCAGCCGAGGGCGAACAGGCGCTCGATGACCTCGGGTTCGAAGGATTCGGCGGGGACGTGGAAGGGCCCCTTGAAGGTGGCCAGCCGTGATCCGGCGAGCACCTCGTCGGTGGGCCACACCTCGGCGTACGCCTTGCGGCGGGCCATGCCCTGGGGGGTGAACGTCATGTTCATCGTGGTGCGCACCGAGCCGGAGACCAGCAGACGGTGCATGCGCAGCGCGCGCTCGCGGGCGTAGGGCTCGAAGAGCCCTGGGTTCCAGGTGCTGCCGGAGCGCAGGCAGTCACGCACCATCCGGGCGTCGCGCAGCGCGATCGACAGGCCCTGGCCGATGACCGGGTCGCTCCAGCCGGCCGCGTCGCCGACCAGCACCGCCCCCTCAGCGCAGGGCGCGTCGGCCCAGGCGTCGTTCATCGGGTAGAAGGCGCAGGTCGCGGCGGGCACGGCCGTGGCGAACATGTGGCTGTCGGGGATGCAGTCGAACTGGAAGGCCCGCAGGAACTCCGCCTGGCGGTCCGGGCCGCCGAAGCGGCCCTTCTGGGCGGTGTCGTGCAGCAGGTACAGGCGGGCGCGGCCGCCCTCGCGGGGGAAGACGAAGTACAGCAGGTCTCCCTCGGTGCCCACCGAGGTGACGTTGACGGGCCAGTCGTGCAGGTTGTCGACGAGCATGCCGCCGCCGAGGGAGTTCGGCGGGGTCTGGGTCAGGCCGATGCCCAGTTGGCGGCGCACGGTGGACATCCGCCCGTCGGCCCCGACCACCAGGCGGCAGGGGACCTCGTACTCGAGGTCGTTGTGCTCGTACCGCACGGCGGGGTGGGGGCCGCCGGTGACCAGCACGTCGCCGACCCCGCGCACGACGGTGGCGCCCGCCTCCTGGGCCGCGCGGGACAGCGCCTCGCACGCTTCGGGGTGTCCCACGTCGAGAACCCCCCGAATTCCGGGGAGCATTTCGTCCAGGTGCAACGCCCTGGCCCGTGCCGTTTCGTGGTCGACTATCTCGTCGAATCCTATGAAACGGTCGACATAGGTTCCACCGGCTTCCAGGAGGTGTTTTTCGAGGCCCAGCTGGAGGAGTTCCTCGACTCCCCAGCAATTGATGACCTCGCCTCTCACCTTGTCCCGGTAGACGGTCTGCCGTTCGAGGAGCAGTACGTCGAATCCGTCCCCCGCCAGGGCCGCTGCCAGCGAGGATCCGGCGATGCCGCCGCCGACGACCACTGCGTCAACGCGTTCAGGTCTCGTCATCAATCCTCCTGAGGAACCTTTGGGGATTTCATCCTTGCCACCGCGGAGAGATGGGGCGAGGTGGGTAAGTGACATCCTTCGCGCACTTTGGGTCATGCCGTTCACGAGCTGCGACAAACCCCGGCCGCGCGCAGAAAAAGCCTGCCCAACACAATGCGCCGGAAATGAATTCGGGGTGTGTTCGTCCCGCACGGGGTGCGATATCGCCGTGGCGTCGCGGTCCGCCCTCGCCGGCCGCGCGTCGCGGCCCCCGTGCCCGGGCGGACCGGACCCAGGTTCACCATCCGCGCGCCGCGGCCGCAATGCCGACATGCTGAAGTCGCACGGGGCGACGGACCGGGGTCCCGCCCCGCGTCCCCGGAGACAGGGAGACGCGGGCGAGGGCCGTACGGGACGGTTCGCGCGGCTGCCGGGGGACGCGGGCGGGGGTCACACGGGACGGTCGGCGCGGATGCCGCGCAGGGCTATCCGCCACAGCTGCCACAACTGCTCGGCGGCGTCCGGCTTGCGCGCCGTGCACAGGGCGACGCGGATGTTCGTCTCGGTGGCGGTGAGCAGACACGCCGCGAGACCGGCCAGCGCGGCGGGAGACGTCCCCTCACGCAACTGGCCGTCCCGCTCGGCCCGACGGGCGAGATCGCGGACGTCCTGGAGCCAGCAGGCCGACCAGCCGGGGTGGACGCCCGGCCGCTCACGCGCCAGACGGGCCGCCGACCGCACGGCGGTGTCGTCCTCCAGCAACCGGGCCAGACGCAGGGTCAGTTCGACCACCACCTCGAGCGGCGGCCGTGCGGTGCTCCTGACATGGCCGACGACGTCCCGCACGGTCGCGCATCCGACCTCGTGCACGGCATCGGCCAGTTGGCTCTTGGTGCCGAAGTGGAAGCTCAAGGCACCGGTGGTGATGCCCGCCTTCCGGGACACCTGCACCAGCGACGTGCCGGCGTAGCCGTGGCGGTCGAACTCCGCTGCGGCTGCCCGCACAAGAGCCTGCCGCGTCCGCGCTGCTCTTTCCTGCATCTGATGCTCCGTGGCGCTAGCTGCTCGTCGGCCGCGGCGGTGGGGTCAGCCGCCGCGCTCCAGGACTGCGGTCACGCAACGAGAGCCCTGGGGTCGCAGGGCTGCGGCGTCCCGGCGCGCACCAGTGACGCCGCAGCGGCGCAGCCGACGGGCTCGAGCGATCTCGCAGGCGGGACGCACAGCGTCGCGGTCGCGCGTTCGTCGCATCAAGTCCACGTTCTCGTCATCACACACCCCATGGCCTGTTATGGCCCGTGTTTGGTGCCCTTGGAGGCGCGTTGACCGCACTTCGTCCCGCGAGACGTTGTCCGGTTCCCCATCCACAAAACATAGTTGTTCCAATTATTCTATGGGGGCAGACTCACGACCGGCCTCCCCCGACCGGCCTCCCGACCGACCCTCCGACCGACCTCTCGCCCCACCCCACGACCGACCCCGACCCACCCCGTCGTTCGCCCCGACGTTCACCCGACGGCCCACCCCCCACGGAAGGATCCACATGCCCCCGGTCCACCCGACGACGCCCGAGGCGCCCTCCGTTCCCGCCGAGTTCCACTTGTTCACCGACCGGGTGTTCGCCCACCTGCCCCGCGCGGACCAGCGTCGTTGGGGCCAGGCCTACCTGCAGGGGTTACTGACGGCGCCGGGCAAGAAGACCGTCCGGCGCCTGGCCGCCGCCGTCACCGACTCGCCGACGGCCTCGCAGTCGCTCCAGCAGTTCATCAACTCCAGCCCCTGGGAGTGGGAGCCGGTGCGGCACGAGCTGGCCCGCTGGGTCGAGGAGCGGCTCCGGCCCCGCGCCTGGACGATCGCCACCACCGTCCTGCCCAAGCGGGGGGACCATTCCTGCGGAGTGCACCGGCGCTTCGTCCCCCGCCTCGGCCAGACCATCAACTGCCAGGTCGGCATCGGACTGTTCGCCACCGACGGCCGGTCCACCGTGCCGGTCGACTGGCGGCTGCACATTCCGGAGCACTGGACGCTGCCCCGGCTGCGCCGGCGGGCCCGCATCCCGCACGAGGCCCGGCCGCTGCCCATGTGGGCCGACGCCTACGACATGGTCGACCGGCTGCGCCGGTGCACCGACGTCAGTCCGGCCCCCCTGGTCGCCGATGTGCGCGACAGCAGACAGGGAGCCGGTCTCGTCCACCTCCTGTCCCGTCGGCCCCACGACTTCATGGCCACCGTCCCCGCGGACTTCCCCGTCCTGCCCCTGCCCTCCGCCGGCGACGGCGCGCCGGCCTCGCCGACCCCGCTGAGCGCCCAGCACAGCCTGTACCGGACCGGGACGCTGCACGCGCGGACCGTCGTCGGCGGTCTGTCGCACGGCGCGCACCGGCACGCGCGCATGCTGAGCACGCTGGTCCGGCTGCCCCAGGCGGGGACGTCCCGGCCCGGGACGGGGCGCGTCCACCGCCTGTTCGCCGACCCGCACCGCCCGGCCACGCTCTGGATCACCAACATGCTGCACCGGCAGCCGACGGAGCTGTCCGCGCTGGCCGAGCACCGGGCGGACACCGACGACGCGGTGCGCGAGCTGGAGCAGTGCTTCGGCATGCTGGACTTCGAGGGCCGCTCCTATCCGGGCTGGCACCACTACATGACGCTGGTGTCCGCGGCACACGCCTTCCGGGCGCTGGCCGGTTCACCGCCCCGCTCGCCTTCCCCGGTCGGGGGCGGCCGGGCGCACCCGGGCGCCGAACGCGACAGGCCGGCCTCCGTGGCGAGCGCGGTGCCGCGTGGCACCGCACACGCTCTGGCGGGCCACGGCCGACCGGCGTAGGGACGCCGCCCGGTCCGCCCCGGTGTCAGATGGCGCCCACCCCGCCGTCGACGGCGACCGCGGCTCCGGTGACGAACGACGCGAGATCACTGCACAGCCAGGCCGCGGCGTGCGCCACCTCCGCCGGCTCGCCGAGCCGCTGCTGGATGGCCCGCTGGGGGAACGGCCCGGCGGGTGACGCCTCGAGGTCGACGTTCTCCTCCATGAGCGGGGTCCTGGTACTGCCCACGACCAGGGCGTTGACGCGGACTCCAAGGCTTCCGTAGTCGGCCGCGGCCGCCTTGGTCAGTCCCAGTACGGCGTGCTTGGCCGCGACGTAGGGGGCGACCGCTCCGGTCGCGAACCGGCCCGCCGTACTGGAGGTGTTGACGATCGCCCCGCCCGTCCCCTGCTCCAGCATCACGGGTATCTGGTGGCGCAGGCAGTTCCAGACACCCCGCACGTTCACGTCCATGATCCGGTCGTAGATCGCGTCGGGCACCTCGTGCAGGGGCAGCCCGGCACTTCCCCAGCCCGCGTTGTTGAAGGCCGCGTCGAGACGGCCGAAGTGCCGCACCGTCTCGGTCACGACGTGCCGTACGTCGTCGTCCGAGGTCACGTCACCCGGTACCGCGAGCGCGCGCGCCCCGCCGGCCACGAGTTCCTCGGCCAACTGCTCGACCAGCCCGGCCCGGCGCGCCATCAGCACCACGTGCGCCCCCTGTTCGGCGAACACCCGCGCCGCGGCGGCGCCGATGCCACTGGACGCCCCCGTGATCATGATCGTCTTCTCCGCGAGCATCATGGACGAACTCCCCCGTCGTGTGGTGTCTGCCGGCACGACGTCACACCGTCGCGCTCAGCAGGGCCTGCCTCGTTCCTCGGTCACCTCGATCTTGCCCAGCGCACCCGGGGTGGCGACAGCGGGAAGCAGGACACGCCACATGTCCATGACGCGCTGGGGCAGGTCCTGTCGTCCCGACTCCAGGTAGGCGTGCATCTGCGCCCCGGTACAGGCGTTGACGATCAGTCGCGCCACGGCGTCCACGTCCGTCGCCGCACGCACCTCCCGTCGGCGTTGGCCGGCCGCCAGGCCCTCGGCCAGCACGTCGGTCCACTGCTGGTGCGAGTTCTCGCCCCGCTCCATGAAGAACTCCTGCTCCATGACCAGCCTGGCGCCAGCCAGCAGGAAGACGTTCTGCAGCATCTGGTAGGCCCAGCTCAGCGTCATGTCCACCACGTACTGCAGTCCCGTGGACTCCAGCGGAGGGTTCACCCGCTCGGGCTGCTGCTGGACGATCTCCCGGGCCAGTTCCTCCTTGTTCCTGAAGTGGAAGTACATCGCGCCCAGGGTGACCCCGGCCCTGTCGGTGATCTTCGTCAGGCTGGTCCTGGAGAAGCCCTGTTCGGCGAAGACCTCCGCCGCCGCCCGCAGCAGTTCGGCGCGCGTGCGCAGAGCCCTCTCCTGCCGTGGTGCGGTTCGCTCGCTCGCAGCCCGTGCCATGCGCTCCCTCGGCTCTCTCGACAGAAAAAATAATCATATCTATTTTTAGGTTCTGGATGTTTCCGGACGGGGACATCACGCGAACGACGACGTTCCCGAAAGGATCACATGGTCTCCGGTACCGCCACCCCGCCCTCCGAACTGGCCCCGTACGTGGGGAAGAAGAACACCGCGGAGGTCCTCGTCACGCGGTGGTTCCCGCACGACGGCACCACGCACATCGTGCTCGCGCGCTGGCCTCGAACCCACCCCTTCTACACATTGACAGCTCGGTCGCACGGTCCGCACCTCTTCACCGAGAGCGTCCGCCAGGCACTGGCCTTGTTAGCACGTACCGCGCTGGACGTCCCCGTGTCGTACCGTCTCGGCTGGGAACGGTTCGTCTCCGACGTGTCTCCGCACGCCCTGCACACTGACGCGGAGCCCACCCCGGTGACCCTTGTGGTCACGCACGAGCCCCTCGCCCGCCGAGGGCCGGGCGCCGTCCGCCTGAACGCGTCCGTCACCGCCCTGCGCGGTCAGACCCAACTGGGCACCGCCCGGGTGCGGTACACCGCCTTCCCCCCCGCCCTCTACGACCGTCTGCGCGGCCCCTACGCCGACGCCGACCGCGCGAGCGCGAACGCACTGCCCGTCCCGCCTCCCCTGGAACCCCGCGCGGCGGGGCGCCACCGGCCGGCCGACGTCGTGCTCGCGCCCGCGGACGGGCCGAAGTCGTGGCACCTCAGAGTCGACACCGCCCATCCCGTCCTGTTCGACCACCCGCACGACCATGTGCCCGGGATGGCGATACTCGAGGCGTGCAGCCAGGCCGCCACGGCCGCCGCCCAGCCCCGCCGTACCGTCATCACCGGCTTCGACACCACGTTCTCCCGTTATGTGGAGCTCGACCGGCCGTGCCGGATCACCGCCGAGGAGATCACCCCCGCCGGCGGCGGCCGGCACCAGGTCCGGGTCACCGGATCACAGGAGGACACCCCGGCCTTCTCCACCACCGTCTCCCTCCAGTACGCCGACACCGTCGCACACCCCGGCGTGGCGGTTCCGGCGGCCGGCGAGTCCGTCCGGCCGCTTCGCTACGCGCGCGCCGACAACCGGATGTTCCGCGTTCCCCGCCCCCAGGGCTGACCCCCGGGGGGCCCGTACCGCTGGGGTACCCCCGTACGTCGAGACCCGGACGTCCGGCCGTCACCGCCGAGGACGTCGCGAACCGAGACCTGACCGAGCGTCACGGCCCGTGCGACCGGCGCTCCCTGCACGGACCGCGCCGGGCGCCCTCCATGACGGGGGCCCGGTGCCTGCTCCGGCACCGGGCCCGTCGCCGCGCCCTCCCCGTCCCCACGGGCGGGCGCGGTCATCACATGCCGCTCACATGTGGACCGTGGGGGCGGCCTCGGCGTCGACCGCCGGGACACCGCGCCGGTAGAGCAGCAGCGTGATCAGCGCGCCGGCCGCGAAGAAGGCGGCCGACCACCAGTAGGCGGTGGAGTAGGACTCCAGCGCGGCCCGCGCCTGGACGGCCTTGCTGGTGACGTCCCTGCCGTGGAGGTAGGACGTCGCCGCGCCGGCGGCGAGGGTGTTGAGCAGGGCCGTGCCGATGGAACCGCCGATCTGCTGCATGGTGTTGACGGAGGCGGAGGCGACCCCGGCGTCGTCTGCGGCGACGCCCGCGGTGGCGAGGCTCATGGCCGGGGCCATGACCAGGCCGAGGCCGAGACCGGTGATCAGCATGGCGGGCAGGACGTCCGCCGCGTAGGTGCTGTCGAGGTCGAGGGCGGTCAGCCACACCATGCCGACGGCGCCGAGAGCCATGCCGAGCGGGACGACCGTCCTCGGTCCGACGCGGGGCGTCAGCAGGCTGGTGGCGAGGGTGGCGGCCACCATGAGGACGCCGACCATCGGCAGGAAGGCCAGTCCGGTCTCGACGGCGGAGAAGCCGAGGTGGAGCTGGAGGTAGTAGGTGAGGAAGAGGAACACTCCGAACATTCCGGCACTGGAGATCAGCATGGCCGCGAAGGACGCGCCCCGGTCGCGGTCCAGCAGCACGCGCAGCGGCAGCAGCGGGTGCGCGGTCCTGGTCTGCCACCAGGTGAACCCCGCGAGCAGAACGGCGCCGGCGGCCAGGAATCCCCAGGAGCGCGGCGAGCTCCAGTCGTGCGACTCGGCCATGGAGAAGCCGTAGACGAGGGAGAAGAGACCGGCGGTGACCAGGACGGCGCCGGGGAGGTCGAGCCTGGCCCCGGGCCGGCGGGCGGTCCCCTTCAGCAGCAGCCGGCCGCCGACGAGGGGGACGACCGCGAGGGCGAGGTTGACGTAGAGGGTCCAGCGCCAGTCCAGGTACTCGGTGAGCACGCCACCCAGCAGCAGACCGACGGCCGCGCCTGACCCGGCGATCGCACCGAAGATGCCGAAGGCCTTGGCGCGTTCCCTGGCGTCGGTGAACGTGGTGGTCAGCAGGGAGAGCGCGGCGGGTGCGAGCAGCGCGCCGAAGAGACCCTGGAGGGCACGGCCCGCGACCAGGACCTCGAAGCCGGGGGCGGCACCGGCCACGGCAGAGGCGGCTGCGAAGCCGCCGACGCCCACGAGGAAGGTGACCTTGCGTCCGAAGAGGTCGGCGATCCGGCCGCCGAGCAGCAGCAGACTGCCGAAGGCGAGTGAGTAGGCGGTGACGATCCAGGTGCGGTCGCCGTCGGAGAAGCCGAGGTCCGCCTGGGCGGACGGGAGGGCGATGTTCACGATGGTCGCGTCCAGCGTGACCATCAGCTGGGCGATTCCGATCATGGCGAGAATCCACCACCGGTGACGGGGCCCGGTCTCCTCGGGCCGGGCGCCGGTCTTCGTGCTGGGCGACGCCGAGTCCGGCGATGCGGCTGTCTGGGCCATGGGCCTGCTCCCGTGGGTGTGCGCGCTGGTGCGAGGAACGACAGTTCTTGAAACGAAACCGTTTCGTACCGGAAGGGTAGGCGCACCACTCAACGAAACGCAATAGTTTCGCTGACCGGGTCGCGGGGGCGGCACGCCGTGCGCGGCGACCGGCCGCACAGTACGGTGCTGGAACGGATGCCCGGTGACGCCGTGGAGCGGAGGGGCCGCATGGCGGACAAGAAGGCGGCGGGACTGCCCCGCAAGACCTATGAGAAGGAACTGCTGCGCCTGCAGACGGAGTTGGTGAAGCTCCAGGAGTGGGTGCGCGCGGAGGGCGCCCGGCTGGTCGTCGTCTTCGAGGGGCGGGACGCGGCCGGCAAGGGCGGCACCGTCCAACGGGTCGCCGAGCACCTCAACCCGCGCGTCGCACGGATCACGGCCCTGCCCAGGCCCACCGAGCGCGAACGCACCCAGTGGTACTTCCAGCGGTACGTCGAGCACCTGCCGGCGGCCGGGGAGATCACGCTGTTCGACCGGTCCTGGTACAACCGGGCCGGCGTCGAACACGTGATGGGCTTCTGCACGCAGGAGGAGCACCGGCTCTTCCTGCGCCAGTGCCCGATCTTCGAGCGGATGCTGGTCGAGGACGGGATCCTGCTGCGCAAGTACTGGTTCTCGGTGAGCGACACCGAACAGCAGGAGCGCTTCCGGCGCCGGCTGGAGGATCCGCTGCGCCGCTGGAAGCTGTCTCCCATGGACCTCGAGTCGATCACGCACTGGGAGGCGTACTCGCGGGCCAAGGACGAGATGATGGTGCACACCGACATCGCCGAGGCGCCCTGGTACGTCGTCGAGAGCGACGACAAACGCCGCGCGCGGCTGAACATGATCGCCCACCTGCTGGACTCCGTGCCCTACCGAGAGGTGCCGCCGCCGGTCCTGGAGCTGCCGGCCCGGCCGCCGTCGACCGGCTACCAGCGACCCCCGCGCGACCTGCAGACGTATGTCCCCGACCACGCGGCGCGTCTGTGACGGACGCGGCCCGGGCGGAGTCGGCGCCGTGTGGCGGCGGCGTTCCGACGCCGGATGCGGTGCAATGGCAGTGGCGGCGTGCCGCCCTGGCGCCGCCGCCGGCCGAGGAGGTGGGCGTATGCGCTTCGAGAACCGGACGGACGCCGGTCGGCGCCTGGCCCGTCGCCTCGCGGGCCTGCGCGGCCGGGACGTGGTCGTGCTCGGGCTGCCCCGGGGCGGGGTCCCCGTGGCCCGGGAGGTGGCGCGCGAACTCGGTGCGCCGCTGGACGTGCTCGTGGTGCGCAAACTGGGCGTGCCCGGGCATCCGGAGCTGGGTTTCGGTGCCGTCGGCGAACAGGAGGTGCGCGTCCTCAACCAGGACGTGCTCGACGAGACCCGAGTGACCCCGGCGGAGCGGGAGACCGTCGAGCGGGCCGAGCGGACGGAGCTGGAGCGACGGGTGCGCCGCTATCGCCACGGGCGTCCGCCCGTCTCCCTGGACGGCCGGGCCGTCGTGGTCGTCGACGACGGACTGGCCACCGGAGCGACCGCCGAAGCCGCCTGTCACGTGGCCAGGGCGCGGGGCGCGGCCACGGTCCTCCTCGCCGTCCCCGTGGGACCGGAACAGAGTCTGCCGCGGCTGCGTCGGGTGGCGGACGAGGTGATCTGTCTGCTGCCGCTGCGGTACCTGGGATCCGTCGGCGCCTGGTACGACGACTTCTCCCAGACCGGCGACGCGGAGGTGGCCGCCCTGCTGGCCGAGGCCGGGGACCCGGGCGGGGCCGGCCCCGCCCCGCCGGGCGATGACGGGCGCGCACCCGGCCGGTCCTCGCCGACCCGGGAGGTGGAGGTGCCCGCCGGTCCGGTACGGCTGGCCGCAACCCTCACCCTGCCGGCCGCCGCGAGGGCCGTGGTGGCCTTCGCCCACGGCAGCGGCAGCGGACGGCACAGTCCGCGCAACCAGTACGTGGCGTCCGCCCTCCACCCCGCCGAGCTGGGCACCCTGCTGCTCGACCTGCTGTCCGAGGAGGAGGCGCGCGACCGGCACAACGTCTTCGACGCGTTGCTGCTGGCCCGGCGGCTGACGGCGGCGGCGCGCTGGCTGCGGGCGGACACCGGCCTGCCGGTGTGCTACTTCGGGGCGAGCACGGGCGCGGCGGCCGCCCTGGAGGCGGCGGCCGCCGACGAGGGCATCCGCGCCGTCGTCTCCCGGGGCGGCCGGCCGGATCTGGCCCGCCCCGCGGCACTGGCACAGGTCATGGCTCCGACGCTGCTCGTCGTCGGCGGTCTCGACACCCGGGTTCTCGGCCTCAACCGGCTCGCCGCCGACTGGATGCGCTGCGAGCACCGCGTCGCCGTGGTGCCCGGAGCCGGCCACCTCTTCACGGAACCGGGCACGCTGGAGACCGCCGCCGACCTGGCCCGGGCATGGTTCGTCGCCCACCTCGAACGGCCGCGGACGGCGCCGCCGACCCGCACGGCCTGAGACCCGCGCCGGCCGACCGAGGGCGGATCGTGCGGAGGACGGGAGCGGGACGACGAGACCGCCCCTGGTCGGGTCGCCCTCCTCCCGCACGGCGCTGTCCGCACCGGCGTCCCCGGCCGACCGGACCACGGAGGACGGGGCGCTGACCCGCGGGGGCCCGGGTGATCGCCACCGGCGTGACCGCGGCCAGGAGCCCGTCGGGGAGTGCGCGTCGGCGCTCACCGGCGAGCGGTGCGTCCACCGGATCGTCACCGGCCTCGCCGTCCCCGACGTCACGCAGGAGGACCTCGCGCCGACGGAGTGCGCGCCGGGCGGGAGCGCCGAAGACGTCTCCGTCTCCGCCCGTGCCGACGCGCCGCTGCTCGTCAGCGCCCTCCGGCGCCGAGGACGGCCGGCGGATCTGGCGTGGTCAGCGGCTCGTGCCGCCCACCATGGCCGGGGCCGGTGCGTCGGTGGCGTCGAGGGCGCGCAGGATGTCCTCGACCCGCTGCCTGGCGTCGCCGAAGAGCATCCTGGTGTTCTCGCGGAAGAACAGCGGGTTCTGCACACCCGCGTACCCGGCCGCCATGGACCGCTTGAAGACGACGACGTCGGCCGCCTCCCACACGTGCAGCACCGGCATCCCCGCGATGGGGCTGGCCGGATCCTCCGCGGCGGCCGGGTTGACGGTGTCGTTGGCGCCGATGACCAGGACGACCGAGGTGGCGGCGAAGTCGTCGTTGATCTCGTCCATCTCCAGGACGACGTCGTACGGCACGTTGGCCTCGGCGAGCAGCACGTTCATGTGCCCGGGCAGGCGGCCCGCGACGGGGTGGACGCCGAAGCGCACCTCGACACCCCGCTCGCGCAGCCGGCGCGCCAGCTCGGCGACCGGGTACTGGGCCTGGGCGACGGCCATGCCGTAGCCCGGCGTGATGATCACCGAGGTGGCGTCGCGGAGCAGTCCGGCGGTCTCCTCGGCGTCGGTCTCCCGGTGCTCCCCGTGCTCCCCGTCGTCGGCCGCCGGCGCCGGGGCCCCGAACCCGCCCGCGATCACCGAGAGGAAGGAGCGGTTCATGGCCCTGCACATGATGTATGACAGGTAGGCACCCGAGGAGCCGACCAGCGCGCCGGTGACGATGAGCAGGTCGTTGGCGAGCAGGAAGCCGGAGGCGGCGGCGGCCCAGCCGGAGTAGCTGTTGAGCATGGAGACGACCACCGGCATGTCACCGCCGCCGATGGAGGCGACCAGGTGCGCGCCGAGGGCGAGGGCGATCACGGTGACCGCGATGAGCAGGCCCAGGTGGGGACGCACGACGAACGCCACCGTGAGCGCGGCGAACGCGACGAGCGCGCCGACGTTGAGGACGTGCTTGCCGGGGAGCGTCAGGGGGCGGGGGTCGATGCGCGCCGACAGCTTCAGGTACGCGACGACGGACCCGGTGAAGGTCACGGCGCCGATGAACACCCCGATGACGACCTCGGCGTGATGGATGCCCAGCAGCGGACCGGTGAGCTCGGCGTCGACGTCGAGGAAGCCGTTCCAGCCGACGAACGCGGCGGCGAGGCCGACGAGGCTGTGCATGATGGCGATCAGCTCCGGCATGCCGGTCATCTCGACGACCCGGGCCCGCCACAGCCCGATGCCGGCGCCGACGACCGTGGCGAGGGCGATCAGCACCAGCCCGCTCGGGGTGAGGTCGCGGGAGGCGAGAGCGACGGTGGCGGCCAGCGCGACGACCATGCCCGCGATGCCCCAGACGACTCCCGCGCGGGACGTCCTGTGCTGTGAGAGGCCGGCCAGGCTGAGGATGAACAGCAGCGCGGCGACGACGTAGGCGGCCTGTGCGGCCGTGTCTGTGGTCATCCGTGATCAGCCCTTCGAGAACATGCCGAGCATGCGGCGGGTGACGGCGAATCCGCCGAAGATGTTGATGCTCGCCAGCAGGATCGCGGCGAACGACAGCACGGTGACGGCGGTGTTCCCGTGCCCGATCTGCAGCAGCGCGCCGACCACGACGATGCCGGAGACGGCGTTGGTGACCGACATCAGCGGGGTGTGCAGCGCGTGGTGCACGTTGCCGATGACGTAGAACCCGATGACGATCGCGAGGACGAACACCGTGAGGTGGCCGAGCAGTTCGCCCGGTGAGAAGGCGGTCACCAGGAACAGCGCGAGCGCTCCGGCACCGACGAGGGCGTACGAGGACCACGCGGGACGCGCGGGCTTCGCCGGTGCCTGCGCGGCGGGCGGGGCGCCGGCCGCCGCGCCCGTCGGAGCGGGCGCGGCGGAGACCTGCACCGGGGGCGGCGGCCAGGTCTTCTCGCCGTCGCGGACCACGGTCATCGAGCGCTGCACCACGTCGTCGAAGTCGAGGACGAGCCGCCCGTCCTTGCCGGGGGTGAGCAGTCTCATCAGATTGAGGACGTTGGTGCCGTACAGCTGTGAGGCCTGGGCGGGGAGCCTGCCGGGCAGGTCGGTGTAGCCGATGATCGTCACGTCGTTGTCGGTGACGACCGCCTTCCCGGCGACCGTCCCCTCCACGTTGCCCGCCTGGGCGGCGGCCATGTCGACGATCACGCTGCCGGGCCTCATGCGGGCGACGTCCTCGGCGGTGATCAGCTTCGGGGCCGGTCTGCCCGGGACGAGCGCGGTGGTGATGACGATGTCGACGTCGGCGGTCTGCTCGGCGTACAGCCGCGCGGCCAGCCGGTCGTAGTCGTCGGAGGTGGGCCGGGCGTACCCGTCGGAGCCGGCCTGTTGACCGGTCCGCTCGGGCCGCACGTCCAGGAACTCCCCGCCGAGCGAGCGCACCTGCTCGGCGACCTCGGGCCGGGGGTCGGTGGCGCGGACCACGGCGCCGAGGCTGCGGGCCGCGCCGATCGCCGCGAGTCCGGCCACCCCGGCGCCGGCCACCAGCACCTTGGCGGGCGGCACCTTGCCCGCGGCGGTCACCTGTCCGGTGAAGAACCGGCCGAAAGCGTGCGCGGCCTCGACCACGGCCCGGTATCCGGCGATGTTCGCCATCGAGCTGAGGACGTCCAGGGACTGGGCGCGCGAGATGCGCGGGACGGCGTCCATGGCGAGCACGGTGAGGGGCCGCCGCGCCAGCTCGTCGACCAGGTCGGGGTGGAGCGCGGGGCCGATGAGCGAGATCAGCGTCGCCCCGTCGCGCAGCCGGGCGATCTCCTCGGTCGAGGGGCTGTTGACCTTCACCACGATCTCGGCCGGCCAGGGGTCGCCGAGACACGCTCCCGCCTCCTCGTAGGCGGCGTCGGAGAAGCGCGACGACTCCCCCGCTCCCGGTTCGACGACCACCTGGTACCCGAGCGCGACGAGCCCGGCCACGGTGGCCGGCGTCGCCGCCACCCTGGTCTCGCCCGCGGTGGACTCGGCGGGGACTCCGATCCGTCGGGTCGGCGCTTGCGGTGGGACCATCGTCTTCCTCTCCCGTCTCGACGTCATGGCCGACGTCCCGGTGCCGGGCTCGTCCGCCCTGAGGTGCGCGTGCCTGCTCCTTCATCGCTGCCCGGATCCCCCGTGTTTCGACCCCGGTGGGACCACGTCGTCTCGACCCCCGCGCCATTCCCCGGGCGACGCGGCGCCGCGATTCGTAGCGTTCCCCCATGCCTCGAACCGCACCGAGCCGCGCCGACCGCCACCTGATGAACGCGGCCACGGCCTCCGGCCGTCCCGTGAGCGCCGCCCAGCTCGAACGCTGGCGCGGGCACGGTCTGCTCCCCCGCCCGCGGATCGTCCACCTGGGCCGGGCCGGCACCAGGACCGAGTACCCGCCGGGCACCGAGGAGCTGGTGCTCTGTCTCGCCCGGCACGCCGGGCCCCGCCGCAGCGCCGACGACCTGGCACTGCTGGCGTTCTTCGACGGCGCGCCCGTCCCCGAGCCCGCACTCAAACTCGCCCTCGCCCGCACCTACTTCACCGGCCGCTTCACTCATGAGGCCCGGCTGGCACGGGCGGCCGCCGCCGTTCCGGCGGAGTGGAGGAACGAGCTGTCCCCGGAGTACGAGGAGGCGGAGGCGGAGGCCCGCCTGGACCTCGAACGCGGTGGCCGGGCCATCCGGCAGATGCGGGTCAACCTGCGCCGGCTGCCCTCTCTGGCCCGGGCGTCGCGCGCGGAGGTCGACGAGCGGCTGCTCGGCGTGCTCACCGGCCTCAACCTCCCCGAACTCCCGGAGGACGACCTGCCGTTCATGGCCGACCTGGAGGCGGCACTGGCCTTGGACTCGACCGTGGCGGGGGCCGACCTGCTCCCGGTCTGGGAACTGGCCGCCGTCAGCCACGCGTCGCAGATGGCCCGCCGCGAGGAGACCTCGCCCGAGGAGCGACTGGCCCGGATCGTGAACGCCGGCCGGGACGAGCTCGACGCCCTGCGCCACGAGGTGCGCACCGCGTTCGACCAGACCTGGACGCGGGCGACGGGCGGCCGGGAGACCACGGGTGACCTGGACAGGCCGTGGGCCGCCCGTGCCGCCGCCGCCACCTTGGTGGAGTGGATGAGTGCCCGACTCGTGCACCCTGCGGGCTCGTCGCTCGCCGACCGGTACTTCATCGACAGTCTCGGCGACCTGAGGGTGCGCTGTTTCGTCGCCGCCGCCCGCCGCACGGCACAGGGGCAGGCCGACCGGACGGGAGAGGGCAGGGCGGCGTTCGCCGCCCGTACCACCGGAGCGTCCGGACGGCACCGCCGACGGGAGGCGTGACGGCCGCGATCGGCGGCGGGCCCGCGCGAGCGCCCTGCCCGGCCCGGCGCGGGGCGCTCGCCGACGGCGGCCGGCCCGTCCCCCGGCCGGGCAGCGCCACCGATCCGCCTCGAAGCCCGGGTGGACGCGATCCGGACGGAGTAGAGAGCCGACGTAGGCCGGCGAAACGCCGCCGCGGTCCTTCTCGACCCTCCCGAGAACGACGAACATGCCCCGTCATGGACATCTTGCTCGTCGCCACCGCGTTCAACAGCCTGTCCCAGCGCGTGTACGCGGAACTGTCCGCCCAGGGGCACCGCGTGGACGTCGTGCTCGCCTCGCACGGCGCCGATGCGGTCCGGGCCGCCGTACGCGAGGCGCGCCCGGAACTGATCGTCGCTCCGATGCTGAGGACGGCGCTGCCGGAGGACGTGTGGCGGGAGCACACCTGCCTGATCGTGCATCCGGGACCGCCCGGCGACCGCGGCCCGTCGTCGCTGGACTGGGCGATCGCCGAGGGGGCGTCGCGCTGGGGGGTGACGGTGCTCCAGGCGGACGCGGCGATGGACGCGGGCGACGTGTGGGCCTGCGCGTCCTTCCCGGTGCCACCGGTCGGCAAGAGCGACCTGTACCGCAACGAGGTGTCCGACGCCGCCTCGGCCGCCGTGCTGCAGGCGGTGCGGCGCTACGCCGAGGGGTCGTACAAGCCGCGGGCGCAGAACGATCCCGACGTCCGCGTGGTGTGGCGCGACTTCTTCCGCCAGGAACGGCGGCGGATCGACTGGGAGCACGACGACACCGAGACGGTGCTGCGCAGGCTGCGCGGGGCCGACTCGCAACCGGGGGTCCTGGACGAGCTCCTCGGCCGCGAGGTGTTCCTGCACGGCGGGCATCGCGAGGACCGGCTGCGCGGGCGACCCGGCGAGCTGCTGGCGACGCGGGCCGGCGCGGTGTGCCGGGCCACCCGGGACGGCGCGGTGTGGATCCCGGAGCTGCGTCCCCGCAAGAGCTCCGGCGACCCGGCGCCGTTCCGCCGCCCCGCGGCATCCGTGCTGGCGACCTGGCCGGCTCCGTCCGGTGCCGCGGGGAGGGCTCCGGGCTCCGAGGGCGGTCCGCACCGGCTGCCGGAGGACGCCGTGCCGTTCGAGCTGCCCGCGGACCGGGACACCTGGACCGACATCCGCTACCGGCAGGAGGGTGAGGTCGGCTTCCTGGCGTTCTCCTTCCCCGGCGGGGCGATGAGCACCGACCACTGCCGCAGGCTGCTCGCCGCCTACCGCCACGCCCTTGCCCGCCCGACCTCGGTGCTGGTGCTCGGCGGCTGCCGCGACTTCTTCTCCAACGGCATCCACCTGAACGTCATCGAGGCGGCCGCCGACCCCGCGGGCGAGTCCTGGGCCAACCTCAACGCCATGAACGACCTGGTCGAGGCGGTGCTGCGGACCACCGACCGCCTGGTGGTGGCGGCGCTCGGGGGCAACGCGGCGGCCGGCGGCGTCATGCTCGCCCTCGCCGCCGACCAGGTCTGGTGCCGCACGGGCGTCGTCCTCAACCCGCACTACCGGCGCATGGGCCTGTACGGGTCGGAGTACTGGACGTACTCGCTGCCCCGCCGCGTCGGGGACGAGACGGCCCGGCGGCTGACGACCGAGGCGTTGCCGGTGAGCGCCACGACCGCCGCGCGGATCGGACTCGTGGACCGTCTGGTGCCGGTCCCGGCCGCCGCGTTCGCCACCGAGGTCGCGCACCGGGCCGTCGCCCTCGCCGACGACACCGGCCTCCCGCGGCGGATCGCCGCGAAGGCCGCCGCACGCAGGGCGGACGAGGAGCGGCGGCCGCTCGCCGAGTACCGGCGCGACGAACTCGCCCGCATGCGGGCCGTCTTCTTCGATCCCCGGGCCCCGTACCACGCGCTGCGGTCCGCCTTCGTCCGCAAGCTGCCGAGCGGCTCCGCCACTCCCGTGGCCGCCGGGGGTGCGCGATGACGGCGCGACTGCTGGTGGCGGGCGTCGGGAACATCTTCCTCGGGGACGACGCCTTCGGCCCCGAGGTGATCCGCGCCCTCGAGCGGCGCCCGCTGCCGCCGCAGGTGCGGGTGCGGGACTTCGGCATCCGCGGGATGGACCTGGCGTACACGCTGCTGGACGGCTACGACACGGCCGTGCTGGTCGACGCCGCCGTGCGCGGACACCGGCCGGGCACCCTGTCGCTGATCGAGCCGGACCTGCCCGACGGTGCCACGGGTGCCGCCCCGCCCGAGGCGCACGGCATGGACCCGGCGAAGGTGCTGGCCCTGGCCGCCCACCTGGGCGACGAGCCGCTGCCGCGCGTCCTCGTCCTCGCCTGCGAGCCCGGGGTGCTGCCGCGCGGCGACGAGGACATCGCCCCGGGGATCGGCCCCGCCGTGCGGGACGCGGTCGGGCGGGCCGTCACGGCGCTGCACACTCTGGTTCCCGAGCTGCTCGCCGACCCCCGCGCCACCCCCTCGTTGAGCCGCCCGGACGAATCCACCGCCCTGTCGGCAGCCGGGCTCCCGCACACGGTGAGCGGCGGCGGCGAGGATCGGTGACGGACCGGCTCCCCGGTCCGTCACCCCTACCGACCGCAAGGAGCAGCGCCCATGTGCGAGTCCGTGGACGAGCTCACCCAGGCCGTCCTGGCGAAGAACGACGGCCTGGCGGCGAGCCTGCGCGAGGACCTGGCCCGCCGCGGAGTGAGCGTGGTCAACCTTCTGTCGAGCCCGGGCAGCGGCAAGACGGAACTGCTCGGTCGTGTGCTGGCACTGGCGGTGCGGCGGCGCGTCCCGGTGGCCGCTCTCACCGCCGACCTGGCGACCGAGAACGACGCCGACCGGCTCGCCCGTTCGGGGGCGCCGGTCAAGCAGCTGCTGACCGACGGACTGTGTCATCTGGAGGCCCGCCAGCTCCGCGGCCATGTGGAGACCTGGCTGCCGCGGGACACCGAGCTGCTGTTCGTGGAGAACGTCGGCAACCTGGTCTGCCCCGCGGCCTACGACCTCGGTGAGAGCCTGCGGATCGTGCTCATGGCGGTGACGGAGGGCGAGGACAAACCGCTGAAGTACCCCACCGCCTTCGGCTCCGCCCATCTGGTGGTGCTCACCAAGACCGACCTGGCCGGGCCGGCCGGCTTCGACGAGGCCGCCTTCACCGCCCATGTGCAGCGGGTCAACCCCGAGGTGGAGATCGTGCGGTCCTGCGCACGCAGCGGCGACGGCGTGGACACCGTCCTGGAGCGCGTGCTCGCCGTGCGGGACGGGGGACCCGTCCACCGGCCCCCGCTCGCCCCGCACCCCCACACGCACTCGCACTCGCACTCGCACTCGCATGTCCACGAGGACGCCGGTCCCGGTCTCGCGGCCGGCCGCGTCTCGTGACGGCGCCTCTCGCGCAGGCGGTGCGCCGCCGTGTCACCGTGCGCGGCACGGTGCAGGGCGTCGGATTCCGTCCGTTCGTCCACCGCCTGGCCACCGACCTCGCGCTGGCGGGGTACGTGAGCAACACGGCGAGCGGGGTGCTCATCGAGGTGGAGGGGCCGGCCGACGGGGTCGCCCGCTTCTGCGACCGGCTCGCCGCGGAGCCCCCGCCGCTCGCGGCCGTCACCGGCGTCGGCGTCGAGGACCTGCCGGCCACGGGCGCCGACGACGCGTTCACGATCCGCTGCACCGAAGGGTCCCCGGGCCGCACCCAGCTCCCGCCCGACACGGCGACCTGCGCCGACTGTCTGCGGGAGCTGGCCGACCCCGTCGACCGCCGCCACCGGCACCCGTTCGTGACGTGCACCCACTGCGGCCCCCGCTTCACCGTCACCACGGCGATGCCGTACGACCGGGCGGTCACCACCATGGCCGACTTCCCGATGTGCCCCGCCTGCGCGCGGGAGTACGGCGAACCCGGCGACCGCCGCTTCCACGCCCAGCCCGTGGCCTGCCCCGACTGCGGTCCCCGGCTGCGGCTGGTGACCGCCTCCGGCGGCGGGGTCCGACCCGCCCGGGACGCCGACGCCCTCGCGGCGGCCCGGGCGCTGCTGGCCGCCGGTCGGATCGTCGCCGTCAAGGGCCTCGGCGGTTACCACCTGGCGTGCGACGCCACCGACGCCCGGGCCGTCGACGCGCTGCGCACCCGCAAGGCGCGCGGCGGCAGACCGTTCGCGGTGATGTGCGCGGATCTCGACGCGGTGCGGCGGATCGCCGTGCTCTCCCCCGCCGAGCAGGCCGCCCTCACCGGCCCCCGGCGTCCCATCGTCCTGCTGCGGCGGGACGCGCGGCGGGAGGTCCTGGCGCCCGGCGTCTGCGCGGGCAGCCCGCACCTCGGTGTGATGCTGCCGTACACCCCCCTGCACACCCTGCTGTTCGGGCTGCCCGGTGATCCGCCGGGTCCGCGCGCGCTGGTGATGACGAGCGGCAACCGCTCGGGGGAGCCGATCGTCACGGACGACGCGGAGGCGCTGACCCGGCTCAACGGGCTCGCCGACGCCTGGCTCGCCCACGACCGGGCCATCGCCTCGCCGTGCGACGACTCCGTGCTGCGGGTGCGCCGCGACGGCACCGAGCAGGTGCTGCGCCGCTCCCGGGGGTACGTGCCCCGACCGCTGCGCCTGCCCGTCGAGGTGCGGCCCGCGCTCGCCGTCGGGGGCGACCTGAAGAACGCCCTGTGCCTCGGCACGGGCGACCAGGCCTGGTTCGGCCCGCACATCGGCGACCTGGGCGATCTGGCCGGCCTGGAGGCCGCCCGGCGGGCCGAGGCGCGGATGCGGGCACTGACCGGCGTGGACCCCGAGCTCGTCGCCGCCGACCTCCACCCCGGGTACCACTCCGTGCGGTGGGCTCGTCTGCGGGCGGCCGAACTGCCCGGGCGCACCCCCGTGTCGGTCCAGCACCATCACGCGCACATCGTCTCGGCGATGGCCGAGCACGGACTCGACGGCACCACTCCCGTGATCGGCGTCGCGTTCGACGGCACGGGCTACGGCGACGACGGCACCGTCTGGGGCGGTGAGATCCTGCTCGCCGACTACACGGGCTACCGGCGCTTCGCCCACCTCACCCCCGCCCCGCTGCCCGGCGGGGACGCGGGGGTGGCCAACCCGTGCCGTCTGGCACTGGCCCGGCTGTGGGCCGCGGGGGTGCGCTGGGACGCGGACCTGCCCTGTGTCGCCGCCTGCGGGGCCGACGAACTGACGGCACTTCGACGGCAGTTGACGCGTGGGGTGGCCTGTGTGGCGACCTCCAGCATGGGCCGGCTCTTCGACGCGGTGTCGTCCCTCGTCGGCGTGTGCCACCGCGCGGGGTACGAGGCCCAGGCCGCGCTGGAACTAGAGGCCGCGGCCGCCGCGGCCTGGGACGCCGACCGCGCCGCCTACGCCTTCGGGACCGCCGCCGGCGCGTGCGACCCGGCGCCCGTGCTGGGCGCGCTGGTCACCGATCTCCGGCGCGGCACCCCGGCGGCCGTGCTCGCCGCGCGTTTCCACCGGGGCGTGGCACGGGCCGTCGCGGAGATCTGCCGGCGTGCCCGCCACGCCACCGGACTGACCACCGTCGCCCTGAGCGGCGGCGTCTTCGCCAACGCGCTGCTGGAGGAGGAGTGCGCGGCGCTGCTCGGCGGCGACGGCTTCGCCGTTCTGCGCCACGGCGAGGTCCCGCCCAACGACGGCGGGTTGGCCCTCGGCCAGCTGATGGCCGCGGCGCACCGACGACAGGAGGAGTGACCCATGTGTTTGGCAGTGCCCGGCAAGGTCGTGGCCATCGACGACAGCGCCGACCCGCTCACCGGGCTGATCGACTTCGGCGGCGTGCAGAAACGGGCGTGTCTGGAGTACGTGTCCGACGTGCGGGTGGGTGAGTACGTCATCGTGCACGTCGGGTTCGCGCTCCAGCGTCTGGACGAGGAGTCGGCCCTGGCCTCGCTGAAGCTGTTCGAGGAACTGGGGCTGCTGGAGGAGGAGTTCGGGGACGCCTGGGAGCAGGCGGCCAGGGAGGCGGGAGGCGCCGCGGTGGCGGAGCCCCAGGACAGCGGGAGTGACGCACGATGAGGTACATCGACGAGTTCAACGACCCGCAGCTGGCCCGGCGGCTGCTGGACGAGATCCGTGCCACCGCCACCCGGCCATGGGCCCTGATGGAGGTGTGCGGCGGGCAGACCCACTCGATCATCCGGCACGGCATCGACCAACTGCTGCCCGACGAGGTGGAGTTGATCCACGGACCGGGCTGTCCCGTGTGCGTCACCCCGCTGGAGGTCATCGACAAGGCGCTGGATATCGCCGCCCGTCCCGGCGTGATCTTCTGTTCCTTCGGGGACATGCTGCGGGTGCCGGGCACCGACCGCGACCTGTTCCGGGTCAAGGGCGAGGGCGGCGACGTCCGCGTGGTCTACTCGCCGCTCGACGCCCTGGAGCTGGCCCGCCGCCACCCCGACCGGGAGGTCGTCTTCTTCGCCATCGGCTTCGAGACCACCGCCCCCGCCAACGCGATGGCCGTGCACCAGGCGCGCCGCCTCGGCCTGACCAACTTCAGCCTCCTGGTGTCGCACGTGCGGGTGCCCCCGGCCATCGAGGCCATCATGACCGCTCCCGCCTGCCGGGTGCAGGGCTTCCTGGCAGCCGGGCACGTGTGCAGCGTGATGGGCACGGCCGAGTACCCGCGGCTCGCCGAGGAGTACGGCGTGCCGATCGTGGTGACCGGCTTCGAACCGCTGGACATCCTCGAGGGCATCCGCCGGGCGGTGCGTCAGCTGGAGCGCGGTGAGCACCGGGTCGAGAACGCCTACGCGCGTGCCGTGCGCGAGGACGGCAATCCGGCCGCGATGCGCATGATCGAGGAGGTGTTCGAGGTCACCGACCGGGCCTGGCGCGGCATCGGGCCCATTCCGCTGAGCGGCTGGCGGCTGACCGACGCGTTCCGCGCGTACGACGCCGAGCACCGGTTCGGCGTCAGCGGCATCCGTACCGAGGAGCCCGCCGCATGCCGCAGCGGAGAAGTGCTCCAGGGGCTGATCAAGCCGACCGAGTGCGCGGCGTTCGGCACCACCTGCACCCCGCGCACCCCGCTCGGCGCCACCATGGTCTCCAGCGAGGGCGCCTGCGCGGCCTACTACCTGTACCGCCGGATGAACGCCGCGACACCGCAGGCCGCCCCGGCCGCGCGGGAGGAGATGAACCCCGTTGCCTGAACGACTCGCCGCCACGGTCGACCCGGCCGACTGGACCTGCCCCGCCCCCCTGCGCGACCAACCGGTGGTGGTGATGGGGCACGGCGGAGGCGGAGCTCTCTCGGCGGAGCTGATGGAACACGTCTTCGCCCCCGCCTACGGCAACGCCACCCTCGCCGCGCTCACCGACTCCGCCGTCCTCGACCTCGGCGGCGCGCGGCTGGCGTTCTCCACCGACTCCCATGTCGTCAGGCCGCTGTTCTTCCCCGGCGGCAGCCTCGGCGACCTCGCGGTCAACGGCACCGTCAACGACCTGGCGATGAGCGGTGCCCGGCCGGCGTACCTCTCCGCCGCCTTCGTGCTGGAGGAGGGCGTGGAGCTGTCCGTCGTCGAACGGATCGCCCGCGCCATGGGCGCGGCGGCCGAGGCGGCCGGGGTCACGATCGCCACCGGTGACACCAAGGTGGTGGAGTCCGGTCACGGCGACGGGGTGTACGTCACCACCGCCGGAGTGGGGCTGGTGCCCGACGGTGTGGACATCCGGCCCCAGCGTGCGCGGCCCGGTGACGTCATCGTCGTCAGCGGGCCCATCGGCCTGCACGGTGTGGCCGTGATGAGCCTGCGGGAGGGCCTGGAGTTCGGCGTGGAGGTCGCCAGCGACACCGCTCCGCTGGCGGACCTGGTGGCGGCCATGCTCGCCGTCACCCGCGACCTCCACGTGCTGCGCGATCCCACGCGGGGCGGCCTGGCCGCGTCCCTCAACGAGATCGCCCGCGCCTCCGGCACCGGTGTGCGGCTGCGGGAGCGTGCCGTTCCGGTGCCGGACGCGGTGGCGAACGCCTGCGGGTTCCTCGGACTCGACCCGCTCTACGTGGCCAACGAGGGCCGGCTGGTCGCCTTCGTGCCCCCGGCGGTGGCCGAGGAGGTCCTCGCGGCGATGCGCGCCCATCCGCAGGGCGCGGGGGCGACGGTGATCGGCGAGTGCGTCGCCGACCATCCGGGCATGGTCGTGGTCTCCACCGGGCTCGGCGGCACCAGGATCGTGGACCTGCCGCTCGGGGAGCAGTTGCCGCGCATCTGCTGAGCGCCGCGGCACATCCGCAGATCACGGCGTCGGCTCGCTCGCGGCGATGCGGCCGGGGGCGCGCCGATCCGGATGCGGGCGCGGGGGGGCCCCGCCGACCGACACGTCGACGGGGCCCCCTCGCGCTAGGCCGGGGCCGGTACCGGCTCGATCCCGGTGATCTCCAGTTCCCGGCCGGTGCGCAGCTCGGTGGACGGGCGGTCGCAGCGCGGGCACCAGAAGAACGGCGGCATGCCCACCGCGAACTCCTCGGCGCACGGGTCGCAGTAGGCCTGTGCGGGAACCTGTTCGACCACGAGCCGTGCCGCCGCGAGGGCGGTGCCGTCACGGGCCACCTCGAAGGCGAAGCTCAGGGCGTCGGGAACGACCCCGGCCAGCTCGCCGACCCGGACAGTCACCGCGGAGACGGCGTCCGTCCCGCCCGTCCGGGCCAGCTCGTCGGCCCGCTCGATGATCGCGGTCGCGATCGACAACTCGTGCACGGCCGGCTCACGGGTACCGGTGGCCCGCGCGGAAACCGCCGGCCATCCGCCAGAGCCGTGCTTCCCGGCGCAGGCTCGGGAACTCCCAGAACAGCAGCGCCAGTGCCAGGCCGCCCACCAGGGCGGCCTCGGCCTTCAGCACCCGCCGCCCGCTCATACCGGTCGCGCTGCCTCCGGCAGCCGACCATCGTGCTCGTTCGATCCTCATGTCGGCGACTCCCTGCTGTCTCTCATCGACTCCCCGCCGTTCCTCATCCGGGCGAGATGTTCGGCATGGTCTCCACGAGGGCGTCATGCCGCTTCCAGTGGATCCCGGTGGAGCGGCGCGCGTCGGCGGTGCCGTCCTCGTGGTGTCCCTTCTGATCCTCGCGCGGTCCCTTGTTGCCCTGGTGCATGCCGGCGACGTGCCGGGGCGTGTCGGGCTTCGCCTGGGGCCGGCCCACTCTGATGCTGCCCATGGGGTGCTCTCCTTCCTCGCCTCCGACCTGCGGAGTGCGTGGCTACGGCCGCTCGGTGAGGTCCTCGAAGAACTGCTCGACGGCCGGCCAGATCCGGCCACCGCCGGACAGGCCGCGCCACTCCCGGCGGACCACGGCGACCATGCGGTAACAGTCGTCGATCGGGACGATCCAGTGGTGGTCGAGGCCGTGGACGGTGTTCACCAGCAGTGCCTCCACCTCGGGTTCCACGGTCGCGAGCTGCGCAACCGCGCCGGACAGCTCCTGCCAGGCCGACGCGTCCACCTCCCACCGCATGGCTCCCGCGGGGCTGGGGCCCTGGGCGGTGACGGTGCCGTCCGCCCGGGGCACGAAGAAGACCAGGCCGACCGGTACGCCGAGCACGGCCGTGTCGACCTTCGGCAGCCGGACCCGGCGCCGGGGCACGAGCCGGTACTGGCCGTCCCCCGCCGCCGCGTCGGCGAACAGCACCGAGCAGGGGCCGCAGGCGCAGCGCACCTCCTCCTGGCCGGTGGCGTACAGGTGGGCGTGCTCGTCGGCGACCGGTGCGGCGCACAGGTCGCACACCTCCCGCTCGTCCGCCGCCGTGCGGTCGGCCGAGGAGCGGATGAGGCGGGCCAGTGCCCCCTCGGTGGTCACGGTGCGCTCCGGTGCGTCAGCGTGGCCAGCGGGACGAAGGCCGGGGCCGTCTCGGTCAGGGGTTCCACCCCCGTCAGCTCGGGCGCCGCGGCGAGCACCGCAGCGCGGACGGCGTCGGTGACCTCGGCGCCTTTGCTGCCGCAGCCGGACCCGCACCCGCCGCCTTTCGCCAGACGGACCCGGGCGACCTGCCCCTCCACCCCGGCCCACTCCACGTCGCCGCCGCGTTCGCGCACGGCGGGCCGCAGCCGTTCGACCGCGCGGGCCGCCCGGCGTTCGGCGGGCTCGGGGTGGATGTCGTGCAGCACCAGCAGGTGGCCCACGAGTTCGTCGTCGGCCAGGCGCTCGACCAGTGGCCCGTCGGCGTGGTCGAGGACCCGGGCGAGTGCCTCGCCGTAGACCTCGGTCAGCAGCCGTACCGCATCGGTCGCGGAGCGGGTGGTGGGGCCGGGCGCGGACTGGAGGCCCTCCAGCAGGTCGTCGAGCCGGGCGAGCCGGGCCTCCACCTCCGGGTCAGCCAGCCGTGCGGTGCCGGCCTCAGCCATGGTTGGCCCCGTACGTCGGCGAGTGCAGGGTGGTCAGCGTCTTGCCCTTGCCGACGTACATGTGCACTCCGCACGGCAGGCACGGGTCGAAGCTGCGGACCGTGCGCATGATGTCGACGCCCTTGAAGTCGTCCGGCCCGTTCTCCTCGAAAATGGGCTGGCCCTGGACGGCGTCCTCGTAGGGTCCCGGGGTGCCGTAGATGTCGCGGGGGCTGGCGTTCCAGGGGGTGGGCGGGTAGGGGTGGTAGTTGGCGATCTTCTTGTCCTTGATCACCAGGTGGTGCGAGAGGACGCCGCGCACCGCCTCGTGGAAGCCGCAGCCGATCGCCTCGTCGGGCACCTCGTAGTTCTCGAACACCTTGGTCTCGCCGGCGCGCACCATGCCCATGGCCTCTTCCAGGAACTGCAGGGCCATCGCGGCGGCGTAGGCGACGAAGTACGGCCGGGCGCGGTCGCGTTCGATGGTGTTGCTCCACTGCGGGATGCGCCACTCCAGGGTCGTCTCCGGCAGTTTCTCGCCCTTGGGGAGCGAGATGCGCACGCTGGTGCCGGTGGCCTTGACGTAGGGGGTGTCGACCAGGCCGCTCAGCGCGGTCGTCCACAGCCGGGCGAGGGGGCCGCCGCCGGTGTCGAGGGCGAGGTGCTGGTCGGTCCGCTTGTCGTACCACCGCGGGCTCATCACCCAGCTGTACTTGTCGTCGAAGTCGCGCTTCTGCGGCACCGGGACGGTCGTCTGGTTCCACGGGTGGCGCATGTCGACGGGGTTGCCGAGCGGGTCGTGGGTGACGAAGGGCTGCTCGTTGACCCAGTCCTCGTAGTACGAGCTGCCGAGCATGATGCGCAGGCCCAGGTTGATGTCGACGAGGTTGTTGGTGACCAGTTCGCCGTCGACGACGATGCCCGGGGTGACGTACATCGCCTTGCCCCAGGAGTTCATCGTCTCGTAGCGGTAGTCGACGACCTTGGGGTCCTGGAAGGCGCCCCAGCAGCCCAGCAGGACGCGGCGGCGGCCGACCTCCTCGTAGCCGGGCAGCGCCTCGTAGAAGAAGTCGAAGACGTCGTCGTTCATGGCGACGGCCTTCTTCACGAAGTCGATGACCCGCATGAGCCGGCTGAGGTAGTCGGTGAAGGCGGTCGGCTGCGGCATCGTGCCGACACCGCCGGGGTACAGCGTGGACGGGTGGACATGCCGCCCCTCCATCAGGCAGAACATCTCGCGGGTGACCCGGCTGACCTTCAGGGCCTCCTTGTAGACCTCGCCCTCGAAGGGGTTGAAGGCCCGCATGATGTCGGCGATCGTGCGGTAGCCGTGGATGTCGCCGTGGGGGGCCTCGGTGCGTTCGGCGCGGGCCAGCACCCCGGGGTTGGTGGCCTTGACCATCGCCTCGCAGAAGTCCACGAAGACCAGGTTGTCCTGGAAGATCGTGTGGTCGAACATGTACTCGGCCGCTTCGCCGAGGTTGACGATGTGCTCGGCCAGCGGGGGCGGTTTGACGCCGTAGGCCATCTGCTGGGCGTAGTCGGAGCAGGTGGTGTGGTTGTCGCCGCAGATGCCGCAGATCCGGGACGTGATGAAGCCCGCGTCGCGCGGGTCCTTCCCCTTCATGAACACCGAGTAGCCGCGGAACAGCGACGAGGTGCTGTGGCATTCGACGACTTCCCGGTTGGCGAAGTCGATCTTCGTGTAGATGCCCAGGTTCCCGATGATGCGGGTGATCGGATCCCAGGACATGTCCACGAGCTGTGGCGGCTTGCGGTCCGTGGGCCGGGCCTCGGTGGTGGTCATCTGCGGTACTGCCCCTCGCTGTCGGTGTTCCGTGGGTGGTGGGTGCCGGGGTGCGGGTCGCGCGGCATCAGGGCCGCCAGCGCGGGTCGTAGCCGCTGGTCAGCTTCCGCTTGTTGTGGCGCCACCGGGGCTCGTGGTTGACCAGCTCGTTGGTCATGCCGCGCAGCCTGCGGATGACGGCCCCGTACGGTTTGATGACCAGGGACGACAGGGTGCTGCCGGGGGGCTCGTCCATGAACGGCATGAACGCGTCGGGGAAGCCGGGCATCGTGCAGCCGATGCAGATGCCGCCGACGTTCGGGCAGCCGCCGAGGCCACCCATCCAGCCGCGCTTGGGCACGTTGCAGTTCACGACGGGTCCCCAACAGCCGGTCTTCACCAGGCACTTGGGGGAGTTGTAGTCCTTGGCGAAGTTGGCCTGCTCGTAGTACGAGCCGCGGTCGCAGCCCTCGTGCACCGTCTTGCCGAACAGCCACTGCGGGCGCAGCATGTGGTCCAGCGGGGGCGGCGGAGCGGAGCCGGCCGCGTGGTAGAGGACCCAGACGAGGGTCTCCATGAAGTTCTCGGGCTGGATCGGGCAGCCGGGAACGTTGACGATCGGCAGGCCGCCCAGGGAGGTGAAGTCCCACCCCAGGTAGTCGGCGAGGCCCATGCAGCCGGTCGGGTTGCCGGCCATCGCGTGGATGCCGCCGAAGGTGGCGCAGGTGCCGGCGGCGACCACCGCCCAGGCCTTGGGGGCCAGCTGGTCGATCCACCAGTTCAGGGTCTGCGGTTCGCCGGTCTCGGGGTCGTTGCCGAAGGACGTCCAGTAGCCGTCGCCCTCGATGATGTTCTGGTTGGGGACCGAGCCCTCGATGACGAGGATGAACGGGGCCAGCTCGCCGCGTACCGCGGCCCGGTAGGGGGCGAGGAAGTCCTCGCCGCCCAGACTCGGTGAGAGCACCTTGTTGACCAGGTTCACCTTCGGCAGGCCCGGGATCAGGCCGAGCACCAGGTCCTCGATGGAGGGCTGGTCGGCGGCGGTCAGCGACACGGTGTCGCCGTCGCAGCTCATGCCCTCGGAGATCCAGAGGATGTGGATCTCGTCGAAGCCCTGCCGGTCCTCGGCGCGGCTGGGTTCTTTGCTCACTTCGGCGGTACTGCTGTCTGTCGTCATGTCATCGGCCTCCGCTGCAGTGGGTCTCGGAGTCGGTCGTGTGCCGCGCGGGAACTGCGGCGGGAGCCGGTGTCAGCGGCTCGTCCGGGGATCCGGCGGGCTCGAGTGGCTCGAGCTCGTCGGGCCGGAAGTAGTGGAAGCGGCCGTACCAGGTGTGCAGTTCGGACGCGGGATCGTCGTCGAGGGTCACGGCGAGGTGCACGCTGCCGTCCACGTCGTGGAAGACGGCGGCGACCTCGGCGGTCCGCCCCGCCAGGAACATGTCCTGGGCGTCGGCACCCCGTGCGCGCGGCCGCAGCAGCACGCGCCGGCCGCGGCCGACGGCCACACCGCCGACGACCACCGTGTCCGCGACCGGGGACAACCCGTCGTCTCCCCCTTCCCGCCACCACGCGGGGCGGCCGGGGTCGGCGGGGCGCATGCCGTCGGCGGAGTCGGGAGCACCGGGGGCGGGGGCAGCGCCCGATGCGCGGGTGGCGGCGCCGCGAGCGGCGGCGGGGGTGGGCGCACCGGTGGTGTGGCCGTCGTCGGCGGGCGGCGACGTCACCGGGGCAAGGGAGCGGACCGCGCCGTGCAGGCGGGCGAAGACCTCCGGGGGCATGCTGTCGACTCGGTCGAGGATCGCCGCGGCCCGTGGGTCGGTGGCGCGGGCCTCGTGTTTCTCCTCGTCGGTCAGCAGCATCGTCCGCAACGTCAGGATCTCGTCGATCTCCGCCGCGTCGTGCAGGTCACCGGGGCTCTCCGGAGCGACCTGGGGGTGGTCGGGCAGGATGATCGGCGCCGACAGCAGGACCCGGGCGGGTCCGCCGTCCTCGCCGCCGAGGACGGGGAAGGTGAACTCGTTCCGGCAGGCGCTCGCGTGGGCGCGCAGACCGGCGGGCGGGTCGATCAGCGAGACGAACTCCACGCCCTCACCGCCGACGAGCGTGTGGGTGGCGATGAGCGCGGCGCGCAGCGCCTCGTCGCGGGAGGCACGCGGGTCCGGCGCGGTTCCGGTGTTCGTGGTGCGCACGCGGAGCCGGTACAGGTCCGGCGCGAGCCGTTCGGCGGTGACGGCGGTGCTCGCCCGCACCTCCTCGCGGCGCCGCACCACGCGCCCGGCGCGTCCCGGCAGCGGCTCGACGTCCTCGCCGGCCGCCGACCCCACCGCGACGGTGTGCTCCGCCCGCAGGAGGTCGTCCAGCGGGACCGCGAGGTCCACCTCGCGCGGCACCGCCTCGTCGAAGGTGAGGTGCACCGTGCCGTCGTCGGTCCGCAGCGACTCGACGGCGCGGTGCCCGCCGTCCCGGCCGGACTCCTCGACCTGCTTGCGCTGCATCTGCAGGTACCGGACCCTCACGCGCACGGAAGCGCCGGGCCCCCGGGTCCGCAGCAGACACTCGGTCTGCTGGTACCAGGAGTCGGCGGAACCGGACAGACCGGGGACGACAGGGCCGTCCGACTCCACCCAGTCTCGGGGGAACAGCACCCCGAACTGCCAGCGGACCCGGTTCTTGGCGGAGGACCGACGGTAGGGGTAGAGGAGGTAACCCTCGTACAGGACGGCGTCCGCGACGGCGCTCACCAGCTCGACATCGCCCGGGGACGAGTCCGGCGGCCGCGTGCCGCCGCTCACGGCAGCGCACGTCGTGCCCCGCTCCACCCGTCCCTGCGCCATCCCTGCCTCCTCGTCTCCGGCTCCCTGTGCGGCCGATCTCTTCCACCACGTTCACACCGCTCACCCACTCTCGCCTCCTCCGGCGCATCCTCAGTGGGCCGTTCAGGTGGTGACGCGGGTGACGGTCCCGTGCCGAGGGCGCCGCGCGGGAGCACGGCGGGCCGGCCGCCCCCGTGCAGGACCACGCGCACCCGGGCCGCCCCGCGTCGGGCCGGCGGCAGCGGCGCCGGGATCGCGGACGCGACGGGCGCGCACTCCCGTGCGGGTCATGTCGTCACCGCGGGTCGTGTCGGCAGTTGCGGCGACGACCGGCACGGGCCGCTCCGGCCAAGCCGCGAGCCGGGCCGCAGCGCCCCGGGGGGCGAAGTGCGGGGAGCGGTTTTGCGACGACGTTCCCGGAGCAAGATCAGAAAGATGTTCGGCGAACAGGGAAGCGAAGGTGGGAGACATGACCTCCCCCACCGGCGTGGCCGTGGTCGCCGCGAACGCCAGATCCGGGCCGGCCGGGCCGGCCGTCGGCCGTGCATCTCGGTCTCGCCGGACCCCGCTGAGGAGGAACCCGTGGCCGTCGCACCCACGACAGAGATCGACATGTTCGCCACCTCGGACCAGCGCACGCGCTACGAGCAGTACCGACACCTGCGGGAGCTGGGTGCCGTCGTCCGGCTGCGCGATCCGGACGTGTACGCGGTCACGCGGTACGACGAGGTGAAGGCCGCGCTGGCCGATCACGGCACCTTCGTCTCCGGCGAGGGCGTGGGCTTCAATCCCGCCGTGAACCAGATCATGCGGGGCGTCACGCTCGTCAGCGACCCGCCGGAACACGGCCTGCTGCGTTCCGTCGTCGGGGCCGGCCTGCGGCCGGGCGCCCTGCGCGGCCGCCGGGAGGAGATCGCCCGCAAGGCGCGCGACCTCGTCGCCGACGTCGTCGCCCGGGGCGAGATCGACGGCGTCGCCGAGCTGGCCCAGGCGCTGCCGATGCTGGTCATACCCGACCTGCTCGGACTGCCCGACCGCAACCGTGAGCACCTCTACGCGTGGGGACAGGTCGGCAACGACCTTCTGGGCCCGGTCACGGAACGCACCCCGCACAACATGGAGATGACGCAGCGCCTGTTCGCGTTCGCCCACGAGCTCGCGCAGAACAGGGAGCTCGCACCGGGAAGCCCCGGAGCCGCCATGCTCGAGGCCGCCGATCAGGGTGTCATCCCCAAGGAGAAGTGCCCGCTGCTTCTCGTCGACTTCATCGGCCCGTCGCTGGAGACGACGGCCGCGGTGATCGGCCATCTGCTCGTCGTCTTCGCCGAGCGTCCGGACCAGTGGGCCGCTCTGCGCGCCGAGCCCGGGCTCGTGGGCTCGACAGTCAACGAACTCCTCCGGTTCGAGAGTCCGGTGCGGGGCCTCACCCGCGTCGCGGCCAGGGACACGGAGCTCGCGGGGGTGGCGATCCCGCAGGGTGCCCGGGTGTGGGCCCTGTTCGCCTCCGCCAACCGCGACGAGCGCAAGTGGGAGCGCGCGGACGAGTTCGACGTCCGGCGCAACCCGGTCGACCACCTCGGGTTCGGACACGGCGCGCACAACTGCGTCGGCCAGGGCGTCGCCCGTCTCGAGTTGCACTCCCTGATCCACGCGCTTCTCGATCGCGTCGAGCGCGTGGAGTTCACCGGTGAGCCGGTGATCGCGGAGAACACCCTGCTGAACACCTACGCCGAGGTCCCCGTCCGACTCGTCGCGCGCCGCACGGCCTGAGGGCTCCGAACAAGAGGGGAGGCCGATCAGGTCGCGGCGTCCGGTGCGTGCGATCGCAAGGGCCGCCGTCCTCGTGGACCCGGCGAGGCGTCCCGTCGGGCGCTCCGCGCGGGTCGGTACCGGGGAGCGCGGTTGGCGGAAGGGTGCCCCGACCGACGTCAGGGCACCGCACCGGCGGGGAAGGCGTACCGGCCCGACGTCAGCCGGTCGCCGAAGCGGGCGGGCAGAACTCGGCAGAGACGACGTTCTTGCCGCCGCCGACCCAGTCGCCGTTGAAGTTCAGGGCGATCATGTGCCGGCCGTCCTTGGTGCCGAAGGCCTGTGTCGAGGAGCCGTGGATACCGCCGGAGTGGCCGAACACCTTGATCCCGCAGCTCGTCTCGTACTCGATGAGACCCAGGCCGTAGCGCTGGCGCGGCAGGTTGCCCTCGGTCGAGACCATCGTCGTCATCTGCCGGAGCTGCGCGGGGCGCAGCAGTCTGCCGCTGAGGAGGGCGGTGTAGAAGCGGTTGAGGTCGGCGGAGTTGGTGACCATCTCGCCCGCCGCCCAGGCCCAGGAGGGGTTGAGCTCGGTCACGTCGTAGGTCTTCCCCGGGTCCTCCGTGAAGGTGGAGTAGTGCCGGGTGGGCGCGGGCACGTGCGGGTCGGTGCCGGGGAAGTACGTGGCGCGCAGGGCGAGCGGCCCGGTGATGCGCCGCCCGATCTCCTCGGCGTAGGGCCTGCCGGTCAGCTTCTCGATGATCAGCCCCAGCAGGAGGTAGTTGGTGTTGGAGTACTTCCAGGAGGTGCCGGGCTCGAACTGAGGCGGGTTGCGCAGGGCGAGGGCGATGACCTGCTGCGGGGTCCAGTCGTCGTACCGGGACTCGAGGAAGTCGATGCCCAGCACCTTCTTCGAGAACGCGGCGTCCTCGGTGAAGTTGAAGATGCCGCTGGTGTGGTTCATCAGCTGACGGACCGTGATCCTCGTGCCGTCGTGGCCGTTGCCCCGCACCAGGCCGGGCAGATAGTGGTCGACGGTGGCGTCGAGATCGGCCCTCCCTTCCGCCTGGAGCTGGAGCATGACGGTCGCCACCAGCGTCTTGGTGACGCTCCCCGCGCGAAACCGGTCGCCGTTGCCGCGGGTCCGCTGCGTGGAGAGGTCGGCGACGCCCGAGGCGCCCTTCCACACCCCGTGGGTGTCGCGCACCTCGGCCACCACCCCCGGCACGCCCGCGGCGACGGCCGCGTCCATGGCGGCCCGGGTGGCAGCGTGCCGGGACTCCCGCGTCTTGGCGGCGGTGGCCGTGCCGTCGGCCGCGGCCGCCGGGGTCGTGAGCACGGCTGCTCCTGCCGCTGCGATCGCTGTCACGCCCACCAGCGTCGTCCGTATCCGGCGTGTCGACATGTGCACCAGCCCTTCCTCGTGTGCGGGACGGGCATCGTGCCGACCGCGTCCAACCGGCCGCCAACACCGCGCCAACGGCGATGAGGTGACCGCTTTGAACCCTGACCGGTGCTGAACAAAAATGATGTTCTTCGGTCGACGCCGGACATGCGGTGTTCTGGGGCACGACGCCAGGGGGAAGGGGGGGCGGTGAGGTTCGCGGTACTGGGATCACTCACGGCGGTCGACGACGACGGTGTGGCCGTCGCCCTCGGCGGGCCGAAGCCCCGCTCGCTGCTCGCCGCGCTGCTGCTGGAGCCCAACCGCACGGTGCCGCTGGACACGGTGATGACGGTGCTGTGGGGCGAGGGGCCACCGCCGACGGCCACCGCCTCGCTGCACAACCACGTCGCCCGGCTGCGGCGAAGCCTGCGCGACGTCGGCGGCACGCGCCTGCGCACCATGCCCCACGGTCTCTCGATGCGGGTGCGAGAGGGCGAGTTGGACCGTGAGGTGTTCGAAGAGCGGGTACGTCGAGCGCGGGAGGCCCGCCGACGGGAGGACTGGGGGGCGGTGGAGCAGGCGGCCGGTGCCGCCCTGGCCCTGTGGCACGGCACACCGTTCGCCGATGTGCCCGCCCTCACCGACCACCCCGTCGTGTCGTTCCTCCAGGAGCAACGGTTGCAGGCACTCGAATGCCGCTTCGAGGCTCTGCTGCGCCTGGACCGCCTCGACGGGCTCGCCGCCGAACTGGGCGTCCTCGTCAAGGAGCATCCGTTCCGGGAAGCGCTGCACCGGCAGCTGATCCTCGTCCTCGGCCGCACGGACCGCCGGGCCGAGGCGCTGGCGCTCTTCCGCTCGCTGCGCCGGACCCTGGTCGAGGAACTCGGGGTGGAGCCCGGACCCGCCGTCCAGGACGCCCACCGTGAGGTGCTCCGCAGCGCCCCGCACCGCGCGTCACCCCTCGCCACGACCGGCACCCCGGCGGTTCCCGCGGCGCGGACGCCCCCGAGGCCGGCGCAGCTTCCGGCGCCGCCCGGCGACTTCGTCGGCCGTGCCGAGCACATCGCCGGGATCCGCGGCGCGCTGGGGTCCGGCCGCGACCGCACCGCGCTCGCCGTGATCAGCGGAATGCCGGGCGTCGGGAAGACGGGCCTCGCCCTGCACGTCGCGGAAGGGCTCAGGCACGAGTTCCCCGACGGTCAGCTCTACCTGAACCTGCACGGGGCCACACCCGGCGTGGCCCCCCTCGAACCCGCCGACGCCCTCGCCGTCCTCCTGCACGGCCTCGGCGTGGACGCCCGGCGGATCCCGGGCGACGTGGGCGCCGCCTCCGCGCTGCTGCGCTCCGTGCTCGCCCCCACCCGAACGCTGCTCGTCCTCGACGACGCGGCGTCGGTGAGTCAGGTACGTCCGCTGCTGCCGGCCGGGCCCGGCTGCGCCGTACTGCTGACCAGCAGACGGCGGCTGGCCGCCCTGGAGGCCTCCACGCACGTCCGGCTCGAGCCGCTCTCACCACGGGACGGCGCCCTCCTGCTGGAGCGGGCCTCGGGCCGGTCCTGGGCCGCGTCCGACGCCGGACCGGTCGACCGGCTCGTGGCCCTGTGCGGCCACCTGCCCCTGGCGCTGCGGATCTCCGCGGCCCGGCTGAGGAGCCGGCGGACCCTGCCGGTGGAGGCACTGGTGGAACGCCTCGCCCGGCAGGAGGACCGCCTGGACCACCTCGAACTGGAGGACCTCAGCGTGCGCCGCTCCCTGGTGGCGGCCCATGAGGCGCTCGAGGGCTCGGGCGACCCGCACGACGGTGACGCCGCTGCGGCCCTGGTCCTCATCGGTGCGCTGGACCTGCCCGAGTACGGGGCACCCCTGCTGGCCACCGCCATGGACCGCACGGAGCGGAGCGCCGAGAAGACCCTGGACCGCCTGGCGGAGGTGGCGCTGCTCCAGGAGGTGTGCTGGGGCCGATACGCCCCGCACGACCTGGTCCGTGACTTCGCCCGGGAACTCGCCGGGCGGCCCGGTGAGCAGGCCCGGAACGCGGAAGCCGTCGAACGGGCCCTGGGCTGGTACGAGGAGCGGCTGGCGCACTGTGCCGCGGCCCTGCGGCCGAACCCCGGGCGGGCGCTCGAGCACCTACGGCACCCCGGAGCCGGGACCGGGACGGTCTTCGCCGACACCGCGGCGGCGCTGGCCTGGGGTGACGCGGAAGCGGCGAACCTGCTGTTCCTGGCGGGCTCCGGTGCGGGCGGGCGCCTGGGCCCGACGCGCACCCTGGACCTGATCCACTCCCTGTTCCCCTACCTGCACGACCGCGGCCGGGCGCGGGACCTCGAACGCCTGACGCGGCACGCCGTCACCCTGGCCAGGTCCAGCGGCAACACCGCGGCCGAAGGGCGGGCGCTGGGCCATCTCGCCTCCGCGCACTACTCGGCCGGACACGTCCGGCAGGCCCTGCTGATCCTCGACGAAGCGGTGGAGCTCAGCGAGCACCTTGCCGACGACATGGCCCGGATGCGTCACCTCGGCAACCGGGCCGCACTGCTGCGTGAGCTCGGCCGGGCCGCCGATGCCCGGGCGACGTTGGCACGGTGTCTCGCCCTGCGCCCGGACCACCTCACCCCCGGCGAGGAGGCGTTGCTCCTCGGGCACCAGGGGTACGTGGCCGAGCTCACCGACCTGCGCTCGGCCGTCGCGTACCACCTGCGCAGCAGGGAACTCGCGCGGAAGGCCGGCAGCGTCGTGATCGAGCAGGTCGCCCTGTGCAACACGGGCCGTGCGCTCCTGGGCCTCGGCGAGCCCGCCGGGGCCCTGCGGAGCTTCGAGGAGGCGTTGCGCGTCATGGCGGGCGGCACGGCGCACTGGAACGCGGAGCGGGAGACGCGCCTCGGCCGGGCCCAGGCCCTGCGCGCGCTGGGCCGCGTCGGGGAGGCCCGGGACGCGTGCGCCGCGCTGCTCGGGGAGGCCGCCGCGCGCGGCGACTCCTACGGTCGGGGTCTGGCCGAGCACGAGTTCGGGCACGTCCTGCGAGCGCTCGGAGACGATGGGGCGGCGCGTGGCCGATGGAGCAGCGCGCTGTCCGCCCTGGAGGGAACGGACGCGCGGATACTCACCGACCTGCGTGCCCTGACGGAACCGCCGGGCGCGGCCGGGGGCTGACCCGGCCCGAGGGCGGCGCCGGCGACGGGTGGCGGTACGAGTTCCCGGCCGTTTCCTCGACGGTTCGTCGTCGGGAGGGGCCGGGACCGTCGTCGGGAGCCAGGACCGTCGTCGGGAGCCGGGACCGTCGTCGGGAGGGGCCGGGACCCTCGTTCGGAAGATGCCGGGACCGGATTCGGCGTGTTCCGGAAGCCACCGGGAAAGCCGAGAGGGCGCCTCTTCTCGTATGTTTGTCATGCGGGGGTGCTCTGCGTGTTTCGTAGCGGTGCGGTGTGGCGTGCGCGACCATACGGACGCCGACACATCACCATCATCGGCATTGTGCGTGAGAACACCGAGACAGAAAGAAGGACGTCCGTGTCCGGCAGCGAAAGCGAAAACCCGGCAATCGACTCCCCGACTCCCGCACCGACTCGGCCCAGAACGATCCGGGACTGGTGGCCGAATCAGCTGGACCTCCAGATTCTCCACCAGCACTCGTCCCGCTCCAATCCGATGGACGCCGACTTCGACTACGCGAGGGAGTTCGCGACTCTCGACCTCGACGCGCTGAAGCGGGACCTCTTCGAGGTCATGACGACGTCACAGGACTGGTGGCCTGCCGACTACGGCCACTACGGGCCGCTCTTCATCCGGATGAGCTGGCACGCCGCGGGAACGTACCGTGTCACCGACGGCCGGGGCGGCGGCGGCAGCGGCGCGCAGCGCTTCGCGCCCCTCAACAGCTGGCCGGACAACGCGAGCCTCGACAAGGCGCGCCGTTTGCTCTGGCCGGTCAAGCAGAAGTACGGCCAGAAAATCTCCTGGGCCGACCTTCTGGTCTTCGCCGGAAACTGCGCCATGGAATCGATGGGGTTCATGACGTTCGGGTTCGGCTTCGGACGAGAGGACATCTGGGAACCCGAGGAAATCTTCTGGGGACCCGAGGACACCTGGCTCGGAGATGAGCGCTACAGCGGTGACAGGGAACTCGCCGCTCCCTTCGGTGCCGTGCAGATGGGACTCATCTACGTCAATCCGGAGGGGCCCGACGGCAACCCGGATCCGATGGCCGCCGCCAGGGATATTCGCGAGACATTCGGACGCATGGCGATGAACGACGAGGAGACGGTCGCGCTCATCGTCGGCGGCCACACCTTCGGCAAGTGTCACGGCGCCGTCGATCCCCGGTACATCGGTCCGGAACCCGAGGCCGGCGCCCTCGAGCAGCAGGGCCTCGGCTGGCGGAACACCTACGGCAGCGGCAAGGGCCCCGACACACTCACCAGCGGGCTCGAGGGCGCGTGGACCTCCCAACCGACCAGGTGGGACAACGGGTACCTGGACAACCTGTTCCGGTACGACTGGGAGCTGACGACGAGCCCCGCCGGTGCCAAGCAGTGGACGCCCACGGATCCGGCGGCACAGGGCACGGTGCCCGATGCGCATGATCCGTCGAAGCGGCACGCGCCCATGATGCTGACGACGGACCTCGCGCTGAAGCTGGACCCGGTCTACGGCCCGATCGCGAAGAGCTTCCACGACGACCCGGACAAGCTCGCGGAAGCGTTCGCCAAGGCGTGGTACAAGCTGTTGCACCGCGACATGGGGCCCGTCGCGCGCTACCTCGGCCCGTGGGTTCCGGAACCTCAGCTGTGGCAGGATCCCGTCCCCGAGGTGGATCACGAGCTCGTCGGGGCCGAGGACATCGCTGCTCTCAAGAGCAGCATCCTCGCCTCGGGACTGTCCGTCTCCCAGCTGGTCACGACCGCCTGGGCGGCGGCAGCGAGCTTCCGCGGCACCGACAAGCGCGGCGGGGCCAACGGGGCACGGATTCGGCTCGCGCCGCAGAGGGACTGGGAGGTCAACCACCTGCCCGAGGTGGCCGAGACGGTGCAGAGGCTGGAGCGGATCCGGCAGGACTTCGACCTCTCCCATGCCGGCGGCACGAAGGTCTCGCTCGCCGACCTGATCGTCCTGGGCGGGTGCGCGGCCGTCGAGCGGGCTGCGAAGGACGCCGGGTACGACGTCACCGTCCCGTTCGCACCGGGGCGCACGGACGCCTCGCAGGAACAGACCGACGTGGAGTCGTTCGCCGTGCTCGAGCCCAAGGCCGACGGGTTCCGCAACTACCTGCGTGCGGGAGAGAAGCTGTCGCCGGAAACCCTCCTGCTGGACCGCGCCAACCTGTTGACGCTGACCGCTCCCGAGATGACGGTGCTGATCGGCGGCATGCGGGTGCTGAACACCGGTTTCAGGCGAACCCCGCACGGCGTCTTCACCCACCGGCCGGAGACGCTGACCAACGACTTCTTCGTCAACCTGCTCGACATGGGCACGGAGTGGAAGGCATCGGCTTCGGACGAGAACGTGTTCGAAGGCCGGGACCGCGCCACGGGCGAGCTGAAATGGACCGCCACCGCGGTCGACCTCGTCTTCGGTTCGCACTCCCAGCTCCGGGCCGTCGCGGAGGTCTACGCGTCGCGGGACGCGGGAGGGAAGCTCGTGCGCGACTTCGTGGCCGCGTGGGACAAGGTGATGAACCTCGATCGGTTCGACCTCTCCTGAATCCGAGGCCAGGCCCGGCCGTGGCGCGGATCGCTCGGAGTCCCCGCAGCGCTCGTGCGCACGGGCCCGCAGGGACCTCCGGACCCTCGGCCGACCGTTCGGCCACACGGCCGGGGCCGCCGGAACGACGATCCGGCGGCCCCGGCACACATCCGGCGCCGCGGCAGGGGTCGGCACGCTCCGCAGGGCGGGCGTCGGTTCAGTGCACGTGCGGACCAGCGGTCTTCGGTGGCCTGCCCCGCGGTACGAGCCCCAGGGCCACGGCCGCGCCGACGCCGGCCGTCACCGCGCACACCGTGAACGCGTCGGTGAAGCCGCCGGCCGTGCCCCGCTCGATTCCGGAGGCCGCGACGGTGGAGACGACCGCCACACCGATCGAACCACCGACCTCGTGGAAGGTGTTGACGACACCGGACGCCAGCCCCGCCTCCCGGGCTTCGACCATGGCGAGCGCCGTGGTGGTGGCGGTCACGAACACCGCGCCGATACCGAAGGAGGCGACCACGAAGCCCGGCAGCAGCAGGGTGTACACGCTGCCGGTGTCCGACAGCCGGGTCAGCGGCGCCGTTCCGGCAGCCGCCAGCAGCAGGCCCGCGACGGCCGTGGTGCGGCTGCCGATCCTCCCCACGAGGCGGGAGCCCAGATGCGCCCCGACGCCGGTGGCGACGGCCGTGGGGAGGAAGAGGAGGCCGGTCCTCGTGGGGCTGAGGCCGCGCAGGTGCTGGAGGTAGACCGAACCGAGGAAGAAGAAGGCGATCAGCAGGGCTGTGGCCACCAGCATCAGGAACGCTCCGGCGAGGACGGGCCGCCGGGTGAACATGCGCAGGTCCATCAGAGGGGCTCGGCCGACCCGTTCGGCGACGGTGAACAGGGCGTACGCGATCAGCGCGCCGGCCAGCGGCAGCAGCGTCGCGGGGTCCGCCCACCCCGAGTCACCCGCCTCCACCAGCCCGTAGATCAGTGCGCCGGTGCCCGTGGTGACCAGCAGTGCGCCGGGGACGTCGAGGCGGGCGGGCCGCGGCGGCCGGGCCGCGACGACCGCGGGGACGGCGGCGAGGACCAGGAGGCCGACGGGTACGTTGACGTAGAAGACCCACTGCCAGCCCGGCCCGTCGGTGAGCAGGCCGCCGAGCAGGACCCCGGCCGCGGCGCCGGATCCGCCTGTCGCCGCCCACACGCCGAGGGCCTTGGCGCGTTCGGCGCCGTGGAACGTGGTCGTGACGATCGACAGCGCGGAGGGGGACAGCAGGGCGGCGCCGACGCCCTGTGCGATGCGGCCGCCGAGCAGGACCGGGGCGGTGCCCGCCAGACCGGTGACCAGCGACGCCGCGGTGAACAGGGCGAGTCCCGCGAGAAGGGTGCGGCGGGCACCGAACGCGTCGGCGAGACGGCCGCCGAGCAGCATCAGGCCGCCGAAACACAGGGTGTACGCGGTGACGACCCAGGTGAGCGTCGCCCGGCCGAGGCGGAGATCGGCTGCCATGTCGGGGAGGGCGACGTTCACCACGGTGACGTCCAGGATCAGCATGAACTGGGCCAGACAGATCAGCGCCAGGGCGGTCCAGCGGCGGGGGTCGGGGGCCGGGTGGGCGGGTTCCGGCGTGTGAGGGGCGCCGACTGCGGAGTGGGACATGACGGGTCCTTGCGGCAAGGGGGGCGTACGGGCGGATGCCACGACGAGCGGGGCCCCGACGCGGAGCTCGGGGAACGAGGACCGTCCACCGTGACGCCGGGACGCCACGCCCCGAACTGTACAGTTCAGTTCATTTGAACTCAACCGTACAGTTCATTTGAGCTGACCTCGGCCCGCGAGCGTGGAAGACGTCAAGCGGCCTCCGAGCGGGCGCCGGGCCGCGCTCCGGCGCGCACCGCGTGCACCCCGGCGGGCACCGTTCGGTGCTCGCCCCGCCCGCAGCCCCTCGGCCCGGGCCGGCGATGAGACCGTTGCGGCCCGGGGCCCGTGGACCGGAGCCTCCAGCCGGCCGGTGGCGTGCAGGCCGTACCGGGCGGCCGCGCAGGCGAGGCCGAGCACGGTCAGGGAGATCCACGGCAGCGCCGGCATGCCGGCGGCGCGGGCCGCGTCGAGCGCGGCACCGGTGAGCAGGCTGCCGAGGGTGATGCCGATACCGCAGACGGTGTTGTAGAGCCCGTAGTGCGTGGCGACGAGACGGTCACCGCAGAGACGGACGATGGGGTCCATCTCGAAGGGGTAGGCGATCATCTCCCCCACGGCCAGGAGCAGTGCGGCGAGCGTCGGGGGCACCGCTGCGAGCAGCCACAGCCCCACCCCGGGCCCCGGTATCAGCATGTAGAAGCCGAGGTTGATGGTGAACTGATTCGCCATCAGCAACCGGACACTGCGCTCGTACGAGCGGACCTGCGTGAACAGCCCGGTCACCGGTCCCCCTCCTGTGCGTCGCGGTCGTGACCGGCGTTGTCCTCGACAGCGTCGTGCGGCCGGTCCCGCAGGGTGAGGGGATCGGCCACGGTGGTGCACCGGGTCCAGCGCGTGACCTCCTTCTCGTCCAGGCTGCCGATCACGTCCGGTTCGGCGGCGGGCGGCGGGTCCGACAAGCCGTGGGCGGCGCAGTAGTCGTCGTCGTACACCGTGCCCAGCTAGCGCTGCGGTCGGTCGGGGAAGATCGCCGCGATCCTGGCGTCCGCCGGCATCGTCCGGGCGAACCAGCCGGCCACGAGAGCCACCGCGCCCACGCTCCGGCCCCCGGTGGCGTAGCGGGAGGCGGCCAGCAGACGGCAGGTGGACACCGCCTCGGCCGGTGCCACCCAGTGCACCTCGGGGAAGTTCTCGTACGTGACGTTGCGTGGGTAGAAGCTGGATCCCAGACCCCGCATGAGCCGGGGCCGGGCGGGCGGGCCGAAGATCGTCGAGTCGATCGTGTCCACCCCGACGACCGTCAGCTCCGGGTAGAGCTGCCGCAGCACGCGGGAGACGCCCGCGGAGTGGCCGCCGGTACCGACACTGCACACCAACACGTCGATGTGGCCCCCCCGGAGGCCAGTTCCAGGGCCAGCGGGGTGTAGGCGGCGACGTGGTCCGGGTTGTTGTACTGGTCCGGGCACCAGGAGCCGGGATGCCGCTCCATCAGCCGCTGCACGCGTTCGCGGCGGGCCTGCTGCCGGCCGCCCGTGGGATGCGCTTCGCAGACGACGTTGACCTGGGCGCCGTGCGCGGTCAGCAACCGGGCCATGGACGACTCCAGCCCCGGATCGGTGACCAGGGTGACCGGGTGGCCGTACACCATGCCGGCGGCACGTCGAGCAGTCAGCGGTGGTCGAACAGTCGGCGATGACCGGAACGGCGTACGCGCTGCGGGGCGCGTCGACGAACGGGTGGGGTGACGGGTGCGCGGGTCCGGCGCCTGCCACGACCCGTTCCACAAGGCATTACCGCTCCTTGATCCGGCGTTGACCTTCCGGGACGGAAGATCGAAGCGGAGGTCCGCGACGGTCCATCCACACGATGCATGCATGAATCGCTATATGTTAATGTCGCCATGCGAGCGCCCCGCAGGAGAGCCACGGGCAGCCGCGAGCACGAGCAAGGAGATCCCATGACCAGCGCCACCGATCACCGCACCCACGAGGACCACACGCACACCCACGGCGAGGGCTGCGGTCACGTCGCCTTCCCGCACGGCGACCACACCGACTACGCCCACGACGGCCACATCCACCGCGCACACGAGGACCACGTCGACGAGTGCACGCCGGCCGGCCACGCCGTCCACGGGGAGCACGACCACCAGCACGGCGAGGACTGCGGCCACGTGGCCGTACCGCACGGCGACCACACCGACTACGTGCACGACGGCCACCGTCACGCCGCCCACGAGGGGCACTGGGACGACCACTGACCTCACCCTCGACCCGGTGCGGCGCGCCGCGGCGCCGCACCGACGGGGCAACCGTCTCGCCGGCCGGGAGTCATTACCACATGCTAATGTGTGCATATGACAACGGCTTTCCCTCCTCCGGCGGAGACGCCGGCCCAGGACCTGCAGGCGGCGAGTGAGTTGCTGCGCGCACTGGCCTCGCCGGTACGACTGGGCATCGTGCGCGAGCTGTCCGGCGGCGGGAAGTACGTCCACGAGCTGGTGGACGCCCTCGGAGTGAGTCAGCCACTGGTCTCCCAGCACCTGAGGGTGCTGCGCACCTCCCGGATCGTCACCGCCCGGCGTCAGGCCCGCGAGACGCAGTACAGCCTCACCGACGACCACGTGGCGCACATCGTGCTGGACGCCATCCGGCACGCACAGGAGTAGCACCGACGACACGGCGGCAGCTCGACGGCCGCCCGGCCCACCCGCCGGGCGGCCGTTGCCGCACGGTCGTCATCGAGGGCGGGCCGTGAACCGCCGGCCGGCCCCGGCCCGGCGCCCGCCCACCAGCCGGGAGAGCTCGGCTCACGCGCCGTTCGAGCGACCGCGAACGCGCGCGGCAGCCACCGCACCGAAGGCGAAGTCAACGCCTCCACGGCCGAGCGCACCCGTGCCGCCGCGGGGCGCGCCTCCCGGCTCGCAGGCGCCCGCCGACGCGGACCGCAGGCTTGCCACCGGAGTGGTGCCGGTCCAGCGACCGGGCTGGACGTCCACAGCAGGTTGGTGCTCTGCTGCCACGTCCCCTGCTTGGTCACGGCCCCTGCGGCGACCATCCCACCGCCGTCGAGGACCAGTCCCGTGCCGCGGTTGGCGATCGAGTACTGGCCTTGGCCGCGGTGGATGATCTGCCACTGCTGGGTGCTGCTGCCGTCCCAGGCCTAGTCGGTAAAAGCTTTAGCTATTGCGCTTGTTGGCGAGGAAGCGCGCCTTCTTCTCGCGATTTCCACACGTATTCATGTCGCACCATTTCCGTGTGCCGCCTCGGCTGGTGTCCAAGAAAGCGGCTCGGCACGTGGGTGATGCGCACAAGGAGATCTTTCCGTCTCGTTCTCCCGCAAGGAGACTGATCGCATCGGCGGCGATCACGCTGAGCGCGTCTTCCACGGAAGAAGAGCTCAGCCGCCATTTCCGGTCGCCCTCGGACGTCAAGATCGCCGAGGCCAGGCCCTGAGTGCTGCAGTCATTGATGACCTGGACGGCTGGAGAGGGAAGCGGGTTCTTGTGTGCAACGGCGGTGGCAGCTGCATGAATCGATTCCCGCAGCCTTTGAGCCCGGTCGAGCTGGGACTGAGTGCAGGAATCGACCGCGAGTCCACTGACTGCCAACCAGTCCACGAGCCGAGAGGGCACAGGAATTCGCTCCAGCGTTTCACCGTACCGCTCCGACCGGGTTCCCGTGAAACTGGTCGCCAGTACTTTACCCAGGCGAAATTCAGGGAAATAAACAATAACCACGGAACCATCTTAGCCGGTTGCCACCTGAAGCGCAAACATGTTAGAACCGTCATAGGCGGTTCTGCGTCGGCTCAGTGGCCCCATCAGGCTCTCCCAGGTCTGCAGCAGGTTTAGGCCACCGACTCGGGGCGACTCGGCGCGGATCGATCTTGTCGGCGTCGGGGGCTCCCGGCATGCCAAGCCAAAGCCGGAGGTAGTTGACGATGGTGGATTTAGCGGTACTGCCGAGCTACATTGCGGTGATCCTGCTCTTTCTCGCTCCACCCGGGCCCGACATGGCCTACATGCTCGCAGTGGGTCTTGAAGGTGGTCGCCTGTCCGCGCTGAGAGCCATCCTCGGCATAGGGACAGGTATGAGTGTCTATGCCGCCGCCGTCGTTGCCGGGATGGGGGAGATCGCCGGATCGCACCCATCGGTGCTTGATGCGGTGAGAATACTGGGCGCAGCGTATCTGCTGTGGTTGGCGTACGTGACAATGCGAAGTGCGCGTCGCGCGATCAACGGACACGGCGATATCGCGACAGGCAGGTGGTACCTGCGAGGGGTGCTGGTCAGCCTGACGAATCCGAAAATAATCCTCTTTTACCTCGCGGTGCTCCCGCAGTTCATAGGAAGTGCAGAGAATCCCAAATTACAGATGGCCGTTCTCGGTGCAATCAACGTCCTGATGGAGATAATTCTCTACGGGTGCATCGGAGTGTTGTCGGGATTTTTTCATGCACGACTCACCGGCTCAACAAAAGCGACGGCTGTGCTGAATTATGCCGCGTGCGCGGTTTATGTTGTGCTGGCAGGGGCAATCACTGTCGAGATTCTCCTGGCCTAATACTCCAGCCGTAGATCGTGATCCACGGTCTGTGCCGATTGGGTTGACCAGTCGGTTGCCGCGATGGCATCGCGTGCGATGTCGGTTACGGAGCGGCCGTCGGTGGATACCCGTGCGACCCATGGGGGCGCGGTGGCTTCCAGATGTTGGGCCATGGCGGTGCTTCGGGTGACGTGGGCGTCGAGTTGGCTGCCGATCTCTCGGGTGCCGAGGCGCTGCCGGGCGGTTGTGTCGTCGGCGGTCAGGAGTACCGCGGTGATGCGGGGTGTGCCGCCCATGGCGCGGGCGATCAGGTCGAGCTCCAGAACGGAGACGGTGTTGGTGTAGATCAGCCTGCGGTATCCCAGAGCGGCGTAGTTGCGCCAAAGCGCGGCGAGGTTCGCCTCGGTCATCCTTGTGCGGGCAGGGTCGTCGGGCGGGGCGGGGAATGCCTGGTCCAGGTTGTCGCCCTCGACCAGGCAGTGGGCGATGCGCAGGGCCTGGAGTTGCGCGGAGATCTCCCAGCCGACCGTGGTCTTGCCGACCCCGGCGCGGCCACCGATGAGCAGTGCTTCGTATGCGGCGGCCGGCACAGGTGGTCTCCTTGCGTTCGCAGGGCAGATGACGTCTGAGGCGACATGGGTGCGGCGACCGTTGATCACCGGTGTGTGAAGACAAACGATCATGCAGTGGCCGCAGGTCACAGCGTAGACCCTGCTCGCTGGCAGGAGGCGTTCGACGGCCTGATGGGCCGGATCGCCGGTCGGTTCGCGCGGGTCGAACCCCGTCGGCGGGTACGGACGTTGGTGCTCGGCCTGCTGTCGGACCTGCCGCGCAAGAACTGCTGGACCATCACCGAGTGGGCCGGGGAGGCGACTCCGGACGGCATGCGGCATCTGCTACGGCGGGCCAAGTGGGTCAGCCTCGTCAACCGGGAGTCGGGCCTGGCGATGGACGTCTGGGAGTACTCGAACGCCGACGGCGCCCGCATCTCTCAGTGGACCTACAGCGGCAACCCCGACCAGCGCTTCACCCGCCGCCGCGTCTGAGCGTCTCATAGCGATTGATCGCCGTGCTTTCCTCATGACCACGCTCTTCCACCATCCATTTCAGCCACGAATTGAGGTGCTTTGACTTGACTGCACCAATGGCAGTGGTCCCGAAGACTCCTTCGTTCGCTGTTGCGCAGTGCCTGGTTTGCGGACGGTGTGCACGTCGTGGCGTGGGGTGGGTCGGGTGTTCTTGTGGCCGAGTGGTCGTCCCGGGCCGGGCGGGAGGGTTTCGGTGCCTGGGCGGGGCAGGCCACCTGCGGGCGGAGGTGCCGAAAGTCGCGGCGGACGCGGGCCGGGGTGAGCCTGTTCGGCGGGCTCGGCTTCTCCCACGGTCGGCGCAGGTCGGCCGCCAGCGGACGGGCCAGCCGCAGCTGGGTGTAGACGGCGAAGATCAGCAAGGTATACCGGTCAGCCGCCTCAGGAGTGCGGATCTTCGGGCAGGTCCAGCCAAGCGTCTGCTTGAACAGCCGGAACGTGTGCTCGATGTCGAAGCGTCGCAGGAAGGCCTGCCAGAGCATGTCAATTTGGGTGTCGGCGGCATCGGTGCCCGACCACCACAGCCACACCGGCTTCGGGGTCGCGCCACTGGGCAGGTATTCGACCTGCAGACGGATCACAGTGCCCTCGATGACCGGCAGAGCGCCCAGCTGGGAGACCCACGCAGAGCGAGTGGGTCAGCCTGGGGTGGAGCCGGTCCCAGGCCCTGGCGGTGGCAGTGCCGTACAAACGCGTCTTGGACACCGTCGTCGCATCAGGAGTGTTCCAGGTGGCAGGGTCGCCGAGGACGAACTCGCCGCCGTGGCGGGGCGGACGGCCCGGGTACCCGGCTCTCGGGGCGGGGCCGCCCGGCGCAGAACACAGTCCGAGCGCATTTGGCCCAGCACCTGCACTGGCAAGTCCGATTCGGGCGGGCACCTGTGCCGATCCAGCGGAGGGAGGCCGCGAACACGTCGATGAGGTCGCGGGGCGCTCCGCGGTGACCACGGCTGGTTCGCCTCCCTCGACGGCAGACCCTCAGCCACAGCGATCCTTGGATGCGGTGCGTGAGGGAGGTGTCGTATGTCGAGGAGACTCGGCTCGTCAGGGTCGGCGATCGGTGTGCGCCGTGGGTGCAACGAGCGATCCGGGAGAGCACGGGCCCGGCGAAGGGCTGACCGGGCAGGAAGAGAGCCCCGGGTGCCAGGGGACACCCGGGGCGGGGAATGGTCAGGCGACGGTTCCGGTCACCGAGCCTGAGTTCTTCGTCACCTTGTACGTCACGGTGGCTCCGCTCCAGAAGTGGAAGACGAGCGTCGCCTGGGTGTTGTCACGCAGTGAGTTGACGAACTTGGAGGTGAGGAGAAGACCGTTGCCCGGGTAGTCGGGAGAGAATGCCTCGTTGAACTCCTGGTAGGGAGTCCAGTCGGTCGGGCCGGCGTTGCTGCCGTCGGCGTACTTGGCCTCCATGGTGGCCAGTTGGTCACCGCGGTATTGGGTGGGGATGGTCAGACCGCCGGCGTCACCGGTCGCGTCGGAGAGCACCGGCCTGTCATACGTGGTCACGTAGATCTTCCAGGGCAGACCTCGGGAGAAACGGGCCTCGATCGTCGCGTTGACTCCGTAGGCGCGGTCGCCGGCGAGCCGGGTCAGCGCGGTGGCTGTGAGCGTGAGCTGGTTGCCGGAGACGGTGTAGTCCCGGCCCCGGACGAGCTTTTTGCCGCCCTGCCACACGCCGCGGAAGGTGGTGCCGTTCGGGTTCAGGGTGAGTGTCCTGGCGGTGATCGCACTCGACTTCGCCAGGAAGACACGGTCCGAGGAGGCGGTGCCCGAGCGGGTGGTCCAGCTCGACTTGATCTGGTCGATCAGCTCGGGCTCACGCCACTGCAGCGTGGAGCGGTTCAGGAAGTTGTAGGCGTCCCACAGGGCCGTGGTCACCCCGGAGATGCGGGCCTCGTATCCGAACATCTCGAAGTACTTCAGTGCCTCGCCACGTTCGACACGCGGCGCGCGTTGGAAGTGGTCTGGGTACGACAACAGGCCGTACTCACCCAGGTAGACGGGGATTCCCTTGGAGACGAGGGTGTCGCGGAGCCGGGCGAAGTTGTCGGTCAGGTCCTTCTGCGCGGTGGCGTCGAACTGGGTGCCGCCGGCGATGTTCACGCTGAACGGGTACCAGCTGTAGTAGTGCACGGTGGCCACGAGGTGGGGGTCGTTCAGCGACTTCATCTCGCTCACCAGGGCGTCCAGGAAGACCTGGCCGGAATTGGTGTGCAGGCTGGGCAGGACGAGCAGACGGGTCGCGTTGTTGCCGCCGGACTGGCGCACCACGGTGTGGAACGCGGTGTTCAGTTCGTCGTTGTACTGGATGCCCTGGGCGTCGGTGGTGTTGTTGAACTGCGGCTCGTTGTTGCTCTCGAAGAGCAGGCTGCTCGGTGAGTCCCTGAACGTGGCGGCGATCTGGGTCCAGGTGGCCTTGAAGCGGGCCAGGACTCCGTCATGGTCGGTGGGCATGTCGGCGATCCACTGCCACGAGTCGTGATGGACGTTGATCACGACGTAGAGACCGTCAGCCAGCGCCCAGTCGACCACCTGCTTGACGCGCTTCATCCACGTCTCGTCGATCGTGTAGGGGGCGGTGGAGGACTGGTGGCCGCTCCAGGTGACGGGGATGCGGACGCTGCGGAAACCCTGGGCCTTGATGGTGTCGAACAGGGCCTTGGTCGCCGGCGGGTTGCCCCAGGACGTCTCGTCGGGGATGGCGTCCAGGGTGTTGCCGAGGTTCCAGCTGGGCTGCATCGCGGCCACGGTGCCCATCGGACTGAGCGCGATGTTCTTCGTCGCCGCGGACGCGCCCTCGTGGGACGGTACGGCGAACGCGGCGGTGCTGGTCAGCCCTATCGCGGCGACCAGCGCCAGCAGCAGACCGAGCACCCGGCCCGGGCCGCCTCTGCGCCGGTCGGTGGGGTGGTGCGTTCCCTTCATCTGTGACCTCTCTCTTGTTGGCCGAGCGGGTTCCGCCCGTGGGGGGATGGAGCGGCAGGCAGCAAGGGGGCGGGGCGTCTTCGGAAGCCGACGTGGTGCCTCGGCTCGCCTCGCCGGTTCACCGGCCGAGCGGCTCGTGGTCGAACCAGTCGAAGTGGACTGTGCCGACCGCGGCGTACAGGCCGAGGACCCGGCCGGTGAATCCGCCGGCCACCTCCGTCGACAGATAGCGGCCGTCGAGTGCGCCGAGTGCGGTGAAGGTGCCGTCCTGCTCCTCGACGCCGAACGTGAGGATGTCGGGACCGGTGCGGGGGCCGTTCGGAGGGGCGTCGGAGACGTCGAGGCGCAGAACCACGGGCCCGGCCGGCACGGGACGGGAAGCCACGACAGTGCGGAACGGTCCGACGCGGCTCAGGACGCGTACTTGGCCCTCGGCCGCCTCGATCTCGTAATGGTGCTCTTCGTCCAGGCGGACGGCGAGGCCACCGCGCCCTTCGGCGGGGTCGATCCGGGTGCGCACCCGGCAGGCCAGATGCTGCTGGCGGCGGCCGACGAACACGACGTCCGGCTCGTCCAGCGAGGCGCCGCGGGCGCGCAGCGTCAGCCAGCCGGCCCGCTCCTTGGTGGTGCAGTGCTCCTCCGGACGGTCGCGTACGGAGATCCACTGCGGCCGCAACCCGCTGAGGTCGAAGTCGTCCCGGTGGGCCTCGGCGGGGCCGGGGACGAGCGGCCAGGCGGGCGCGGGCAGTTCGGGCGACACCTCGCCGGCGACGGGCCAGCCTTCCACCCACTCCACGGGCGCCAGGAAGGTCTCGCGGCCCAGCACGTGCCAGCCGGGCGTGCCACCCCGCGGCCGGACGCCCAGAAGCACCATCCACCACGAACCGTCGGGCCCCTGGACCAGGTCCGCGTGACCGGTGTTCTGGATCGGGCGGTGAGTGCCGCGGTGGGTGAGGACCGGGTTGGCCGGGCACGGCTCGAACGGGCCGGTGGGCGTGCGCCCGCGGGCGATCGAGACGGCGTGGCCGCGCTCGGTGCCGCCCTCGGCGATGAGCAGATACCAGTACGCGCCGATGTGGTACAGATGCGGCGCCTCCGGCGCCTGGGCGCCGGGGGTGCCGGCCCACACCTTGTGCGGAGGTCCGAACGTCTCGCCGGTGTACGGGTCGATACGGACCTGCGCGCCCCCGGCGACCGTGCACCAGCAGGTGCCGTCCTCGTCCCAGGCGAGATCCGGGTCGATGCCCTTCACCTCCGGCAGTCGGACCGGGTCGGACCAGGGCCCGGCCGGATCGGTGGCGGTGAACAGCAGGTTGCCCTCGCCCTCGGCCACGTTGGTGACGATCAGCCAGAAACGTCCGTCGTGGTGGCGCAGGGTGGGAGCGTAGATCCCGCCGGAGGACGGCATTGCGGCCGGCAGGCGCAGTTGGGTCGGCCGGTCCAGGGCGTTGCCGATCTGCGTCCAGTGCACCAGGTCACGGCTGTGGAAGACGGGGATGCCGGGGAAGTACTCGAAGCTGGAGCAGACGAGGTAGTAGTCGTCTCCGACGCGGCAGACGCTGGGGTCGGGGTGGAAGCCGGGGATCACGGGGTTGGTCATGGTGGCGTCCGTCCGCTGCATTTCTGACATTCGGCCAAGTCCCTTTCCTTCAGAGGGTTGTTGTCATGTGTCACCGGCGGTTCAGGGCGCGTCCGGCAGCGTGTGGGTGAGGCGGAGCAGCACGGTGGACGGAGCTGTGGGCAGCGTCAGCGTGAGGTCGGCGGCATCGGGGTTCCAGGCGGCGACGGCCTGGCTCGCGGTGAGGTAGAGGCCGTCGACGCGAGCGGCGGACCCGCGGAGGTGAGGCAGGGGAAGGCTCATCGTGGACTCGCTGCCGGGCGGCGCCAGACGGTGAGGTAGGTAGTGGCGGGGGTCCGCAGGGTCAGGGCGAGCCACGGGTCGTCCCAGGCCGGCAGGTCGAGCGGCCACGCGGGGACGGCCTGAGGCAGGTCGGCACGGATGGCCTTGTACACGGCGACGGTACGAGTCGATGAGACACACGCTCGACCAGGCGCAGCCGCGGTGCCGTCCTCGCCGACGTCGATCTCGATCTCCAGGGCCGCTTGGCCCCAAAGGGGAGTCTGCGGTGCGCCGGTCATGATGGCCTTTCCGGTAAGGGTCAGAACGCGCGGGGGCAGGCCCCGACGGCAAGGGAGGGACTCGGCGGGGAGTCAGGCGGTACGGAGCACCGCGCAGCCGCCGGGCGGCAGTTCGGACAAGGTGTTGCCCGTGAGCAGGTCGTGGGCGGGCTCGGGCAGGGGCACGGGCTCGGGGCGGTGGTTGATCAGAACGCCCCAGCGACGGCCGTCCGGGGCGCGTCGCATGACGGCCTCGACCTGAGCGGGCAGGCCCTGCACCTCGGGACCCACTCCCGCCTCGTCGAGCAGCCGGGCGACCAGGGCGGCGTAGCCGGCGTCGTCCAGGCGGGTGGAGAGGTACCAGCCCTGTCCGGTACCGAAGCGGTGACGGGTCAGCGCCGGGCTGCCGGCGAGCATGCCCTCGGCGTAGGCGGCGAGCGTTTCCGCGCCTTCGGCGCGAAGCGACTCGCTCCAGACGGTGCCGTGCGATCCGTCCGACAGGGCGATCCGCTCGTCCCGCCGCAGCGGCCGGTACTCCTCGACGCGGATGCCCAGCGCCTCGCGTAGCGGCTCGGCGGGGTAGCCGCCGAGGCGGGCGTGCATGCGGTCGTCGACGTATCCGCTCGCGTGCTGGACGAGGAGGGTTCCGCCGTCGGCGACGTAACGGCGCAGGTTCTCGGCCGCCCCGTCGGACAGGAGGAACAGGGCCGGTGCGATGACGAGCGGGAAGCGGCTCAAGTCGTGCTCGGGGTGCGCGAAGTCGACGGTGACGCCGGCGTCCCACAGTGCCCGGTGCGCCCGGCCGAGTGCCGCGTGGTAGTCGAGATCCGCCGAGGGCAGGCCGTCCACGCCGAGCGCCCACCAGGCGTCCGCCTCGTGCAGGACCGCCACCGAAGCGGTGACCGTCGATCCCGCCAGCTCGCCGAGCCGGGCGACCGCCTCGCCGACCTGCGTGACCTCACGGAAGATGCGGCTGTCCGGCCCCGCGTGCGGGACCATCGCCGAGTGCCACGTCTCGGCGCCGGCCCGGGACTGCCGCCACTGGAAGAAGAGGGCGCCCTCCGAACCGCGGGCGATGTGGCCGAGGGTGTGGCGCAGGATGTCCCCGGGCTCCTTGGCCAGGACCCGGTCGCGGTCGTAGACGGTACTGGTGCCCTGTTCCATCAGCAGCCAGGGGTGGCCGCCGGCCAGGGAGCGGGTGCGGTCGGCGTGGAAGGCGACGTCGGCGGCGGCGTCCAGACCGGGTGAGCTGGGGTACTGGTCGGACGTGACGACGTCGAGTTCGCGGGCCAGGGCCCACAGGTCGACGTTCTGGTAGGCGGGGAGCATCAGGTTGGTCGTCACCGGCCGGTCGCTGTGCGCGCGGATCGCGTCGCGTTGCTCGCGGTAGGCGGTGATGATCTCGTCGGACCAGAAGCGGTGGAAGTCCAGTGCCTGGCCGGGGTTCTTGTGCCACTGCGTCACGCGCGGCGGCAGCAGTTGCTCCCAGGAGGTGTAGCGCTGGCTCCAGAAGGCTGTTCCCCAGGCCTCGTTGAGGGCGTCCAGCGAGCCGTGGCGGGTGCGCAGCCACCCCCGGAAGGCGGCGGCGGTGTGGTCGCAGTAGCAGAGCGTGCCGTACTCGTTGTGGACGTGCCACAGGGCGAGGGCGGGGTGGTCTCCGTAGCGTTCGGCCAGGGCGGAGGCGATCCGGCGGGCCGCGGTGCGATAGGCGGGCGCGGTGAGGCAGTAGGTGTCGCGGCTGCCGTGGGTGAGGCGGGTGCCGTCCGGGGTGACCGGCAGCGCGTCGGGGTGGGCCAGGGTGAACCAGGGCGGCGGGGAGGCCGTCGGGGTGGCGAGGTCGACGGCCACGCCGTTCGTGTGGAGGCGGTCGATGTGGGCGTCGAGCCAGGCGAAGTCGTAGCGGCCCTCGTCCGGTTCCAGCAGGGCCCAGGAGAAGATGCCTACGGTGGCCAGGTTGACCCTGGCCCGGCGCATCAGCGCGTCGTCCTCCTTCCACACCGGTTCGTCCCACTGCTCGGGGTTGTAGTCACCGCCGTAGGCGAGGCCGCCCAGGCGGTCGGTCAGGCTGCGGATGGTCATGACTGGTCCTCGGGAAGAAGGGACTCGGCAACTGCTGGGCGACTGCTCTGGCATACCGTCAGAGCGTCCCTCCTGACGGTGGTGAGGGAGCGGCTCCGCTCCAGCAGCGGGGAATGGGCGGGTGGAGCCGCTCCCGGTCACAGGGGGGCGCAGACGGGCGGCCGGTTCACCCCTTGATCGCGCCCGAGAGCACACCGGTGCGGAAGTGCTTCTGCCCGAACGGGCAGAAGATCAGCAGCGGTACGAGCGTCAGGACGACCACCGCCTTCTGCAGGGACAGCGGAGCCGTCTGTGCGTGCGCGGAGCCGAAGCCGGAGTCGACCCTGCTTTGCCGACGAAGCTTCCGCGGTTCAGCCCGTTGCTCAAGGCGGCGGTCCCTTCCTCCGGATCGTCGAAGCGCTTCACCTGGCCGGGAACGTTAATGACACGCTTCTTGCGAGACAAGGGGGCAGGCATCAAGAAATTCCTTTGGCCCAAGTCGTTGACAGCCTGTCGCTGAGCTGCAAGCGTCGAAGCGCTTCGATAGCCCGCAACCAGCCTGCTTAAAGGTCCTCGGGGGTTCTTCGTCCCTGCCCGCCGCCCGGCTTCCGTTCCGCGACCCGGTGCTGCCGATCGACAAGCGCGTCGACGATCTGCTCGGGCGGCTCACGCTCGACGAGCGGATCGCGCTGCTGCACCAGTACGCACCGGCCGTCGAGCGCCTCGGCATCGCCTCGTCCCGTACCGGCACGGAGGCGCTGCACGGCGTTTCCCGGCTCGGCGGGGCGACGGTCTTCCCGCAGGCCGTGGGACCTGGCGCGACCTGGGACGAGAACCTGATCCACCAGGTCGCCGAGGCCGTCTCCATCGAGCTGCGTGCCTTCCACTACCACCGCCCGACGGCGAACGGCATCGGTACCAACAGTTTCCAGGCGTGGGCCCCGTGGTGAACCTGCTGCGCGACCCGCGCTGGGGCCGCAACGAGCCCGCGCTGGGGCCGCAACGAGGAGGGCTACTCCGAGGACCCGGTACACACGGCACGGCTGGGCACGGCCTACTGCGCGGGCCTGGCCGGCGGCCACCCCGCCTACCTGCGCCCGGCCGCGGTGCTCAAGCACTTCCTCGTCTACAACAACGAGGACGACCGCTGCGTCACCTCCTCCGGCCTGCGCCCGCGCGTCCTGCAGGAGTACGACCTGGCCGCCTTCCGACCCGTCGTCGCCTCGGGCGCGGCGACCGGCGCGATGGCCGCCTACAACCCGGTCAACGGCCGTCCCTGTCACGTCAACCCGCTCATCGAGACCGAACTGCGCAGCTGGTCCCCGCCGACCGGACATGAGTTGTTCGTCGTCAGCGACGCCGAGGCGCCGTCCAACCTGGTCGACCAGGAGCACTACTTCGACGACCAAGCCGTCTTCGAGCTGCTGCGCGAGGAGCGCGGCGAGGGCGAAGCGCGCACTCGTTCGGAGACGGCGCCGAGCACACGGTCGGGATCCCGAGTACCGACGGCCCCGGCGAGACGGCCCGCTTCCGCATGTGCCGCGAGGGCGGCCGGCTCCACGTGAGGGCCGACAGCCCGCATCCCTGGCAGCTGCGCATCGGCGGCCATGACGGCACCCTGCACACCAGCACCGCGAGGCTCGCGGTGTCCGGCTTCCCGAACTGGACTCCCTCGGCGTACGGCTCGTGGTGTCCGTCTGGCCCACCCTGCAGGACGACAGCGCCAACCACGATGCCCTGCGCGCCTGCGGCGGCCTGGTCCGGGACAGCCACGGCGGCCTGCTGCGCCACCACTGGCCGGCGCGCGGCGGGGACCAGCGTCACCTGCCGATGGCGTAATACGACGCGATGCACCCCCGTGCCCGGCAACTGCTGTGGGAGCAACTCCGCGCTGACCGCGAGCCGAACCAGCCCTTCAGCGCGCGGATGAGCGGCGGCCCAGGGCATCTTGAGCCACCGACACTTTCACCACGAAAGAGTCGATGCGGAAGCTCCTCGAAGCCACCCCACCTTCTAGGGCCTGCTCGCGAAATTCAGGCAATCATGCTTCCGCCATGGAAGTAATCGCGGTTGCGTGGAATGCTGACCCCTGCTAGCCGAGCACCTGCCGCGCATACCGACCCTGGGGAGGGCCACCCCGTGGACGCCACCACCGCTCCGTCGACCCGCGCGGTCGCCCTGGAAGTGCTGCTGAGCGGCCCCCTGCCCCGCAGCGAGATCGCCCGTCGCCTCGACATGTCGGCCGGCAGCCTCACCCGGTTGGCCAAGCCGCTGGTCGACAGCGGTCTACTCGTGGAGGTGGACACCAACGGTGGCCCCGAGTCCGGGACCCTGCGCCGGACTCGGCCGCTCGACGTCAACCCCACCGCCCACCACTTCATCGGCGCCAAGGTGACCGGCGACGACGTCCACGCCGTCCTCACCACGATGCGCGCCGAGGTGGTGGCCTCCAGCCGCAGACCTCTGACCGGCCGGGACCCCGCCTCCGTCGTGGCGACCGTCAACGAGCTGACGCAGGAGCTCACCCCCAGGCATGCGCAGGTGAGTGGACTGGGGGTGAGTCTCGGAGGACGAGTCGTCGACCATACGACGGTGACCGACGCGCCGTTTCTGCGATGGACCACAGGCGTTCCCCTCGGGGGCCTCCTCCAGGACGCGTTCGACGGTTGCGTCACCGTCGACAACGACCTTCTGGCGCTCACCCGGGCCGAGCACTGGTTCGGCGCGGCACGCGGTCATGACCGTTTCGCGGTCGTCGCCATCGGCGCGGGCATCGGCTACGGCCTGGTCATGCACGACACCGTCGTCGACATCCCTGACGTCGGTGCCGGGCTGCTCGGGCACCACCCCCTCGACCCGATGGGCCCGCTCTGCCCGCGGGGGCACCGAGGCTGCGCCACGGCGATGCTCTCCGTCGCCTCCATCCGCTCCGCCGTCTCCGTAGGACTGCGCCGTCCGGTGACCTACGACGAGTGCCTCGACCTCGCAGCCGACGGCGACCCCGTCGCCACGGCCGTGGTCACCGCCTCCGGTCGCGCCCTCGGCCGCCTGCTGGCCGCGGTCGCCAACTTCACGCTGGTACAGAAGATCGTGGTCACCGGCGAAGCCGTGCGTCTGGCGGAAGCCGCCCGTCCCGCCATGGATGAGGGCATCCGGGCCGACCGCGTCCCGGATGCCGCCCCTGTCGACGTGGAGGTCCGACACAACAACTTCGCCCACTGGGCCCGTGGCGCGGCGGCCACCGTCATCCAGAGCTACGTCCTGGGCCACGCCCCGACACCGGCGCGACGCCCACGGACAGCAGCGGCCGGCCCCGGAGCAGGCGCCGCCAGGGTCGCCTCAGGCTGAGTGAAGTCGTCGGGTGCGCCATCACGCGCACTCCGACTCTCGCGCCACCTTCCGCGCAGGCACACTCATGCCACAATTCCATGCTTTGTCGAAGCGCTTCGATAACGCCTAATCCGACGAGGCGCTGCTTTTGATGTCGTCAAATGGAAACCCAGCCCGTACGCATCCCCGTCTCTGCCTTTTCGAAGAAACTGAGGCGAAATCTCTTGTGCACCCTGGAGGGCGTCACTTAATCTCGCGGCCAAATCGAAGCGCTTCGACAGCGTTCTTGCGCAGCCGTGCCGACGCGCCGCTCTCAGCTCAGCCAGTTCTCCCGACACCGCAGCCGACGGCCCATCGCCGGGTGTCCAGGTGCACAACGAAGGGTTGAAGCAATGACACCGAACACCGTCTCCCCAGCCGGATTCAGCCGCAGGAATTTCCTCACCTCCACGGCCGTCGCCACCGCTGCGATGGCCGGCGGGATGCCGCTCCTGACCGCTTGTAGCGGTTCTAGCGGCGATTCAGGCGAGGGCACCACATCAGGCAAGAACGCAGCCAAGCTGCTCCCGACGTACGTCGCCAGCACGACCGCGCGGCCCGACCTGCTTTCGAAGAACGGCTCGGCGGCCGGGTACACCGGCAAGATCGACCTCGCCGACCTTGCCGCCTCGGTCCCCGACAAGCTCGGGACCGGCGCCCCCTTCAAGGTCATGGCTCCGCTCTGGGGGACCCCGCCGAAGCCGGACTGCGCCTACTACACGGAACTCGACAAGGCGGCGGGCACCAAGATCACCTGGCAGAACCAGGACGGCAACACCTACGGTGAGAAGCTCGGTGCCGTCCTCGCCTCCAGCTCCATACCGGACATGGTGGTCGTGCCCGGCTGGGAACTGACCGGCAAGATCCCCAACGCCGTCATCGCGAAGTTCATGGACCTGGGCCCCTACCTGGCGGGCGACGAGGTCAAGAAGTACCCCAACCTCGCCGCGATCCCGTCCGACGCCTGGCGCATGAGCATCTTCGGCGGCGCACTGCGCGGCATCCCCATATCCGGCGCCCCCGTGCCCGGCATCGTTCCGTACTACCGCAAGGACATCTTCGACAAGAAGGGCTACACCGTCCCCAAGTCGGCCGATGAGTTCCTCAGTTGGGCCAAGGAGGCCACCAGCGCCAAGGCCAAGGTGTGGGCCTGCGCCGACATGCGCTGGGCTGCGGGGGCCATCTTCGGTCTGCAGCCGGCCGGCACGCTCGGCTGGAACATGAGCAGCGACGGCAAGCTGACGTACCGCATCGAGCACCCCGAGTACCTCGAACACCTGGAGTGGGTCCGCAAGTTGTTCGCAGCGGGCGTCGTCCACCCCGACGACAGGGCCAACACCGGTGACCCGACCCAGCGGTTCACCGCCGGGCAGATCCTGGTCTTCAACGGCGACATGTCCGCCTGGTACGGCAAGACCGCAGAACAGGCCAAGGCCAACCCGGAGTTCGAGATCGACGGCATGGACTATTTCGCCGCCGACGGCGGCGACCCGACCCTGTACGCCGGTCAGCCCGCCGGCACCTGGTCGATGATCCGCAAGGGCGCCTCCAAGGAGACGGTCGAGAACGCACTGGCCGCCGCCAACTTCGCGGCGGCCCCGTACGGCACCAAGGAGCGGATGTACGTCGACTACGGCGTCGAAGGCACCCACTACACCATCAAGGACGGCGTCCCGGTCAAGAACGACCGGGGAATCCAGGAGGTGAACAACGCCTGGGGGATGCTCGCGACCCCGGCGCCCTACCTCGCCCACCCCGACTACCCGGACATCACCCGCAAGCAGGTCGAGTGGCAGCAGCGCCAGGGCGTCTTCGTCAAGAAGACGTCCACGTACGGCATGAACATCCTCGAACCGCGCCGCTACGCCAACATCTCCACCCCGTTCGAGCAGCTCGAGATCGACTTCGTGCGCGGTAACAGCAAGCTGTCCGACGTTCAGCAGGCCATCTCGACGTGGAAGACCTCCGGCGGCGACAAACTGCGCGACTGGTACAAGAAGCTGCTGGAGAAGAACGGCAGTGGTCGCTGATGTCCCTCACAGCGGGGAGCAGGCCGGACGGGACGCGTCCCCCCGCGGCCGTCGAGGAGCCGGTGGCCGCGGCCGGCACTGCCGTCCTCACCCGACACGTACCGGGCAAGGCCCGCCGCACGGGCGGGGTGCCCTTCCGGGTCCGGCTGCGCCGCGACCGCACGCTGATCCTGATGACGCTGCCCGTCCTCGTCCTTCTCCTGGTCTTCAACTACGTTCCGCTGCTCGCCAACGTCATCGCCTTCCAGGACTACGACCCGTACGCCGCGGGCAACGGCATCACGGCCGTCTTCCACAGCCCCTGGGTCGGCATGGAACAGTTCGCGCGGATGCTCCACGACCCGCCGTTCTGGGACTCCGTACGCAACACCATCGTGCTGTTCCTGCTCCAACTGGTGCTGTTCTTCCCCGTCCCCATCGTGCTCGCGCTGGTCATCAACAGCGTGGTCCGGCCCCGGGTGCGGGCCGTGGCACAAGCGATCATGTATCTGCCGCACTTCTTCTCGTGGGTCCTCGTGGTCACCGTCTTCCAGCAGGTCTTCGGCGGGGCGGGCATCATCGCCCAGACCGTGCAGAACCACGGGTGGAGCGGCTTCGACCTGATGACGAACGCGAGCCTGTTCAAGTACATGGTCGTGGCGCAGGCCGTGTGGAAGGACGCCGGCTGGGGAATCATCGTCTTCCTCGCAGCCCTGTCCGCCGTCTCCACCGACCTGTACGAGGCCGCCGCCATGGACGGTGCGGGACGCTGGCGGCGCATGTGGCACGTCACACTGCCCGCGCTGCGCCCGGTGATCGCGCTGCTCCTCGTGCTACGGGTCGGCGACGCGCTCAGCGTGGGATTCGAGCAGTACCTGCTCCAGCGTGACGCGGTCGGGGTCGGAGCCGCCGAGGTCCTGGACACCTACGTGTGGAACGTGGGCATCCAGAACGGCGACTTCAGCTACGCGGCCGCGGTCGGCCTGGTCAAGGGTCTCATCGGAGTCGCGCTCGTCCTGGGCGCGAACAAGTTCGCGCACCTGCTCGGCGAGCAGGGGGTGTACAAAAAATGAGCCTCAACACCCAGCTGATCCGCAGTCTCCAGGCGCCCGCACGTCCCGTGTGGGAGGAGCCGCCGGGCAAGGCCGGCATCACCGCCAAGAGCGGCTTCCTCCTGCTGTGCTGCCTGGCAGTGCTCGCACCGCTGTGGATCGTGATCGTCACCAGCCTCTCCCCCAAACCCGTGATCGACCAGGCCGGCGGCCTCGTCGTGGTCCCCAGAGGCATCACCTTCGTCAACTACACCGAACTGCTCAGCGGCGGCCAGGTCAGCCGGGCGATCACGGTCTCGGTCGGCGTCACCCTCGTCGGCACCCTGTTCTCCATGACGGTGTCGGTGCTCGCCGCCTACGGCCTGTCCCGGCCCGGCAGCCTGGGACACCGGTTCTCCCTGACGGCCATGATGGCCACCATGTTCTTCGGAGCCGGGCTGATCCCCACGTATCTGCTCGTGCAGACACTCGGCCTCACGGACACCTACCTGTCACTGATCCTGCCGAGCGCCGTCAGCGTCTTCAACATCCTGGTGCTGCGGGCCTTCTTCATGGGGATCTCCCCCGAACTCACCGAGTCCGCCCGCATCGACGGCGCCGGTGACCTGCGCATCCTGCTGACCATCGTCCTTCCGCTGTCCCGGGCGGTGCTGGCCGTCATCGCCCTGTTCTACGCGGTCGGCTACTGGAGCGCCTGGTTCAACGCCTCCATCTACCTCTCCGACCAGCAGATGATGCCGCTGCAGAACGTGCTCATCCAGCTGGTCCAGAAGAACACCGAGGCACCGACGGGTCTCCAGCAGGCGGTCCACACCGGCCAGCTCTCGGCACTGGGCCTGCAGATGGCCGTCATGGTCCTCGCGTTGATCCCTGTCGCCGTCGTCTCCCCGTTCGTCCAACGGCACTTCAAGAAGGGCATGCTCACGGGCGCCATCAAGGGGTGACGCCGAGGAACAGGGCGGGGGAAGGCGCTATGACGGGGCCGGCGATCACGGATGACGCGATCGCCGGCCCCGCCGCGCACTGCGCTCTTCCACCAGGGTGTCCGCCGCCCGACGGGCCGGTGCTGCCCGTCATCGACGCACTCACCGGTGACCACCACGTGGGGTACGTCCGGGGAGCCGGGGCGGCGCTCAGGCCTCCGGCGTCGTGCGGGTGATGCGGAGCAGTGCCGCCGAGGGCGCGGTGGGCAGGGTCACGGTGAGTTCGGTGCTGTCCGGGTTCCAGGCGGCGCTCGCCCCGCGTGCGGCGGGGTACAGCACGTCGGCGTGGGCTGCGGCGCCCGCCTGCTGCGGCAGACGGACGGACACCGTGTCCTGCCCGCCCGGGCGGCGCCAGAGCGTGAGGTAGGTGGTGGCGGGCGTGTGCAGGGCGAGGGCGGCCCACGGGGCGTCCCAGGCGGGGAGCCCGAGCGGCCAGGACGGCACGGCCTGCGGCAGATCGGCGCGGACGGCCCGGTACACGGCGATCGCCTCATGGACCAGTCCGCGGGCTTCGGGCCCCAGCTCCGGCAGACGGCCGGAGAGGTGGATGCGGCCCAGAAGTGCGCTCGTCATCGTGAAGGCGACTTCGTCAAGGGAGTCTCCAGGCTGCGGATATGCCCACACGGCGCCCTGTTCGGGGGTGACGGCGGTCGCAGCCGGCCGCGTCGATCGCTGCCGGGTCCCGCGGGGTGAGACAGCCCACGACGAGCGAACTGACCGATTCCAGGTGCAGCGTGTCCGGCCCCTCATTGCGCAGGGTCGCCTCGCCGCGGAGCACGGGGACGCCGTCCGGCGACCGGTAGGTCATCTCGACGGCGAGCCCGGTCTCCGGGTCGTGCAGGTCCACGGTCAGGGTGTGCCAGTCTCCGTCCCGGCCCGCCCGGTGCCCTCGGTGGCGCAGCCGGGCACCGAGAGCGGTCCCGATCAGGCGGCTGCCCGACCAGCCCCGGCCGTGGCCCGTCGCCGTCACCTCCACCAGAGGCAGGGACGCGCCGTCGTCGCCGCCCACGTCGCCGGGGCGGCCCATATGCGCAAGGCGGCCGCGGTCGTCGTCGCCGACGGTGAAGTCGAGTCGCAGGGCGCTGTGACCCCAGCGGAAGTCCCGCTGTTCGTTGTCCTTGGTGTCCTTCGGTGTCCCTTGTACGGAGGTGGGGAAGCCAGTCGCGGGATATCGGAATCGAAGCGCTTCACTTAACAGTGAAGCTAACCGAGTCAATTCTTCGGAACAAGAGGAAAGAGGCAGAATGACGTGTCAACTCCCGGGAAGATTCCTCGGTTCGAACCATTGACAGCAACGGAGCGGGAATGTCAGCGTCGAAGCGCTTCGACGCATGCTCTCCACCACCACTCGACCCCCGTCTGCCGAGGGATCCCTCACGTGACTTCTGCGTCCGCATCCGCAGCCACGCCCCCCTTCCGCGACTCCGCGCTCACGCTGCACGAGCGCGTCGACGACCTGCTGGAACGGCTCACGCTCGACGAGCGGCTCGCCATGCTGCACCAGTACGTGCCCGCCGTCCCCCGCCTGGGCATCGCCGCGTTCCGCACCGGAACGGAGGCGCTGCACGGTGTCGCCGGCCTCGGCAGGGCGACCGTCTTCCCCCAGGCCGTGGGGCTCGGCGCCACCTGGGACGAGGAACTCGTGCACGCCGTCGGCGAAGCCGTCTCCGCCGAACTGCGCGCGTTGCACCGGCATCGGCCCGCCCCGACCGGGCCCGGCCCCAACGGGCTGCAGGTCTGGTCGCCCGTGGTGAACCTGCTGCGCGATCCGAGGTGGGGCCGCAACGAGGAGGGCTACTCGGAGGACCCGCTGCACACCTCGCGCGTCGCCACCGCGTACTGCCGAGGACTGACCGGTGATCACCCCGCCTACCTGCGGACCGCTCCCGTACTCAAGCACTTCCTCGCCAACAACAACGAGACCGACCGCAGCGTCACCTCCTCCGGCCTGCGCCCGCGCGTACTGCACGAGTACGACCTGGCCGCCTTCCGCCCGGTCATCGCCTCCGGCGCGGCCACCGGCGCCATGGCCGCCTACAACCTCGTCAACGGCCGTCCCTGCCACGTCAGTCCGCTGCTCGAGCGAGAACTGCGGGCCTGGGCGAGGCCCACGGGCCACGAGCTGTTCGTGGTCAGCGACGAGGGCGCGCCGACCAACCTCGTCACACCGGAGCACTACTTCGACGACCACGCCGAGGGCCACGCCGCGGCCCTGAAGGCGGGCATCGACAACTTCACCGACCTCCGCGAGGACAGCGCGACCGTGATCGGCCGACTGCGCGCGGCTCTGGAGCGCGGCCTGATCGACGAACAGGACGTAAACAGCGCGGTCCGCCGACAGCTGCAACTCCGCTTCCGGCTGGGCGAGTTCGACCCTGACCTGGACCCGTACGCGGGCATCGGGCCCGAGGTCGTCGACTGCCCCGAGCACCGCGCCCTCGCCCGCCGCGCGGCGGCGGAGTCCGTCGTACTGCTCAAGAACGACGGCCTGCTGCCGCTCGCCCCGGCCCGTGCCGCGCGGATCGCGGTCATCGGCCCGCACGCGGACGCGCTGTACGAGGACTGGTACAGCGGCACTCTGCCGTACCAGGTCGGCATCGCGACCGCTCTGCGGGCGGCGCTCGCGCCCCTGGGCGGCGAGGTGGTGTGCGTGCCGGGCACCGACCGGATCGCGCTGCGCTCCCGTACCACGGGCGATCCCCTGGGCAAGAGCGCCTTCGACGTTCAGGAGTGGGGCGACGGCGTTGTCACCCTGTGCGAGGCCGGTACCGGCCGCTATCTCCGCTGCGGCGACGACGGTTCACTCGTCGCCGAACGGACGTCGCTCAAGAACTGGTTCGTCGACGAGACGTTCCGCCTGGAGCCCGCCCCGGACGACGAGGACGACGTCGTGGTGGTCCGGCATGTGCGCACCGGCCGCTACGCCGCCGTCGATCCCGCGGACGGCAGCGTGCACGTCACCGCTGACGGCCTCGCGGCGGCCGAGCGCTGGCAGCGGGAGCTGCTGCACGACGGGACGGCCGAGGCGCGGGCCGCCGCCGCGTCGGCCGACGCGGCCATCGTCGTCCTCGGCAACCACCCGATGATCAACGGCCGTGAGACCGAGGACCGTTCGGGAATCGCCCTGCCCGAAGCCCAGGGGGCGTTGCTGCGGACGGTCGCCGCGGTCCGTCCCGAGACCGCGCTCGTCGTCATGAGCAGCTACCCCTACGCCGTCGACTGGGCCGACACGCATCTTCCGGCGGTGCTGTGGACCTCCCACGGCGGCCAGGAGACCGGCCATGCGCTGGCGGCCGTCCTGCTCGGCGAGGCCGATCCCGGGGGACGGCTGCCGCAGACCTGGTACCGCGGCGACGACGAACTGCCGGACCTGCTCGACTACGACATCATCAAGGCCGGCTGGACCTACCAGTACCACCACGCCGCGCCGCTCTACCCGTTCGGGCACGGCCTGTCGTACGCGGATGTCACCTATCGTGACCTGCGGCTCTCCGCGCACACCATGGCCCAGGACGGCACCTTGGACGTCTCGGTGACGACGGTCAACTCCGGATCCCGGCCCGGCAGCGAGGTCGTTCAGCTCTACGTCCGCCCCCGTCACGCCCGTTACCAGGCGCCCCGGCTGCGCCTCGCCGACTTCCGCAAGGTCCGGCTCGAACCCGGCGAGACGAGGCGGCTCGACTTCCGGCTCCCCGCCGAACAGTTCGCCCACTGGGACGTGGGGACCGGCTCCTTCACCGTCGACCCCGGCGACTACGACGTGCTGGTGGCACGCTCCGCCGGGGACGTCGTAGCCGGCGCGGGGCTCCGTGTGACCGGGCCACCACCCGTGCCCCGGACGGTCGTCGGCCGCCGCACGCGCGCCTGCGACTTCGACGACCACACGCGCGCCGTCCTGGTCGACGCCACCCGGGCCGCGGGCGACGCCGTCGCCCCCTTCGATCCGTCCCGCCCCACGACGCTGCTGTTCCGTTCGGCCGATCTGACCGGCGCCGTCCGCTTCGCGGCCGAGGTCGCCCGCGAGGAGGAGGCCGAGGGCGAGGCCGAGGGCGAGGCAAGCGTGGAAGTGCGGGCGGGCGAGCGGAGCCTGGGCCGGATCATGGTCCCGGTCACCGGCGACCGGTACACATGGGCCGAGGTAGCCGCCGAGCTGTCCGGCGTCGAACCCGGCCCGCACGACCTGACCTTGATCCTGCGCGGGCGCTTGCGCCTCGCCGCGTTCCGCTTCCACTCGTCCCCGGCGGACGACTGAGCGTTCACCGCGCCCACCAGCGCAAAACACGTTTGTGCGATGTCTGTGCCCCCTCCTGATCCCGGCGCCGCGGCCCCTGCCGCGGCCGGGAGACCTCATAGACGTGGGCCGCGTCCGAGACGATCAAAGGGAGACACCGTGTCCTACAGCATCCGTGCGGGCGGCCTGGAGCGCCACACCGCGGCGGAGATGCTCCGCATCGAGCCCTGGGGCCCGCACGCCGTACGCGTACGGGCCACGGCCGGGACCCTCGACTCCGCCGCCCCCGGCGCGCTGGAGACCCCGGCGCCCGCCACCCCCGACGCCCTGTCCGCATCGGACGACGGCAGTGCCCGTCTGGTCAACGGCCGGCTGGCCGTGGAGGCGTCGACGGACGGCCGGCTGACGTTCCGTCACGTCGACTCGGGTCGCGTACTCCTCGCCGAGCGCGACCCGCGCTCCCATCACACCGGCTCCCGCGTCCTCGCGGCCGGCGGCCGCACCCAGCAGTCCTTCGACGCCTACGACGGCGAACGGCTCCACGGCCTCGGGCAGCATCTGCACGGACGCCTCGACCAGAAGGGCTGCGTGATCGATCTCGTCCAGAGCAACACCGTGGCGGCCGTCCCCTTCCTGCACTCCTCGCGGGGCTACGGGCTGCTGTGGAACAACCCCGCCACCGGCCGGGTCGAGCTGGGCGCGGACGCCACCCGCTGGACCGCGGACGCCGGCGGACGCATCGACTACTGGATCACCGCGGGCGACACCCCGGCCCAGATCCTCGACGCCTACACACAGGCCACCGGCCGGCCGCCCCTGCTGCCGGAGTGGGCGTCCGGCTTCTGGCAGTCGAAACTGCGCTACCGCACTCAGGACGAACTCCTGTCGGTGGCACGGCAGTACAAGGAACGCGGCCTGCCGCTGTCCGTCATCGTCTGTGACTTCTTCCACTGGCCGCGCATGGGCGACTGGCGTTTCGAGCCCGCCGAGTGGCCCGACCCCACCGCCATGACGCAAGAGCTGGGACGGCTCGGGGTGAAACTCGCCGTCTCGGTCTGGCCGACGGTCGAACCCGACAGCGACACCTACGACGAACTGCGCGCGGCCGGGCATCTCGTCAGGGACGCCGACGGAGGCCTGCTCACTTTCCCGTGGCCCTCCCGCCACGGCGGCGACGCGCTGACCCGCCCAATGGCGTACTACGACGCCACGCACCCCGGCGCCCGCGCGGCACTGTGGCAGCGCCTGAACGACAACTACCGTTCCCTGGGCGTCAGTTGCCTCTGGCTGGACGCCTGCGAGCCCGACATGCCCCCGGAGCTCGCCGAACGCGCGGTGTACGCGGCCGGGCCCGCCGCCCAAGCCGCCAACCTCTACCCGCTGCAGCACGCCCGCGCGGTGGCCGACGGTCTGCGCGCGACGGGCGAGGACCGCCCCTTGTCACTGATCCGGTCGGCCTGGGCGGGCAGCCAGCGACACGGCGCCCTGCTGTGGTCCGGCGACATCCCCACCACGTTCGACTCCCTGGCGCGCCAGATCAGGGCCGGTCTGAACGTCGCGATGAGCGGCATCCCCTGGTGGAACACCGACATCGGTGGCTTCGCCGGCGGCGACCCCGACGACCCCGACTACCGTGAACTGCTCATCCGCTGGTTCCAGTACGGCACCTTCGGTCCGGTCATGCGGCTGCACGGAGACCGCGAGCCGAACCACCCCACCTTCTCCACCGACATGACCGCCGGGCCGAACGAGGTCTGGTCGTACGGGCAGGAGGCATACGACATCCTGCGGCAGCATCTGCTGCTGCGTGAACGCCTGCGCCCCTACCTGCACCGCCTCTCCGAGGACGCCCACCGCACCGGCGCCCCGCCCATGCGCCCGCTGTTCTTCGACTTCCCCGAGGACCCGGGTGCCTGGGACGCGGACGACCAGTTCCTGCTGGGCCCCGATGTCCTGGTTGCGCCCGTGTACGAGGCGGGCGCCCGGGCCCGCCGGGTGTACCTGCCGGCCGGGACCGACTGGCTCGACCCTGCCACCGGAGCCCTGCTGAAGGGCGGCACGACGCTCGACGCCGAAGCCCCCTTGGAACGCATCCCGGTCTTCGTGCGGGAGGGGTCCGACATGGCGGAACACCTGGCCTGACGACGCCCCGGACACCCACTTCTCGTGCGCACACCGGCCAAGCGCTGAAGCCAAGACACCTACCAGAAAGGCAGGACCGTCCATGCCTCCCACCCCGCACCTCTCGCGGCGCGGAATGCTGGCCGCCGGCGCGGCAGCCGCCGCGCTCCCGGTGCTCGCCCCCTCCGCCGCGTCCGCCGCCGGCTCCGGAAGGGCCAGAGCGCCGTACCGCTTCCGCAACGCGGAGATAGTCGGCGGCGGCTTCGTCACCGGCATCGTCTTCAACCAGCGTGAGCCCGGACTGGTGTACGCACGCACCGACATCGGCGGTGCCTACCGCCTGGACAAGGCGTCCCGGCGGTGGATCCCCCTCACCGACTGGATCGGCTGGGACACCTACGGTCACACCGGCATCATCAGCATCGCCACCGACGAGGCCGACCCCGACCGGGTCTATCTGGCGGCGGGTACCTACACCCTGCCCGACTGGGACCCGGACATGGCGGCGATCCTGCGCTCGGCCGACCGCGGCCGCACCTGGAAGACCACCCCGCTGCCGTTCCGTCTGGGCGGCAACATGCCCGGCCGGGGCATCGGCGAACGCCTCGTGATCGACCCCAACCGCAACAAGATCCTCTACCTGGGAGTGCGCGGCGGCCACGGGCTCTGGCGCAGCACCGACCACGGCAAGACCTTCGCGAAGGTGACGAGCTTCCCCAACGTCGGCAACTTCGTCCCCGACCCCAGCGACCCCGACGGCTACAACGGCGACAACCTCGGCGTGCTGCAAGTCGTCTTCGACAAGCGCACCGGCAGACCGGGCAGAGCCACCCGGACGCTGTACGTCACCGTCGCCGACAAGGACAACATCCTGTACCGGTCGACCGACGCGGGAGCCACCTGGCAGCGCGTCCCCGGCCAGCCCACCGGGTACATCCCGCACCACGCCGTCCTCGACCACGAAGGCGGCTACCTGTACCTCGCGACCAGCGACACCGCCGGCCCCTACGACGGCTCCAAGGGCGACGTGTGGAAGCTCGACACCGCCACCGACACCTGGACCCGTATCAGCCCGGTCCCCTCCACCAGCGACGAGAACGCCTACGGTTACAGCGGTCTGACCATCGACCGGCAGAACCCGGACACCCTGATGGTGTCCACCCAGATCAAGTGGTGGCCCGACTGCCTCCTCTTCCGGTCCACCGACGGCGGCGCCACCTGGAGCCGAATCTGGGACCTGGACGCGGACGGACAGCGCACGCTCCGCTACGACATCGACATCTCGGACGCCCCCTGGCTGACGTGGAACGCCACCGTGAATCCCCCCGAGTTGACCCCGAAGCTCGGCTGGATGATGGAGTCCGTCCAGATCGACCCGTTCGACTCCGACCACTTCATGTACGGGACCGGCGCGACGATCTACGGCGCGGACAACCTGACCGACTGGGACCGCGACGGCACGGTCCATCTGTCCGTGCGCGCCCAGGGGTTGGAGGAGACAGCGGTCCTGTCCCTGATCAGCCCGCCGGCCGGGCGCGCCCATCTGTTCTCCGGCATCGGGGACGTCGGCGGCTTCCGGCACACGGACCTGCACAAAGCGTCGAAGATGTACGACACCCCGACCTTCGACAACACCCCGGCCCTGGACTACGCGGAGCTCGCGCCCCACACCGTCGTCCGGGTCGGCCGCCCCACCAGCGGCTGGACCCAGCACTTCGCTGTCTCCACCGACGGCGGTGACACCTGGAAACCGTCCGGCGACGAACCGGCCGGCCTCACCGGCCCTGGTGTCGAGGACCAGGCCGTCGCCGTCGGGGCCGACGGCCGACGGATCGTGTGGTCCCCGGCCGGAGCACCAGTCAGCTGGTCCGACGACCACGGAGCGACCTGGACGGCCTCGAAGGGGCTGCCGGCTGGGGCTCCCGTGCGCTCCGACCGGGTGAACCCGGCGAAGTTCTACGCGTACGCCTCCGGCTACTTCTACCTCAGCAACGACGGCGGCCAGAGCTTCGGCCGCACGGCGGCCACCGGTCTGCCCACCGAGGGAAACGTGCGGTTCAAGGCGGTGCCGGGCCACGAGGGCGACATCTGGCTGGCCGGTGGCACCGACAAGGACGGGACCTCCACCCCGTACGGCATGTGGCGCTCGACCGACTCCGGAGCGACCTTCACCCGGATCAAGACGGTGGACCAGGGCGACGCCGTCGGCTTCGGCAAGGCCGCACCGGGCGCTCCGTACCCCGCGGTGTTCACCAGTTCCAAGATCGGCGGCGTGCGCGGCATCTTCCGGTCCGACGACGCGGGCCGGACCTGGGTCCGCATCAACGACGACCGGCACCAATACGCCTGGACGGGCGGCACCATCACCGGAGACCCCCGCGTCCACGGCCGTGTCTACTTCGGCACCAACGGACGGGGGGTCGTCTACGGCGACCCGGCCTGAACCCCTGGCTCCGGTCACGGCTGACGCACCCAGCCGCCGTGACCGGACTCCGGGCGCTGGCGCACCGCCAACTGGAGGGCGGCCGGGTGAGGGCACGGCAGGTGGTGACGAAGAGTGCGACGTCCGCACCGTGCTCGGGCGCCGAGGTACTTCTCGAAGTCGTGCCAGGAAAGGGCGTCGACCTCGGCCATCGACAACTCCCGTGCCCTCGCCTCTCGGAGCGGCTCTCACCCTCCGGAACGGTGGCCGGACGCCTGGCCGTCCCCGTCGGCGCCCCGATGCCGTGCTCGGCGACATGGCGTACGACTCGAGGGCCGTGCGCCACGAACTGCGTCGGCGCCGGATCCTGCCGGTGATCTCCCGCAAGGGTTCTGCGAACATCAGGGGCCTGGGCAAACTCCGCTATGTCGTCGAGCAGACCTTCGCCCTGCTCCACCAGTTCAAGCGCCTCGCCGTCCGATGGGAACGACGTCTCGAACTCCACGAGGCCTTCGTCTCGTTGGGCTGTTCTCTCATCTGCTGGAGGCGCCTCAAGAAGACCCGCTCGTGATCCTGTTACGACCTCGTAGGTTGGTTGACCGACCACCAGTCGCCCTCCGTCCAAAACCGTCGTCGGATCCAGAGACCATCTATCAGCGCCGGACACTGAACGGGGTTCGTCATGGAAGACAGAGTTCTCGTCTACACCCGAACACCTCTCGGCGAGTACACGGAGTCGCTGAGCAACAGCATCCACCTCGCGTTGAGCGAAGACGGAGCACCGTTTGAGCCGCTCAACCAGAACTACGGGATCTTGTTTCCCGAAGCCACGGTGAGCGAGCACAACACGATCCTGGAGAAGGGTGCCAAGAACCCCTATCTGTTCCGCACGAGAGAAGGCGGGTTCGGGCTGGTCGCCGTCCGTGTCGCACCCCGGGGAGCACAGGACGAGGAAAGCCGTGGCTGTGTCCTGGTGTGGACGTCGACCGATCTGACGGAGTTCCGATCCCGAGGGCTCCTTCGGTTGCACAACTCCGTGCATATTGATGCCGTCGCGTGTCAGTACGACGAGGCGGTCGGTGCGTACGAGTTTCTGTGGCGAGACGCCGACGGAAACGTGTTCGTGAACCAGGTTGTCGATCTCGCAGGAGGAGGGTCAAAGGGGCCTCGGCCGGGATCCCGGTTCCCGCAGGTTGCGGACCCCTGCAACCTGACGGACATCAACCCGGGGAACGTGCTCGCGGTGGAACCGTCGATCGCTCAAGCCGTTCGGGACCGGTGGACGCCCCGGGCGCATACGGAAACCCGCGTCCCCAGGAGTGTCGTCGCGTCCTCCCTGTCGGAACTGGCCGCGGTGAAGGCGACAGCCGTCTACTCCGACGGTTCCACGGCCGACAAGTCTGTCGCCTGGGACACCAGTGCAGTGGACTTCTCGGCTCCGGGAACCTACCGAGTCTCCGGCACGGTGCAGACTCCCGTTCGCCCCTTCCCATTGGCGCGCGGGTACGCGGACCCGGTGATTCTGCCCTGGGAAGGGAAGTACTACTACATCGCGACCAACGACAACGTGGACGCCATCGGCCTCTACGTCCGAGAGTCCGAGACGATCAACGGCTTGTTCGACGACGGGTTCCGCGAGCAGGTGATCCTCGACGCGGACGAGAGCAAGGGCTTCGTGCAGACCTTCTGGGCCCCTGAGTTCCACCAGATCGGCAACGACCTCTATATCTTGTTCGCTGTCAGCGGCACCGAGTGGGGGCCGCAGTGCCACATGATGCGACTCAGGAAGGGTCACGACATCATGCAGGCCGACAGCTGGGAGACCCCCGTACGGGTCCGGAAGGCCGACGGCTCCTACTTGGCCGAGAGTGGCAGCATCACGCTGGACATGACCTACTTCAAAGCTGACGAGAGGTGCTTCCTCGTCTGGTCATCCCGGACAGGTCTGGGCTCGCCGATGGACTCGGGCAGCATGGTCTACATCGCGGAGACCACCGTGGCTGATCCCACTCGTCTCATCAGCGAACCGGTGTTGCTGACGCGCCCGCTGTACGGCTGGGAGAACGTGCAGGGGACGATCAACAACGAAGGCCCGTACCCGTTCCTGACCGACGAGACCGTGTACATCACGTACTCCGGTGGAGCGGCCAGAGGCTACACCTACTCCATCGGGATGCTGAGTATTCCCCGAGGCGGTGACTACCTGGATGCCTCCGCATGGTCCAAGGCGATCACGCCGGTCCTGAACTACCAGTCGGTAGAAGGGCTCTATGGTGCCGGGCACAACTCCCTCTTCACTGACTACGACGGCAACACCTGGATCTGCTACCACGCGGTCGCCTCGCCCGTGGGTCACGATGTGGTCTCGTCCGCGATGCACCGAGTCCACTTCGGCAGGGGCGGAGTTCCCGTCTTCAGTCTCAGCCCGGCCCGCGACCTGCGAGAGGAACTGACCGACGTTCGACTCGAAGTGGTGGTGCCCTGATGCGGAGGACAGGCCCTACCTCGGGCTGACGGCATCGGCGAACAGCCTGGGCGGCACCCGGACCTGGTAGGAGGTCCGGGTGCCGTCGTCACACGATGGCGGTGAGGTGGAAGACCACGGCCTGCCAGGCAGCAGGGTGGGGAGCTGGAGACCCACCTCGGCGAGCAGCCGGCCTGGAAGCACGAGTGGTGCGGTGGCGCTCAGTCAGCTCGGGGCGCCCACTCGGTCCGTGGTGCGCCGACGTCGTTACGCACCTGCACCGTGTAGCGGCGGTCGGGGTCGAGCCCGGGCAGCCGCAACCGGGTCAGCGAGGGACTCCTCGGGCCGGGCGGCAGCGCGATCACCGGGCACCTTGGCACGCCGCCGTGAGGCGGCGCTTCGCGCCGGCCAGCCGAGGCGCAGACACCGGTGATCCCCGGTCCGCGGCGCGCCTACGACGCCCGTCCCGCTCCCAGCACGACGACGTCACCGTCATCGGCTGCCCGGCCCTGAGCGAGCTGGGCGGCGACGCGGCGACTGGCGGCACGCTCTCCTTCCCGCACAAGGCGAAGGCGGAATTCACCTACGGCGGCAGTTCCTCGGAGATCTCCGAGGAGCTGTACAGCGACAGGGCGAGGAAGCTCTCCGACGGCATCGCCCGGATCTTCGACGCGATGACCGGGTGCCCGACCTATCAGGTCGTCGCGGGCGGCACCCCGGTCGACGTGACCTCGCAGAAGCTGCCCGCGCCCCACGGCGTCGGTGATGAGCAGTGGAGCCAGCTCCTCACGCTCTCCACGGGAGGGCGGAGCACCGTGGTCAAGCAGACCGCCATCCGCGACGACAGCCTGCTGCTGATCGTCTCCGGCTCCCCGGCCCTCGTCGACCGCAACCTCGACAAGGCCCTCACCAAGGCCACGGCAGCCGGCTGACCGGCGCCCGACGCACTGCTGCCCCGACCAGGATGGCCGGGGCAGCAGTGCTGTACGGCTTACCTCGCTGCACGGTCTGGCAAGGTCTCAACGAGATGTGAACCATGCGGCGAGTGAACTGCCCGTCGTTGCGACGAGTGCCGTGACGACGGCGGCCACCAGCCAGGGTGAGATGCGTTGGACGACGACGTGCACGCCACCGAGGCGGAGTTCAAGGACAGGCTGCTGCTTCTCTTCGGTTCGAGGCATACGGCTATTCAGCCGCACGGGAACGTGGCACCGCTACGCCATACCTTCGCCACTTTGCCCCACGTCAACGGGCCTCCGAATACCACATGCTGAGCGGCACCACTACGCCAAAACGTGGCCACTTTCCCCAATTTGAGGCGCTGGGAGTACCACACGGGAAGTCCCCACCGCCACCTTGACCCGGAACTACGCGTCCCGGACGGCACATGTTCCACCCACTTCCGAGCCCCTGAACCGCCTTCCGCGAGCCGGCATGGTGGCCACAGGCATAGCCAACCCCCGAACTATGTTGCCCCGCCACATGTGCGCCTGACCTGCGTCTTCCTACGGTGTGCCGACACCCACCCGTCCCCACCGCACACGAGGAAGTGGCGCACATGGCCTCCGGAACCACCGCTCCCCCACCCCCCGCCAACCTCAAGCGCATCGTCACCGCCAGCCTCATCGGCACCACCATCGAGTGGTACGACTTCTTCCTCTACGGCTCCGCGGCCGCCCTCGTCTTCAACAAGCTGTTCTTCCCCGACTCCGACCCCCTCGTCGGCACCCTCCTGTCCTTCCTGACCTACGCCGTCGGGTTCGCGGCGCGTCCGCTCGGGGCGTTGGTCTTCGGGCATTACGGGGACCGGCTCGGGCGCAAGAAGCTGCTGGTGCTGAGCCTGCTGTTGATGGGCGGGGCGACCTTCGCGATCGGTCTGCTGCCCACCCACGCGACCATCGGTACAGCGGCCCCGGTGTTGCTGACGGTGCTGCGACTGGTGCAGGGGTTCGCGCTCGGCGGAGAGTGGGGCGGAGCCGTCCTGCTGGTGTCGGAGCACGGGGACGCGCGCCGACGCGGGTTCTGGGCCTCGTGGCCGCAGACCGGGGCGCCGGCCGGGCAGTTGCTCGCCACCGGCGTGCTGTCCCTGCTCACCGCCGTGCTGTCGGACGCCGCCTTCGGCGACTGGGGCTGGCGCATCCCGTTCCTGCTCTCCGGTGTGCTGGTGATCGTCGGCTTGTGGATTCGTCTCTCCGTCGACGAATCACCCGTCTTCCGGCAGGCGCTCGCGCAGGCCGAGGCACGGAAGGCGACACGGGCGGCGGACGCCGAGAAGCTGCCCGTCGTCGCCGTTCTGCGCCACCACTGGCGTGACGTGCTGGTCGCGATGGGCGCGCGCATGGCGGAGAACATCTCCTACTACGTCATCACCGCCTTCGTCCTGGTCTACGCGACGACCTCGGCCGGTGTCTCCAAGCAGACCGCCCTGAACGCCGTCCTCATCGCCTCTGCCGTGCACTTCGCGGTCATCCCCGCCTGGGGTGCCCTCTCGGACCGCGTGGGGCGCCGGCCGGTGTACCTGGTCGGCGCGGTCGGCGTCGGCCTGTGGATGTTCCCGTTCTTCGCGCTCGTCGACACGGGCGGCTTCGGCAGCCTGCTCCTCGCGGTGACCGTCGGTCTGGTGCTGCACGGGGCGATGTACGCGCCCCAGGCCGCCTTCTTCTCCGAGATGTTCGCGACCCGCATGCGCTACTCCGGTGCCTCGATCGGCGCCCAGTTCGCCTCGGTGGCGGCGGGTGCGCCGGCGCCGCTCATCGCCACCGCGCTGCTGGCCGACTACGACAGCTCCACGCCGATCGCCCTGTACGTGATCGCGGCGGCGCTGCTGACGGTCGTCGCCGTGGGCGTGGCCAAGGAGACCCGCCACCGCGATCTCGGCGGGATCGAGCCGGCGGCCGACGGGGGGCGGCGGGGGCGGGACGCGGCGGAGGGCGCCCGCGTCGTCTGACACCGGTACCGCCGCCGACCCCTCGTACGCCCAGCGCGTACGGGGGGTCAGCGCGGTATCGGTTCCGACAACCGGTGCAGTTTCAGAGCGAGTTGTATCTCCAGTGCGCGGGCCGGGCTCTGCCAGTCCTCCCCCAGGAGACGGGCGACGCGCTCGAGACGCTGGGCCACCGTGTTGACGTGGACGTGGAGCTCGTCCTTGGTGCGGGCCGGGCTCATGCCGCAGGCGAAGTAGGCGTCGAGGGTGCGCACGAGGTCGGTGCCGCGGCGTTCGTCGTAGGAGACGACCTCTCCGATGGTGCGGTCCACGAAGCCCACCACGTCCCGGTCCCCGGCGAGCAGCAGTCCGAGGAAGCCGAAGTCCTCGGCGGCGGCGCCGTCGCCGGAGCGGCCCAGCAACCGGAGGGCGTCGAGACAGCGGCGGCCCTCCTCGTAGGCGGCGGCCGCCGCTTCCGGCCGGGTGGCGAGGTCGCCGACCGGTGCGGAGGCGCCGACGGTGACCGCCTCGTGGACGGCGGTGCCGAGGTGGCGGGCGGTGCGGCGGGCCAGCTCCGTCGCTGAGGTGCCGGGGTCGAGGGGCAGCAGCAGGACGGTGCCGCCGTCACGGGCCGCCGCCAGACCGTGGCGGGTCGCGGCGAGGTGGGAGGCTGCGGACCACAGGCGCCGGCGGGCGTCCGCCTCCTGGTCGGCGTCGGCCTCGGTGGTGTCCAGGCGGGCGGCGAGGACCACGTGCGTCGCGTCGAGGTCGGCGCGCAGCCGCTGGGCGCGCTCGCGCAGCAGGCGCCCGTCGCGGTCGCGGGCGTCGAGAAGGTCGTCCAACAGCTCGCCGCGGACGCGCTGCTCGGCCTCGGCGGCGGAGCGGCGGGCCAGCAGCAGCAGTGAGGTGACCATCGCGGCGCGCTCCAGGGTGCGCTGGTCGACGGGGTCGAGGCCGGGATGGCCGCGCAGGACGAGCGCGCCGAGCAGTTCTCCGCCGGCGGCGACGGCGGCGATCCAGTCGTCCGCGTGCCGCACCGCGTGTCCTTCGGCGCGGGACGCCTCCACCGCTGCCGCCGGTGCGGTCTCGGTGAACGCCACGTCGCCGTCGAGGACCTCGGAGACCGCGTCGGCCACATCGTGGACCCCGCCGCCGCGCAGCACGAGCTCGGCGAGCCGGTCGTGGACGTCGGAGGCGCGCTCGATGACTCCGCTGCGGTCCCGGATGATCTCGTTGGCGTGCTCCAGGTCGGCCAGCGCCGAGCGGGTCTCGGTGAGCAGGTTGGCGGTGTCGATGGCCGCCGCGGCGAGCGCGGCGAAGGAGCCCAGCAGCGCGATCTGCTCCCGTTCGAAGACGCGGGCGCGCCGGTCGGCGGCGAACAGCACCCCGATGACGTTCGCCCCCAGGGTCAGCGGAACGCCGAGGATCGCCACCAGACCTTCGTCACGCACGCCGGCGTCGATGGTCGCGGTGTGCCGGAAGCGCTCGTCGCGGAAGTAATCGTCGGTGACGTACGGGCGGGCCGTCTGGGCGACCAGACCGCCGAGGCCCTCCCCCATCCCCAGGCGCAGCTGCTGGAAGCGGGCGGCGACCGAGCCCTCGGTGACCCGCATGTAGGTGTCGCCCCTGACCGGGTCGTTCAGGCTGAGGTAGGCGACGTCGGTGCCGAGCAGCGAGCGGGCGCGCTGCACGATCGCCCGGAGGACGGCGTCCACGTCGCGCAGGCCCGCGAGGTCGTGCGCGGTCTCGAAGAGTGCCGACAGCTCGGCCTCGCGCCGACGGCGTTTCTCCAGCTCGGAGCGGACGCGCAGGGCGAGCAGCTGGGCGTGTTCGAGGGCCGCGGTCTCCTCGGCGGGTCGTCCCTCGGCGCGCGCGAGAAGCACCGGACGCTCGTACGCCTCGGCGGCCGCACCCCGGGTGAGCAGCTCGAGGAACGGCGCCTCGGCACCGTGGGGGGTGCTCGGGGCCGGCGGGGCGGCGCTGACGGAGCGCTCGACCGGCTCCACGTGATCGCGGGACATGCTCACAGGATTCCTCATGACCGGGGCGGCCCGTCAGGCCTGTGGAAAACTCCGGACGCCCCGGGTCGCGGGCGGCTCAGTGCGCGGTCCAGCCGCCGTCCAGGACCAGCGAGGTGCCGGTCACGAAGGACGCCTGCGGGCCGCAGAGGTAGGCGACGGCCTCGGCGACCTCCTCCGGTTCGAGGAGCCGTTTGACGGCGCTGTCCCGCAGGAGCACCTCGGAGAGCACGCCCTCCTCGCTCAGGCCGTGCGCCTGCGCCTGATCGGCGAGCTGCCGCTCCACGAGGGGCGTGCGGACGTAGGCCGGGTTGACGCAGTTGGAGGTGACGCCGTGGGCCGCCCCCTCCAGGGCGGCGGTCTTGGACAGTCCCTCCAGTCCGTGCTTGGCGGCCACGTACGCCGACTTGTACGCGGAGGCGCGCAGTCCGTGGACGGAGGAGATGTTGACGATGCGGCCCCAGCCCTGTCCGTACATATGGGGCAGGGCGCCGCGGATGAGCCGGAACGGCGCCTCCAGCATCACGGTGAGCACCGTGTGGAAGACGTCCGGCGGGAAGTCCTCCAGGGGCCGCACGAGTTGCAGGCCCGCGTTGTTGACCAGGACGTCGGTTCCGGCGGCGGCGCGTTCGGCGGCGTCCAGGTCCATGAGGTCCAGGACGTGCGCCTCGACGGCGCCCGGCAGACCGCCGGCGCTCTCGACGAGCGTCGCCAGGCCGGTGGCGTCCCGGTCGACGGCCCGCACCGTGGCCCCGGCGGCCGCCAGCCGCAGCGCACAGGCGCGGCCGATACCGCCGGCGGCGCCGGTGACGAGGGCGCTGCGGCCACCGAGGTCGAGGGAGGGGGAAGTGAGGTGGCCCGGGGCGGTGGGGGGTGTGGTCATGGACCGACCCTAGGCAGCGCCCCGCCACCACCCCATATGGTCAGACCCCATACTTCACTGCGAATCCGTGGTCTCGAACCATGTGGGTTCGTCGGACAGTGCCTGCTTGAGACGGAACAGCTGCCGCTCGTGCAGGGGCGGCAGGGCGTCCACCGCGAACCAGCCCACGTCGACGGACTCGTCGTCGTTGACGCGCGCCTCGCCGCCGACGGCCCGGCAGCGGAAGGTGATGTCCATGAACTGGCAGCGGTCGCCGTTGGGGTACTCGACCTCCCTGCCGGCGCGGACCAGTACCACCCGCTCCGGCACGCAGTGCACGCCGGTCTCCTCGTACACCTCTCGCACGGCGCAGTCCGCCGGCTGCTCGCCCGGGTCGGGGATGCCCGTGATCACGGTCCACTGGTGGTTGTCCGCCCGCTGCCCCAGCAGCACCCGGCCCTCGTCGTCGAGGACGACGGCGCTGACGCCGGGGAGCCAGAGCAACTGGTGACCGGCGGTCGTCCGGATCGCGCGGATGAAGTCTGGAGTTGGCATGCGCCGACCCTATCCGGGGCCGGCACCCGCGCCCGGAGGCGCGCAGAGGCCCCCGGAGGGCGTACGGACCTGCCGCGCGACCGGTGAACAGCTCCGTCCGCTCGCCGCACGCCCGGAGCGCACGCCACCGCGCCACCCGCCCGGAGCGCACGCCACCGCGCCGCCCACCCGAGGCGCACGCCCCCGTGTCACCCGACCAGGGCGCACGATCCCATCAGCCCGCCCGGGCGACACCACCCCGTGCCGCCCGACCAAGTGACGCGCGCCGCACCTGCCCCTGCTCCGCCGGGCCCCCGCTCCCGCAGTCCCTTATGCCTGCGCCTCCGACGCCCCCTGCGCCTGCCCCTGCGCCGGCGCCCGCCGCTCCCGCACTCCCGCGCCGAGCGCCCAGCCCAGTCCGCCCGCGGCGACGAGCACCAGCAGCATCTCCGGGATGGTGCCCAAGCGCGTCGCGGGCGTCTGCGAGGAGCGCAGGGGCACCTTCTGCACCAGGGAGTCCGCGACGAACATCCCGGTCCGCTGGGTGATCTTCCCGTCCGGCATGATGATCGCGCTGACGCCGCTGGTCACGGGCACGGTGACGGTCCGGCTGTGCTCGACCGCGCGGACGCGGGACATGGCGAGCTGCTGGTAGGTCATCTCGCTGCGGTCGAAGGTGGCGTTGTTGCTGGGCACGGAGATCAGCTGGGCGCCGTGGGTGACGGTGTCGCGCACGGCCCAGTCGAAGGCCGCCTCGTAGCAGGTGGCGAGCCCGACCCTGGTGCCGCCGATGTCGAACACGCCCGGCTCGGTGCCCCGGCTGAAGTCCTGGCGGACCATCGCGGTCCAGTCGGGGTTGATGGCTCCGATGAACGAGCGCAGCGGCAGGTACTCGCCGAACGGCTGGATCTGCCGCTTGTCGTAGGTCTGGGTGGGTCCCTTCGCCGGGTCCCACAGGATCTGCTCGTTGTAGAGCCTGCCGTCGCGCTCGACGACCCCGCCGACGGAGACGGGCACACCCACCGCCTCGGCGGCGTCCTGGATGACGGTGGCGGCGTCCGCGTAGGCGAAGGGGTCGATGTCGGAGGAGTTCTCCGGCCACAGCACGAAGTCCGGCCGGGGTACCGTGCCCGCCGCGACCTCGGCGGCCAGGCGGCGCGTCTCGCGCACGTGGTAGTCGAGCACGGCCCGGCGCTGGGCGTTGAAGTCGAGGCCGAGGCGGGGCACGTTGCCCTGGACGAGGGCGACCGTCGCGGTGCCGTCCTCCGCCGCGTCGCTCACCAGCGGGCGGGCGGCCACGGCGCCCACGACCGGCACGGCGACGCCGAGCAGCGCCAGCACGGCGGCCGACCGGCGCACCGCGCGGGTGCGCCGCCACCGGAGCGCCAGACGCACGACCTCGAAGAGGCCGAATCCGCACAGCACGACCGCGAAGCCGAGCACGGGGGTGCCGCCCACCGCGGCGAGCGGCAGGAACACGCCGTCCGCCTGACCGAAGGCGATCTTGCCCCAGGGGAAGCCCTCGAAGGGCGCACGCGCGCGTGCCGCCTCACCGGCGGTCCAGAGCGCGGCCGCCCACACCGGCCAGGCGGGCAGCTTCGACACGACCGCCACACCGGCGCCGACCAGGGCGACGAAGACCGCCTCGATGACCACCAGGGCGATCCAGGGACCGGGGCCGACCTCGACACCGGTCCACACCAGCAGCGGCAGCAGGAAGCCGAGACCGAAGAGGTATCCGAGGCCCAGGCCCGCCTTCCAGCTCCGGCCGCGCAGCACCCAGCCGAGGACGGCGAAGGCGGGCAGGGCGAGCCACCACAGGGTGCGGGGCGGGAAGCTGACGTAGAGGAGCACTCCGGCGAGCGCCGCGGTGGCGGCGGGGACGAGGCGCCGGAGCCTGGTGCCGCGCGACGGCGCGGGGGTGGGGTCCAGCTGGTCCGGCCGGGCCACGGAAGTTGCGGTGACGGTCACTCCGGGAGTGTACGGCGAGTCACCTTTTGGCCGACAGCACCGCCCGCGCCCCGGGACCGCCCCGCATCCCGCGCACGTCATCCACAAACCGCCCGTCAGCCGTTACCGTGAGCCAGAGCTCCTGCCGCGCGGGGCGGCCGGAGGCGCGGGGCGGTCCGCGGGAGACCGGGTTCGGGGGGACGCGTGCGGTTCACGGGTACGTCGTCCGCGGCCGGCCAGGAGGCGGACGACGACAGACGGCAGATCGACGACGCTCGGAACGTCGACAACAGGCGAAACGTTTCTGACGCGGCCGGCGTCGCAGTGCTCGGAGCCTGCGCGGCCTGGTCGTTGATCACCGCGACGGCCCAGGGCGGACGCCCGGAGGGTGTGCTGCTGGCGGTGCTGGCCGTGGCCGCCGGTTACGCGGCGGGGCGGATGTGCGGCGTGCTGCTGCCCGTCGCCGCGCCGTGTGCCGCGGCGGTCGCGGGGCTCGGTCTGACGGTGGCGCTGCCGCGGCTCACCCCGGGTCCCGAGTTCGCCGGCCCGCTCGGGCACGCGGGTGCCACCACCGCGGTGCTGACCCTGTCGGCGGGCGCCGCGTGCTGCGCCGCCTGGGCCACGCCGGTGCCCGCGCTGCGGTTCGCCCTGCGGCTGGTGGCGGTCGGCGTCGCGGTGACCGGGGCGGTCCTGGGGGCGACCACCGCCGTGGTGACCTGCGGCGCCGTTCTGCTGTGCTCCCTTGCGGCCGGCCGGATGCGGCACCGGGGCGCGGGCCTCGCCGGACTGACCCTGGCCGCGGCCGGCGGAACGGCCCTGACCTGGGCGGTGGCCGGCCGCGCGCTGCCCTGCGGGCTCGCCGCCTCGCTGGCGGACCGGCTGACGCCGCGCCGGGTCGACCTGTGGCGCGACGCCCTGGACCTCGCGCACCGCGACCCCGGTCTCGGCGTGGGACCGGGTCGGTTCGGAGAGCTCAGCGCGACGGCGGCCCGCTCGGCCCTGCCCGACGGCAAACCGCACTCCGCGCCGTTGCAGATGGCCGCCGAGCAGGGGGTGGTGGGGGTGCTGCTGCTGGCGGCTGCCTTCTGCTGGCTGTTGTTCGCGCTGTGGCGCGCCCCGCGCCCGACCCCGGTGGTCCTCACCGCGGGTGCCGCGCTCACGGCGCTGGCGGCGGCCGCCTGCGTCGGCAACGTGCTCAGCTTCACCGCCGTGTCGGTCGGCGCCGGTCTGCTGGCGGGCCTGGCCACGGCCCGTCCGCTCGCGGTGGAACCGGCCCCCGTCGACGCGCCACCCCGGCCGGCCGGGGACCGGCGCCCGCGTGACGACCGCCCGGCCGCCTGACCAGCGCGTCCGGCGTCAGTGCGCCGCGCCGGGCGTGCTCTGCCGCAGCCGGTCCCTGATGGCCTGCACGGCGGATTCGGCGTCGTCCACGGTGATCGTGAACGTGTGGCCGTCCCAGAGGCGCAGCACGACGCCCTCGCCACGCCGTACGACGACGGCGGTGCCCTTCTCCGGCCGCCAGCGGTAGCCCCAGCCGCCCCAGTGGCGGGGGGTGACGTGCGGGTCGAAGTCGGCACCGGCGACATGCGCGAGGGGGATGCGGCGGCGCGGCAGCCCGATGTGGCCGCAGCGCACCTCGAGGGACTCCCTGTCGAGCTTCAGGTCGACGTGGACGAAGGCGAGGGTGCCGAAGAGGACCAGCAGTCCGGCGGCGATGCAGCCCACGACGGACACGACCAGCGCGACGCCGGAGGTCCACGCGGAGTCGACGGCCAGCTCGACGCCGAGGGCCATGCAGGCGGCGCCCACGAGCGCGAGCAGCCACTGGAACCGGTTGGTGGCGCGTCCGTGCCAGACGTGCGGGGCGTCGTCCCCGCCGGCGTGGGGATCCCTCATGGGTATGAGGTTACTCAGGTTTCTCTCCGCCGGTACCGGGTCGCGGAGGGTGACTGGGCCGCCCGGAGGACGCGCGGTGCCGGGTGGGCCGGCGCGGTGACCGGCCCGTCACGGGGCGGGGCTGACCGCCTGGAGCAGACGCCCCTCCGCGTAGGCGAGGGCGGGAACCGGAAGGCCGCCCTCGCGGCCGCTGAGCAGAACGGTCACGGTGCCGCGGGCCTCCGCGTCGGGCGCGGCGGGGACGCCGATGCGGCGCAGCGCCTGCGCGGCGACCGCGCCGGCCGAGCCGAGCAGGGCGAGCGGGAGACGGCCCGGGCGCTGGACGGCGGCGCGAATGCGTTCGCCGACGAGTTCGTAGTGGGTGCAGCCCAGGACGACGGTCGTGACGTCCTCGGGGGTCAGGGCCGCGGCCGCGGCGACGGCGGCGTCGATCGCCGCCTCGTCGGCGTGCTCCACGGCCTCGGCCAGGCCCCAGCAGGGCACCTCGGCGACGGTGACGCCGCCGGCGAAGTCCCGGATGAGGTTGCGCTGGTAGGGGCTGCCGGTCGTGGCGGGCGTGGCCCAGATCGCGACGGGGCCGCCGCCGGCCGCGGCCGGCTTGATGGCGGGTACGGTGCCGATCACCGGGATGGCGGGTTCGAGGCGCTCGCGCAGGGTCGGCAGGGCGTGGACGGTCGCCGTGTTGCAGCCGACGATGAGGGCGTCGGGCCCGTGGGCGGCGGCGGCCTCGGCGACGGCCACCGCGCGCCGGGTGAGGTCCGCGGACGTGCGCGGCCCCCAGGGCATTCCGTCGGGGTCCAGGGAGAGCACGAGATCCGCGTCGGGTCGCAGGCGCCGTACCGCGGCGGTGGCCGCCAGCAGCCCGATTCCGGAGTCCATGAGCGCGATCTTCACCCGGCCACGATAGACGATGTGCCGTGGAGGCCCGGTCGGGTGGGGCAGACTGCGCCCGTGAGCGCCATCGTGTGGATCGCCGCCGTGTCCCTCGCCGCGTGGACGTGGCTGCTGCTCTGCCAGGGCTTCTTCTGGCGCACCGACGTACGGCTGCCGCCGCGCCGGGAGCCGGGCACGTGGCCGTCGGTCGGTGTCGTCGTCCCCGCGCGGGACGAGGCGGCGGTGCTGCCCGTAAGCCTGCCGTCGCTGCTCGCGCAGGACTATCCGGGGCGGGCGGAGGTGTTCCTCGTCGACGACGGCAGCGTGGACGGCACCGGCGAGCTGGCGCGTGAGCTCGCACGGCGGCTCGGCGGGCTGCCGCTGACCGTGGTCTCGCCGGGCGAGCCGCCCGCGGGCTGGTCGGGCAAGCTGTGGGCCGTGCGGCACGGTATCGCCCTGTCACGCGCGCGTGAGCCCGAATACCTCCTCCTGACGGACGCCGACATCGCGCACGCCCCGGACAGCCTGCGGGAACTGGTGGCGGCGGCGCGCACCGGGGGCTTCGACCTGGTCTCGCAGATGGCGCGGCTGCGCGTGGAGAGCCTGTGGGAGCGGCTGGTCGTGCCGGCCTTCGTCTATTTCTTCGCCCAGCTGTACCCGTTCCGCCGTGTCGGCCGGCGCGGCGCGCGCACGGCGGCCGCGGCCGGCGGCTGCGTCCTGCTGCGCACGGAGGCGGCCGCGCGGGCCGGCATCCCGGACGGCATCCGGCAGGCGGTCATCGACGACGTCGCGCTCGCGCGGGCCGTGAAGAGGAGCGGCGGCCACATCTGGCTCGGGCTGGCCGACCGGGTGGACAGTGTGCGCCCCTACCCGAGCCTGCGCGACCTGTGGCGGATGGTGTCGCGCAGCGCCTACGCGCAGCTGCGGCACCGTCCGCTCGTACTGGCCGGCACGGTCCTCGGCCTCACCCTGGTGTACCTGGTGCCGCCGCTCGCCGTCCTGACCGGGCTCACCACCGGCAGCGCGTCCGCGGCGTGGCTCGGCGGCCCGGCCTGGCTGGTGATGACGGGCACCTATGTGCCGATGCTGCGGTACTACCACCAGCCGCTGTGGCTCGCACCGCTGCTGCCGTTCACCGCCCTCCTCTACCTCCTGATGACGGTGGACTCCGCCGTGCAGCACTACCGGGGGCGCGGTGCGGCCTGGAAGGGCCGCACCTACGCCCGTCCGGACGCCGTGCCCGACGAGGGCTGAGAGCTCCGAACAGGAGGGAGCCCGGCTCGGCCTCCCTCTTGTTCGGAGCCTGAACCCGCGTCACTTGCGGCCCGGCGTCCAGTTCATGCCCCATCCGTAGGCGTGGTCGACGGTGCGCTGCGGGCTGACGCCGCGTTCCGGCACGAGGTAGCGGGCCTCGCGCTGGACGACGAGGTCGCTGCCGGTGTTGGTGATCAGCGCGAGCGCGCACACCGTCGACGGGACGGTGCACTCGTCCAGGGAGAAGTCGATCGGGGCACCGTACTGGGGGTGGAGCGTGACCGTGGCGTGCAGGTCGGCGAAGGACCGGGCGCCCTCGTAGACGGTCACGAAGACGAGGATGCGCCGGAAGGCGTCCTTGTGGTCGAGGTTGACGGTGAGGTTCTCACCGCTGGACACGGCCCCGGTGCGGTCGTCGCCGTCGAGGTGGATGTACGGCGGCTGGTGCAGCGCGCCGAAGGCGTTGCCGAGGGCTTGGACGACTCCCTTGCGGCCGTCGGCGAGTTCGAACAGGGCGCACAGGTCCAGGTCGAGGTCGTTGTGGAGGGCGACGGCGCGGCCGTGCTTGCTGCCCCACCGCGAGAACTGCTTGCGCACCTCCCAGTTGAGGTTCACGCGCATCGCGCCCGAGGTGCCGCCCTGCTTGGTCAGCGACACGGACGGGGCGGCCTTGGTCAGCGTGACCTTGGTCAGGCGGACCGGCGCGGTGGGCGGCGCCTGCGGCGGGGGCGGGGGCACGGCGGCGGGGACGGAGGGCATCGTCACGGGCGGCGGCACAGGCGTCGCGGGGATCTGCGGGGTCGACGGCGCGGTCACGGGGGGTGCCGCGCGCTGCGGCTCGTCGACGGTGATGCCGAAGTCGGTGGCCAGGCCCTCCAGGCCGCTGCCGTAGCCCTGTCCGACGGCCCGGAACTTCCAGGCGCCCTGGCGGCGGTAGAACTCGCCCAGCACGAAGGCCGTCTCGACGCTCGCGTCGGTGCTGTCGAAGCGGGCCACCACCGTGTTCTGCTGCGCGTCCCGCACCTCGACGGCGAGGTCCGGCACCTGTCCGAACGTGCCGCCGTCCGACGAGGCGGCGAGGACGACCGTCTCGACCGTGGGCTCCACGCGCGCGAGGTCGACGAGCAGGGTGTCGGTGACCCGGCCGCCCGCGTGCCGCTTGCCCTCGTGGCGGACCGCGCCGGAGGCGTGCGCCGGCTGGTTGTAGAAGACGAAGTCGCTGTCGGAGCGGACCTTCCCACCGACCAGCAGCAGCGCGGAGGCGTCCGCGTCGGGCACGCCCGGCCCGGAGCGCCAGCCGACCTCCACCCGCAGCGCCGTCGTCGGCACCGGCGTGTTGGAGCCCTTCGGCATTGACATGTCCGCCCCCATCACCTGTCGCGGGGCCGGGCGCTCGTCCCGGCGTCCTCGGTCCTGTCTACCCGGCCAACCTATTCGGCCGGACCGGGAACGCCCATCCGCGGCGCGGAAACAAGCGCCGAACAACCCCGGCAGACCGCCGGTAACCCGCCCGGAACTCGGCCTTTATCCGATCACAGCGTGGATTGCCGCCCCTTTTTGCCAAGTTCGCTCGCATTGGGGATCCCAAGTCATCGCCGACACGGAAAACAACCCTCTTATCGGTCTCCCCAACCAGCACATCGTGGGCTTAACTTATGTCCCATGACCTCCCCCCGCTCCACTTATGGCGGCGGCTACTACTCCGCCTCCTTCCCGGACACTCCGATCTACGACTCGCTCGTGGCCGAGCGGGGCACCCCGCAGATCGCCCCGATCCGGGTCCCCGCCGAGTACGCCATGCCGACCGGCAGCCTGCCGGCGCTGCCCTCGGCACTGCCCGCCCTCCCGGCGGCCCCGTCCCAGCCCTCCTACGGCTACCCGCAGACGCAGCAGCCCGCCCCGCTGCAGCAGGCGGCCTACATCCCGCCGCAGGCCACCGCGCCGCGCGGCTACCCCGGCCCGCAGGCGCAGCAGCCGCGCCCGGCGGCACCCGGCATGGGCTATGAGGCGATGCGCCCCGCGGCTCCCCGGCCGGCCGGTGCTCCCTACCAGGATCCGTACAACAACCAGCAGTACCGCGGCTACTGATCCGTCGCAGGGCCCGTCCACGCCACCTGGCAGGATGGGCCCATGGGGCATCATGCGCGACTGCTGTCGATTCACGTTCATCCGGTCAAGGCGTTCCGGGGTCTGTCGCCCCGGGAGGCCCTCGTGGAGCCCTGGGGGCTGGCCGGAGACCGACGCTGGGCGCTGATCGACGACGGGGGAAAGGTCGTCACGCAACGCCAGCAGCCGCGCCTCGCCATGGCCGCCGCCGAGCTCCTGCCCGGCGGCGGCCTGCGTCTGTCCGCTCCCGGTCGTGAGCCCCTGACCGTCGCCGTGCCGGAGCCGGTGGGCACGGTCGTGGTGGAGATCTTCCGCGACAAGGTGGACGGCGCCCTCGCCGACCCGGCCGCGCACGCCTGGTGCAGCGCCTACCTGGGATCGGAGGTGCGCCTGGTGCACATGGACGATCCCGCGACGCGCCGCCCGGTCGACCCCGCGTACGCCCTGCCCGGCGAGACGGTCACGTTCGCCGACGGCTACCCGCTGCTGCTCGCCACGACCGCGTCCCTCGACGCCCTCAACTCCCTGATCGCGCAGGGTGAGCACGCCGCCGAGGGCCCGCTGCCGATGAACCGGTTCCGGCCGAACCTGGTCGTGGCCGGCACCGCCCCGTGGGCCGAGGACGGCTGGTCGCGTCTGACGATCGGCGAGGTCGGCTTCCGGGTGGCGAAGACCTGCGGGCGGTGCGTGGTGACGACGACCGACCAGACCACCGCGGTCCGCGGCAGGGAGCCCCTGTACTCCCTCGGCCGGCACCGCCGCCTCGACGGCAAGCTGGTCTTCGGGCAGAACCTGGTGCCGCTGTCGCGCGGCACGGTCCGGGTCGGCGACCCGGTCCGGATCGTCGCGTAGTTCCGGCCGCGCTCTGCCCGCGCCGGACGGGCGCGGGAACCCGCGCTCGCCCTCCGGCCGTTGTGCTCTCGTGAGAAGTCCATGAGGGGACCCGGTTCCAGGTGATGTGGCTCTCTCTTCGACCGGTCCCCGCCGTGAACGGCCCCTCGGGGCGTTATCACGGAGCAGAAGGGGGTGCGGGACACATGAGAGCGATCGGCGGACTCTGGCGCTGGCGGCACAACCCGTTGCGCCGTACGACTGATCTGGTCGAGGCGTGGCTCGCTCTGACGGCCCTGCTGTCGATCCTCCTCCTCGCACCCGTCGTCGGCTCCCTCGTCGGGGCGGTCACACGGGACGCGCTGCAGCGGTCGGTGCGCGAGCAGCACGCGTCCCGCCACCCGGTCACGGCCACCGTGGCCCGCACACCGGCCCCCTCGCCGCTGGAGGCGAACCCCGAGACGGCCACCGGGCGCGAGACCCGCAGCCGCGTGGTCGCCGACTGGACCGCGCCCGACGGCACCGACCACCGCGGCACGGTCGTGGCCGACCTGCGATCCCCGCGGCAGGGCGACGAGTTCCGGATGTGGACCGACGCGCACGGCCGACCGGTGGCGCGGCCGCTGGACTCCGCCACGGCGACGGCGCACGCCGTCCTCGCCGGGTTCGGCGCGGCCCTGCTCGCCGCCGGCGTCGTCGAGGGCGGCCGACGGGTGATCGTGTGGCGCATGCTCCGCCGTCGGTACGCCGTCTGGGACCAGGCCTGGGACCGCGCCGGCCCGGACTGGGGCCGCACCGGTACAGGTTGCTGACACCTTCTGTCTTGGTCAACTCAGCGCCCGTCCACACGCTACGGTGGTCCGGCCGAAGCATTCGGCATCGACCCGCGTACGACGAGGTGGGGGCAAGGCAACTCCATGGCACAGGGCACGGTCCAGGTGACGCACACCGGCGCATCGCGGTGGCGGCGCCGCACGGGTGAGTACGCATCGCTCGCCGCCGCCCTGGAGGCCGCGGCCGAGGGCGACGTCCTCACCATCGCTCCCGGCACCTACCGGGAGAACCTCGTCATCGAGCGGGCGGTGACCCTGCGCGGTCCCGAGGGCGCCCCCGGTTCCGTGCGGATCGCGCCCGCGGACGGTGTGCCGCTGACCGTGCGGGCCTCGGCGGTGGTGCAGGACCTGCACGTGGAGGGCCAGGACGCGGCGGCGCCCGCGGTGCTCGTAGAGGAGGGCACACCCGAACTGCTGGACGTGCGGATCGTGTCCCGGTCCTCGGCCGGCATCGAGGTGCGCGGTGGAGCCCGGCCGACGGTACGGCGGTGCACCGTCGACAATCCGGCGGGCATCGGCATCGCCGTGGTCGACGGCGGCGGCGGTGTCTTCGAGGAGTGCGAGGTCGTCGCCGCCGGGCAGGCGGGCGTCGCCGTCCGCGGCGGCGGGCATCCGCGCCTGGAGCGCTGCCGGGTGCACCACACCTCGGGCAGCGGCCTGAGCGCGACCGGCGAGAACTCCGCCCTCGAGGCGGTGGGCTGCGAGGTGTACGAGGTCAGGGGCAGCGGCGTCCAGATCACCGCCCAGGCCACCGGCCACCTCACCGACTGCGATGTGCACCGCACCACCGCTGACGGTGTCACCCTGGACACCGACGCCGTGCTCACCCTGGCCGACTGCCGTATCCACGACATCCCGGAGAACGCGGTCGACCTGCGCTCGCGTTCCGTCCTCACCCTCACCCGCACGTCGGTGCGTCAGTTCGGGCGCAACGGGCTGTCGGTGTGGGACCCGGGCACCAGGGTGGACGCCAACCAGTGCGAGATCTTCGACAGCACCGGCGACTACCCCGCCGTGTGGGTCAGCGACGGCGCCACGGCCGTCCTGGACTCCTGTCGTGTGCACGACGTGCCGGACGCCCTGTTCGTCCTCGACCGCGGCTCGCGCGTGGACGTCGTCGACAGCGACCTGTCGCAGGTGCGCAACACGGCCGTGTCGGTCAGCGACGGCGCGACCGCACAGCTCGACGACTGCCGGATCCGGGACGCCGGCACTGGGGCCTGGTTCCGCGACCACGGCAGCGGCGGCACCCTCAACAACTGCACCGTGGACGCCACCCAGACCGGTGTGATCGTCACCAAGGGCGCCGATCCCACCGTCGAGCGCTGCACGGTCGACTCCCCCGCCGAGGCGGGGTTCTACGTGTCGGCCGGCGGCCGCGGCAGCTTCCTGAACTGCCGGGTGACGCGCAGCGGCGGCTACGGCTTCCACGTGATAGACGGTTGCCGAACGACGCTGCGCAGATGCCGGACCGAGCGCTGCGCGCGCGGCGGGTACGAGTTCGCCGACGCCGCCGACGCGCCGCCCGGGTCGGGCCCGGTGGCCGAGGACTGCACGAGCGACGAGAGCGCGGGGGCGCGCGACCCGTCGACGGCGCTCGAGACGGCCGTGCAGACGGCGGTCCCCCCGTCGCCGGTCCTGCTCGGCGCGATCCCCGAGCAGCGGGACACGGTGCCGGCGTCGGCCGGCGGCCCGGAGAAGCCGGTGCGCACCTCCACGGACGTGCTCGGTGAACTCGACGCGCTGGTCGGCCTGGACAGCGTCAAGCGCGAGGTGCGTGCGCTGACCGACATGATCGAGGTGGGCCGGCGCCGGCAGCAGGCCGGACTGAAGGCGGCCTCCGTCAAGCGCCACCTGGTGTTCACCGGCTCCCCCGGTACCGGCAAGACGACGGTGGCGCGTCTGTACGGGGAGATCCTCGCCGCGCTGGACGTCCTGGAGAAGGGCCATCTCGTCGAGGTCTCCCGCGTCGACCTGGTCGGAGAGCACATCGGTTCCACGGCGATCCGCACCCAGGAGGCGTTCGAGCGGGCCCGCGGGGGTGTGCTGTTCATCGACGAGGCGTACGCGCTGTCGCCGGAGGACGCGGGGCGTGACTTCGGCAAGGAGGCCATCGACACGCTCGTGAAGCTGATGGAGGACCAGAGGGACGCCGTCGTGGTGATCGTGGCCGGCTACACCGCCGAGATGGAGCGGTTCCTGTCGGTCAACCCCGGCGTGGCCTCCCGTTTCTCACGGACCATCACCTTCGGCGACTACGGGCCCGAGGAGCTGCTGCGGATCGTGGAGCAGCAGGCCGAGGAGCACGAGTACCGGCTCGCGTCGGGGACCGCCGAGGCATTGCTGAAGTACTTCACGGAGATCCCGAAGGGCCCCGCCTTCGGCAACGGCCGCACCGCCCGCCAGACGTTCGAGGCGATGGTGGAACGCCACGCGAGCCGGGTCGCGCAGGTGCCGGAGCCCAGCACCGACGATCTGACGCTGCTGTACGCGGAGGATCTGCCCGAGCTGCCCTGAGAGCCCCGGGCAGAAGGGGAGTCCGGCTCGCGGCGCCCGGCACGCGGCGCCCGGCACGCGGCGCCCGGCACGCGGCTCGCCGCGTCGCCGAGGGGCCGGGTGGCTCCGCTACGAGGAGCTTCCGGCGCTTTGCGATCGCACGCACCGGACGCCGCCGGCTGACCGGTCTCCCCCTCTGTTCGGAGCTCTCGGGGGTCCTTGCACTGTGCCCGCCTGACCGCGCGGCCTGATCAGAGGCTCACGGTGCAAGGAACCCTAGGCCCCGTCGTCGGACCCCTCCGCGCGCGGTGCGGGGACCTCCGGGTGCAGGCGGGCCAGCAGGCGCTGCCGTTCCTGTGCGAACGCCGGGTCCGCCTGGTAGTCGGAGTGTCCGAGGAGCGGCGTGGGCAGCGGGTGGTCCTCGGTACGGCCGTAGGCAAGCGGGTCGGCGAGGGGGGCGCGGTCGACCGCGGGGCCGCAGTGGTCGCCGGCCAGCCTCACCGGCCCGCCGATGGGGTCGGTGAGGCGGTAGAGGTTGCGCCAGCAATCCATGTCCTCGTGGAGCGCGGTCAGCGCGGCCGGGCCGAAGTGGGCGGGGAACCAGCGGCCGTAGAGGCGTTCCAGCGGCGAGCCGTAGGTGAGCAGGGCGACGCGTCGACGGTCGGCCGCCCCCAGCTGCCAGGCTGCGGCGGCCGCGAGGACGCTGCCCTGGGAGTGGCCGGAGATCACCAGCCGTCCGCCGGTGGCGCGTGTCCAGGTGGCCATCCGCCAGGTCAGGTCGGGCACCGCGCGTTCGGCGTAGCAGGGCGGTGCGAAGGGGTGGGCGGCGCGCGGCCAGAAGGTGCCCACGTCCCAGAGGATGCCGATGGTGCGCCGGGCGGAGGGGTCCTTGTAGGCACGCCGGCCCCAGGTGACGAACAGTATGAACCCGAGCCCGATCAGCCAGGAGCCGAGGGCCTGTCCGGTCCGGGCGGCGCCTTCGAGGAAGGGCAGGGTGCCCTCCGCGGCCCGGTTCGGTGTCTTCCCGGTGGCGAAGGCGCCGACGAGGGCGCCGGCGCCCAGCAGCAGGGTCGTGGCGGCGGTGACGGCGACGACGAGGGGCCCGCGGTCGGTGAGGGTGGCCATCGCGCGGGCGCGGGCGATGCGCTGGGTGCGGGCCGCGTCCGCGGGCCCCACCGCGTAGTCGCGCTCGACCGCGGCGCGTTCGGCACGCGCCAGCCGCACGGTCTGCCGGGCGAGCAGTCCGCCCAGCACGAGCAGCACGAGCAGCAGGACGGGAATGACGGACGCCTGCCAGGTCAGCAGCACGGGCGGCCCGGGGAGGAAGCCACCGGTGCCGTCCAGCCAGTCCGACACCCGCTGCGACACGCCGCCGGACATCACCCCGCCGAGGGCGCAGGCCAGCATCACGACGGCGGGGCCGCCGAGGCCGTGCAACGCGGCCCGGCCGGAGGCCTCGTGGGAACGGCGGTGCAGCACGGTGGCGACGCCGGCGAGGACGATCACCAGGGCACCCTGGAGCACGGCGATCCCGCCGAATGTCACGTCGCCGGGGAGACGGCCGGCCGAACGCCAGCCGGGGCGCTCCCAGCCGGCGTACACGAGGGTGAGGGCGAGCAGGGCGAGGGCGGCCAGGGGCAGGCGGCGTACGAGGCGGGCGTCGAGTGCGCGGTCGAGGCGGCGTTCGCTGCGGCCGCGGCGGCACACCACCCACAGCGTGGCGAGCGCGCCGCCGGCCAGGGCGACCGCCAGGAGCCGGCCGAGGACGTCGAGCAGCGCGGGGCCGCCCGGGGCGCGGTCTTGGCGTGCGGCGGTCGATCCGACGGCCGCGGCGATCGTGAGCAGGCCGGCCGCGGTGTGGGCCGCGCGCAGCCGGGCCACCAGGCGGCGTCCGTACCAGAAGCCGGGCCGGCCCAGGGCGGTGTGGGCGGGTGCGTCGGCCGGCTCGGGCCGACCGCCCGGCGGCTCCTGGGACTCGTAGGCCCGCCAGGTGCGGTGGGAGAGGTACCAGAGCAGGCCGGTGAGGGCGGTGGGGACCAGGGCCGCGAGGGCGAGGCGACGGCCGGGCGCGCTCCACCAGCCGTCGTCCGACAGCGCCGGGGACAGCAGGTTCAGCCAGGAGTGGCGCTCGGCGCAGGCGCGGGTGCCGGCGCACTGCCAGGCCGTCAGGTCGAGGGCGACCTCGCAGGCCGCGGCGACGAGCAGCACCGTCAGGCTGAGTCCGGCGAGGCGCACCAGCAGGCCGTACAGGCGCACGGGGCGGGTGCGTTCCCGGGCGGCGGGGCGCATCCAGTGGGCGAGGTTGACGACCATGAACGGCAGCAGCAGGAGCCACAGGGCGCGGGTGCCGTTGCCGGAGGTGAGGTTGCACCAGACGTAGGCCTCGGGGACCGGTCGGTCCCGGGGGCCGCCGGTGGCGTCGTCGGGACGGTCGGCGTCCGCGTCCTCGGCGCGCCGGAAGACGGCGGCCGTGTCGTCGCCGGTGATCCGCACGGTGCGCGGATCGTTCAGCATCCTCTCGGGCGTGGCCCCGCCCACGCCGTGGACCAGCAGTTCCAGGGCGGCTCCCGTCGCCGCGCCGGACGCGGCCCGTTCCTGCGCACGTTCCACTGCTCTCGCACTTCCCCCGTGACGCGCTGCCGACATGTGTGCGTGCGGGGCAAGGATCTCCGCTGAGCGGGCCGTGCACACCTGTTGTCACCGAATCTCTCCCGTTCCGTGGGGCGAGCGGGACCTCGGTCCGGGGTGTGACATGCCCGCGTCGGGCAGGTGGTGGCGCGACCGGTACCCGCCCGTGCGAGGATGGGACGCCCGCAGCCCCGCCGACCGGCACAATGACCTCGTCGTAGCAGGTGCGCGGGCATGTCGGACGGAGTGGATCGGCTTGAGGCGAGAGGACCGGAGCGTACGTGAGTGAGAATCAGAACCTCCTCGCGGAGCAGCGTCGCGCCCTGATCCTGGACGAGGTCCGGCGACGGGGCGGCGTCCGCGTCAACGAGCTGACGCGCAAGCTCGGCGTGTCGGACATGACGGTGCGGCGCGATCTCGACGCGCTGGCCCGGCAGGGCGTCCTGGAGAAGGTGCACGGCGGTGCGGTGCCGGTGGTGGAGGCGAGCACCCACGAGCCGGGGTTCGAGGCCAAGTCGGGGCTGGAGCTGACCGCGAAGGAGGACATCGCGCGGGCGGCGGCCGAGCTGGTCGCGCCGGGCAGCGCGATCGCCCTGTCCGGCGGGACCACGACGTACGCGCTCGCGCACCAGCTGGTCGACGTGCCGGATCTGACGGTGGTGACCAACTCGGTGCGGGTGGCCGACGTCTTCCACGTGGCGCAGCGCACGTCGGGGCCCCGACAGGGTGCGGCCACGGTGGTGCTGACCGGCGGGGTGCGCACGCCGTCCGACTCGCTGGTGGGGCCGGTGGCCGACCAGGCGATCGCGGCGCTCCACTTCGACCTGCTCTTCCTCGGCGTCCACGGGATATCGGCCGAGGCCGGTTTGTCCACGCCGAACCTGGCGGAGGCCGAGACCAACCGGCGGCTGGTGCAGTCGGCGCGGCGGGTCGTGGTGGTCGCCGACCACACGAAGTGGGGCGTGGTGGGGCTGAGTTCCTTCGCGACCCTGAACCAGGTCGACACGCTGGTGACGGACGCGGGGCTGCCGGCGCCGGCGCGCGCGGAGATCTCCGAACGCCTGCGCCGTCTGGTGGTCGCCGGCGAGCCCGACGAGGGTGCGGACAACTGACGGGACAGCGGCTGGGATGACGCAGCGTCGACCGAGGGGGTGGCTTCAGCATGGCCCGTCGTCTGCGTCCGGTGGGGCTCGACTTCGTCGGGAGCGCGCCTGTCCGCCTGGTCTTCGCCGCGGAACTGCCCGCCCCGCCCGACAGGGTGTTCCGCGCGCTGGCCGGCGACGTGCCCGGCTGGGCGGAGTGGTTCCCCCAGGTGACGTCCGCCCGGCCGGTCGACGACGGGGCCGGCCGGGAGATCCGTCTCAAGGGCGGGATCAGGTTCCGGGAGACGATCCTCGCGGCGCGCGAGCCCGAGGTGTACGCCTACCGCGTCGACACGACCAACGCGCCGGGCGTGTGGGCCCTCGCCGAGGAGTGGCGGCTGATGCCCGCCGACCGCGGCACCCGGATCCGGTGGACCTTCGCGGCGGACGGGTCGGCGCCGTTCCGCCTGTTCATGAAACCGGCCCGGGCCGCCCAGTCCCGCGCCTTCCGGGACGCCATGACGCGTCTGGGCCGGCGGTTGGCGGCGGGCGGGTAGGGGCGCGGGCAGGATCGGCGGGAACAGGCCCGCAGGGACGGATCCGGGGACGCAGGACCCTCAGGGGTCCTTGCACTGTGCCCGCCTGGGCCGCGCGGCCCGGCACCGCACCTCGCCGCGTTGCGGGAAAGCCCTGGTGGCTCCTCTACGAGGGCTCTCCGGCGCCTTGCGATGCACGGCACCGGACCACGCGGCCTGATCAGGCGCTCACAGTGCAAGGACCCCTCAGTCCGGCCAGACCCCCGTCGCCAGCAGCGAGTCGATGGCCGCCGTGTAGGGGGCGATGTCGAGGCCCTGTTCGGCGAGCCAGGCGTCGGAGTAGTACTTGTCGAGATAGCGGTCGCCCGGGTCGCACAGCAGGGTGACCACACTGCCCTGCCGTCCGTCGGCCACCATCTCGGCGACGATCTTCAGGGCGCTCCACAGGCCGGTGCCGGTCGAGCCGCCCGCCTTGCGGCCGATGGCCCGCTCGAGGGCGCGAACTGCGGCGACGCTCGCGGCGTCGGGGACCTTCATCATGCGGTCGACGGCGCCGGGCACGAAGCTCGGCTCCATGCGCGGCCGGCCGATGCCCTCGATACGTGAGCCGCAGTCGCAGGTGACGTCCGGATCGCCGGTGGTCCAGCCCTCGAAGAAGCAGGAGTTCTCGGGGTCGGCGACGCACACACGGGTGTCGTGCTGCGTGTAGTGGACGTAGCGCGCGATGGTCGCCGACGTGCCGCCGGTGCCCGCCGTCGCGACGATCCACGCCGGCTCCGGGAACCGCTCCCGCTCCAGCTGTCGGAAGATCGATTCGGCGATGTTGTTGTTACCGCGCCAGTCCGTGGCCCGTTCGGCGTAGGTGAACTGGTCCATGTAGTGGCCGCCGGTCTCCGCCGCGAGGCGGGCCGACTCCTCGTACATGGTGCGCGGGTCGTCGACGAAGTGGCACCGGCCGCCGTGGAACTCGATCAGGCGGATCTTCTCGGCGCTCGTCGTGCGCGGCATGACGGCGATGAAGGGCACGCCGATCAGCTTGGCGAAGTAGGCCTCCGACACGGCCGTCGAGCCGCTGGACGCCTCGATCACCGGACGGTCGTGCCGGATCCAGCCATTGCACAGGCCGTACAGGAACAGGGAGCGCGCGAGGCGGTGCTTGAGGCTGCCGGTGGGGTGGGTCGACTCGTCCTTGAGGTACAGGTCGATGCCCCACCGCTCGGGCAGCGGGAAGCGCAGCAGGTGGGTGTCGGCCGATCGGTTGGCGTCGGCCTGGACCTTGCGGACGGCGTCTTTCAGCCAGATGCGGTAGGCGGTGTCACTGCGGTCGACGTCGAGGGTGGCGCCGGTGCGGGACGGCTCGGTGGTGCTCACGGCGAGGGCTCCTTCGTACTTCGCTCCGACGGCGCCTCACGCGGCCGACACCTCGATCATAAGCACCTTCCACACGCTTCTCACCTGCATAAACGCATCTTTGGGCGCCTCAAAGACACCCCTGGGGGCGGCGGCCGGTGCGGTGGGGGCGCATTCGCGCGAGTGCTCCGGATGCCCCGGCCCGCGTCTCGTGCGGACTGGTGCTCGCCGCCGCGCCCGGGCAGACTGCACCCGGCGGGGCGAGGGTCCCGTACGGGGGGCGCACAGGATCACGACACGGACCGGTTCCCGTCCGCGCTGCGGCAGGGACCGGCACACCCACGTGCAAGGGGGCGGGGCATGGCGGAGCCGGAGTTCACGGCCACGGGCGTGCGGATCGACAAGCGACTGCGCTCGCTCACCCGGGCCGGACAGGTCCGCATCAACGACGGCAGGCTGGAACTGCTCACCAGCTACGGCAGCGAGATCGACAGTGCTCCGGTGCAGGCGGTCCGCGCCTCCCGGCCCCGGTTCGCGCCGGAGGACCGGGCGCTGGCGGACCTCAACGGCAAGCGGTACCTGCTGACCCTCGGCGACCACGACCCCGCACCGGGCGAGCCGGGCCCACCGGCCGTGAGCCGCTTCATCGAAGCCGTGCGCAGGGCGGCGGGGCGCGAGGACTGAAGCCGTTCGCACGGGGTGACCCTGCGGGGACGGCGAGTTGCGGTCCCCGACCCCTTGCGCCACGCTGGTCTCACGTCACTCTGGGTTTACCGGCGATAACGCTGCGAACCAGCCCGCCGGACACGACAGCAGGCGGCCGCCTCGCGCAGACGCACTGCTCCGATCGATCCGAACTCCGTGTTCTTCCGGACCTCACGTCGGGGAGTCGCAGCCGTGATCAGCAACCCAAGCAGGCACTGCACGGTGGAGCTCCAAGCCCTGCCGTCGCGGATCGGCCAGGTCCGCAGAATCGTATCGGCGCAGTTGCGCTACTGGCATCTCGATCCGCTCATAGACCGGGCCGCGCTCGGTGTGACGGAGCTGTTGACCAACGTCCACCTGCACGCCCAGCCCGACAAGACGTGCACGGTCGAGATGGAGCTGTTGCTCGACCGGCTCACCGTCTCGGTGCGCGACCACGATCCGCGTCTTCCGCAGGTGGAGGACGTCGACGAAGCCGACGTCCTGTCCACGTGCGGGCGCGGGCTCGCCATGGTGGCCGCGCTCAGCGAGAGCTGGGGCGCGCGGCCCGACGGCGAGTCCGGCAAGGTCGTGTGGTTCACCCTGCCGACCGCGGTCTGCACGCGCGACCGGTCGGCCCGTCCGCCACGCCGTACGCCCGCAGAGGTCGGTGCGCACCGGTTCCCCGAGGTCGTGGCCGTCGACGGCCACCGACCGGCACACGCTCCCGCCCGGTCCGCCGTCGTCGGCTGACCGGGCGGTGACCCGTCCCCTCTGACCGCGGCCGTCACGCACGGCGCTCGCGTGGAGCGCCGAACTGCTCGTCGAGGACGGAGAGTCGGCGCCAGCACTCGTCCTCGTCGGTCTCGCCGGAGGTGAAGCGGCGGCCGAGGACGGTGAGGGGCGAGTCCTCGCCGTCGGCGGCGTGCCGCCGGGGGCCGGGGCGCCCGTGCCACGCCGTGCGGCGCAGCAGCGCGATGCCGCCGCCGATGACGAGCGCCCAGATCACCGGGAAGAGCAGGATCCACGGGCGGGGCCCGCCGTCACCGAAGTGCGCCAGGTTCTGCATGGTCGGTCAACTCCTCGGTCGCCGTGCGCTTGCGTGTCGCTTTCGAGGGTCGTCCGGACAGGGACGCGGGGCGTCGTCCGGGCAGCGGCCGTTCGCCTACCTTCCGGGGAGTACGCGCCGGGCGGGTGAGCGACTCGACTACTGTACCTACTGGTATGTACAGTAGGTGTATGAGCACGCCGGAACGTCTGATCGAGTCCACCCGCGAGCTGCTGTGGGAGCGCGGCTACGTGGGCACCAGCCCGAAGGCGATCCTGGAGCGGGCGGAGGCCGGCCAGGGCAGCATGTACCACCACTTCAAGGGCAAGCCGGATCTCGCGCTGGCCGCGATCCGGCGGACCGCCGAGGAGATGCGGGCGGCCGCCTCGGCGGTCCTGGAGGGACCCGGGACGCCGTACGAGCGGATCGAGGCGTATCTGCGGCGGGAGCGGGACGTGCTGCGCGGCTGTCCGATCGGGCGGCTGACCATGGACCCGGACGTCGTCGCCAGCGCGGAGCTGCGCGCCCCGGTCGACGAGACGCTCCGCTGGCTGCGGGAGCGGCTCGCCGCGCTCGTCGAGGAAGGCCGACGGCTCGGGCACTTCCCGCCCGAGGTGGTCGGGGAGGAGATCGCGGCGGCCGTCGTCGCCACCGTCCAGGGCGGGTACGTCCTCGCCCGCGCCTGCGGGTCCCCCGACGCCTTCGACGCGGGCGTGCGGGGACTGCTGTCGCTGCTCGCCCCGCGCGACACCCGTACCGCCTGACGCGACACACCCGAGGAGACAGCCGATGCACGCCATGCAGTACGAACTCACTCTGCCCGCCGACTACGACATGCGCGTCATCCACGACCGCGTCGCCCGCCTCGGGCATCTGCTCGACGACTGGGCGGGGCTGGGCCTCAAGGCGTACCTGGTGCGCGAGCGCGGTGAGCACGGCTCGCCGGTCAACCAGTACGCCCCCTTCTACCTGTGGAACACGGTCGACGGCATGAACGCCTTTCTGTGGGGCGGCGGTTTCCAGGGTCTGAGCGACGACTTCGGGCGGCCGCGGGTGCGGCAGTGGACGGGGCTCGCGCACGAGCCCGGCGGCGGATCCCGGGCGCGGTTCGCGGTACGGCGACGACAGTCCGTGCCGGCCGACGCGCGGGCGGCGGACGTGGCGCAGGACGCGGTGCGGGAGGCCGGGCGGCTGGCGGCGCGGGACGGGGCGGTCCTGGCGGCGGCGGCCGTGGACACGAGCCGTTGGGAGCTCGTCCACTTCTCGCTCTGGGAGCAGAGCACGCCCGAGGCGGAGGGCGACGTGTTCCGGGTGCTGCACCTGTCGGCGCCGGGCCGGGACCGGCTGCCCAGGGGGCGCCGGTGGTGAGCACGGTCCGCACGGTGCTCGGCGACGTGCCGCCCGGGCGGCTGGGGGTGTGCGACGCGCACGACCACCTGTTTCTGAGCAGTCCCCGGCTGCCCGGGCAGGAGTTGCGCAGTCGGTCGGCGGCGCGGGCCGAGCTGGCCGCGTTCCGGGAGCAGGGCGGCGGATCCGTGGTGCAGTGGACGCCGTACGGGCTGGGGCGGCGGGCAGCCGACCTGCCGGCGCTGTCCCGGGAGTCGGGGGTGCACGTCGTGGCGGCGACGGGGCTGCACCAGGACGTCCACTACGACGAGGCGACGCTCGCCGGGCTGCGCGGCCGGCTCGCCGAGGTGTTCGTGGCCGAACTGACCGACGGCATCGGCACGTCCGGCGTGCGGGCCGGGTTGATCAAGGTCGCGGGCGGGTTCCACGTCCTCGACGCGCACACCCGCTGGACCATGGCCGCGGCGGCCGAGGCGCACCATGCGACGGGGGCGCCCCTCGCCGTCCATCTGGAGCTGGGCACGGGCGCGCTGGACGTGCTGGACCTGCTGTGCGGGGAGCGGGGGGTGCCGCCGCACCGGGTGGTGCTCGGGCATCTGAACCGCTCCCCCGACACCGTGGTGCACTTGCAGGCGGCCGAGGCGGGCTGCTACCTGGCGTTCGACGGCCCGTCCCGCGCACACCACGCCACCGACTGGCGGATGCCGGACGCCGTACGGGCCCTGGCCGAGGCCGGTTTCGGGGACCGTCTGCTGCTGGGCGGCGACACGACGATCGCCGCGGCCCGCTCGGTCGACGGCGGGCCGGGGATGCCCCACCTGCTGCGCCGGGTGCGGCCCCGGCTCGCGCTCGCCGTGGGCGAGGAGCTGGTCACGCGCATCCTCACGGAGAATCCGGGGCGGGCGTTCGCCGTGGAGTGGCGCTGAGGCGGCCGTGTCGGGGTGGCCCGATCGTGTTGATCTTTGACCCGGCGCGGCCCTGCCCGGCGTCCCGGCGGCGGCGAGGATGGGCACGACCCACTCGTCACCCCGTCACCGAGGAGAAGGACCACGATGGCCCTGGAGATGCGCGACCGCTGCGAGCGCTGTACGACGGCGGCCCTGCCGCACGACGCGCCCGCCCGGATCTGCTCCTACGAGTGCACCTTCTGCGTGCGCTGCGGCGAGGAGCTGCGGAACGTCTGCCCCAACTGCGGGGGCGAGCTGGTGGCCCGGCCCCGGCGGGCGCTGCCGGCCTGAGGGGTCCTTGCACTGTGAGCGCCTGATCAGGCCGCGCGACCCGGGCGGGCACAGTGCAGCCCGGCGGCGCGGCCCGTCAGGCGGAGGTCTGGTCGCTGCCCTTGGGGGCGCCCCGACCGTGCCGGCGCTCGGCCTCGGTGCACGCGCTGACGCGGGCGCGGACCCGGTCGGGGTGACGGTCCGCGCGTCTCGATGGCGGGGTGCTCGTCTCGGCGTGCGCTCCTGGGGGCGCGGCGCGGACCCTCACGCGGAGGAGAGCGCATCGACCGCACGGTGACCGGCGGTGCGGAGGGGGAGCCGACCGGTCGGACCCGACCTTACTTGACTGATCGTTCTTGATTGATCTAGCGTCCCTCACATGTCCCGGACCAAGCAATTCGACCCGGACGCGGCCCTTCAGGCGGCGCTGGAGCTGTTCTGGCGGCGCGGGTACGAGGCCACGTCGATGGCGGACCTCGTCGAGCACCTCGGGATCGGGCGCGCCAGCCTCTACGCGACCTTCGGCAACAAGCGGGACCTGTACCTCAAGGCGCTCGACCGTTACGGGGAGATGCAACAACCGCTGCTCCTGCGGGAGTTGTCCCAGCCGGGGCCCGCACTGCCGGCGCTGCGCGCGGTGGTGCGCCGGTTCGCCGCGGAGGCCGTGGACGAGACGCGCCGGGCATGCGGGTGCTTCGTCACCAACACGGCCACGGAGCTTGCGCCGCACGACTCCGCCGCGGCCCGTCGTGTCGAGATGAGCTGGGAGCACCTGGAGACACTGCTGCACTCGGCACTGACGCGGGCGCAGGCGCAGGGCGAGTTGCCGGACGGCCGCGACCCGCGGGCACTGGCCCGCATGCTGCTGGTGCTGATGCAGGGCCTGCGGGTGGTCGGCAAGGCGTCCCCGGATCACGCGCGGGTGCGGGACGCGGCGGAACAGGCGCTGGCACTGCTGGACTAGGGGTCCGGGCGACGACGGGAACCCTCGGCCCGACCCCCTGCCGTCACTCCGGCCCGGCGGGGGACCACCCCGAGGCCGTCGCGGGGGCCGCCCCACGGCCGTCGCCCGGCCTTGGCGTGACGCTCAGGAGATTCATCGCGGCCGTTGCCGCGTTCCCTTCTCACCACCTCATTCTGAAATGATCGGTCTGGAAAGGACCCGCTTCATGTCTAGCAACCGATTCTCCGACCGCACCGCCCTCGTCACCGGCGGCGGCTCCGGCATCGGACGGGCTCTCGCCCTCGCGTTCGCCGCCGAGGGCGCCCGGGTGGTGGTGGCCGGGCGTGGCCGGGAGTCGCTCGACGAGACCGTCGCCCTCGTCGAGGCGGCCGGCGGGACCGCGGTGGCGCAGACGGCGGACGTGACCAGCGCAGCCCACGTCGACGCACTGGTGCGCACCGCCGTCGAGCGCTTCGGGTCGCTCGACGTCGCCGTCAACAACGCGGGTGTCTTCCGGGGCGGACCGGTCGCCGATCTCACCGAGGAGGACTGGCGGGAGGTGGTCGGCACCAACGTGACCGGTGTGTTCCTCGCACTGCGGGCCGAGATCCGGCAGATGCGCGCTCAGCCGGGCGGCGGCGCGATCGTCAACGTCTCCTCGAACCTGGGCGCGCACCGGCAGATACCGGGCGCCACCGCGTACGCCGCGAGCAAGGCCGCCGTCACCGCCCTCACCCGCGGTGCGGCGCTCGAGTGCGTCGGCGACGGCGTCCGGATCAACTCCGTCAGTCCCGGTCCGACCGAGACGTCCATGTCCCTGCTGCCCGGCGAGTCCGAGGCGGAGCGCACCGTACGGATGAAGGAGCAGTCGCCCCTGGGGCGGGTCTCGTCGACGCGGGAGGTGGCGCGGGCGGTTCTGTACCTGGCGTCGGACGAGGCGGCGTCGGTGGTGGGGACGGACCTGGTGATCGACGGAGGGGCCTCGCTCTAGCAAGTACCGGCGAGTGTCAACAACGCTTGTGATCAAAACATCTAGCGCCCGTCAGACTGCGCTCAGCGCCCTCAGCGGATCGTCCAGCACCGGCTGCCAGGCCAGTTCCGCCGCGCCGACCAGGCTGTTGTGGTCGAGGGTGCAGGGCAGGATGGGGACGCCGCCGCTGCGGCCCCACAGGCTGCGGTCGGCCACGACCGCGCGGAGCCGGTCGGGGTCGGTGTCGAGGAGGGTGCGGTGCAGACCGCCGAGGATGATGCGGTCCGGGTTGAGGATGTTCACCAGGCCCGCGAGGCCCAGGCCGAGGCGGTCGATCAGGGCCTCGACGGCGGTGCGGACGACCGGGTCGGCGTGTTCCTCGCGGATCAGTTCGTTGGCCTGCTGGAGCAGGGAGCCTTCGGGGCCGGGTGCGCGGCCGGCCGTGGTGAGCAGGGCCAGCGGATCGGCCTCGACGTCCAGGCAGCCGCGGCTGCCGCAGTGGCAGGGCCGGCCCTCGGGGTTGACGGTGAGATGGCCGACCTCCAGGGCGAGGCCGGAACTTCCCGTGTGCAGACGGCCGTCGAGCACCAGCGCGCCGCCCACGCCGCGGTGCCCGGTGGCCACGCACAGCAGGTCGCGGGCGCCGCGCCCGGCACCGTGCCGGTGCTCGGCCAGCGCGGCGAGGTTGACGTCGTTCGCGGCGAAGGCCGGGCCGGGGATGCCGGCCGCGGTGACCCGCTCCGCGAAGATCTCCCGCACCCGCGCCCCCACCGGCCAGGCCACATGGAGGGGGTTCAGGGCGAGCCCCTCGGGCTCGGCGACCGCGGACGGCACGGCGAGTCCGGCGCCCACGCAGCGGCGGCCGGTGTCGCGCAGGAGTTCCGCGCCGGCCTCCACCACGGTGGCGAGCACCTTGGCGGGGTCGGCGTCGACGGTCTCGCAGCCGGGCGTGGTGGCGACGATCCGCCCCCCGAGACCGACCAGCGCGGCGCGGAAACCGTCGGCGTGGACCTGCGCGGCGAGTGCGACGGGGCCCTCTTCGGCGAGGAGGAGACGGTGCGAGGGTCTGCCCTGGGAACCGGCGGCGGCGCCGGGCCGGGCGTCGACCCGGATCAGACCGAGCGCCTCCAGTTCGGCGGCGACCGCGCCGGCCGTGGCGCGGGTGACGCCGAGTTCGGCGGTGAGCACCGCGCGGGTGGGGGCCCGCCCGGTGTGCACGAGCTCCAACGCGGGCCCGAGCGCACCGCGTCCCCGGTCCAGCCGCGCCCTCGAGGTGGTCCCTTCCCCCGCCGTCCGGGGGTCCGCCTTGCCGCTCATGAGGGGGAGTCTCCCATGATCCGCTTCGTCAGGTGGCGTCCGGGAAGCCGCTGACGCGCAGGGTGACGTTCAGCCGCCCGCTCAGCCCGAGCCCGGCGGGGGACGTTCCCGCAAGCACGCGCGGCACGCCGTGGTAGGCGCGGCGTGCCGGGCCGCCGAACACGAACAGGTCGCCGCTGCGCAGCTCGACGTCGGTGTAGGGGCGGGTACGGGTCTCGGTGTTGCCGAAGCGGAACACGCAGGTGTCGCCGAGGCTGAGGGAGACCACCGGCGCGTCGGACTGCTCGTCGGCGTCGCGGTGCATGCCCATGCGGGCGTCTCCGTCGTAGTAGTTGATCAGCGCGATGTCGTAGGCGGCCGGCCCGGCCTCCTCGGGGCCGAGCGCGTCGGCCACCGCGCACCGGCCCAGCTCGCCCAGCCAGGCCGGGAAGGGCTTCACGGGGCTGCCATCGCCGTCGACGACCGTGCGGGCGTAGCCGTAGGGGTACCCGTGCCGGCCGGGGCACTCGGGATTGTCCCGTACGGCTCGACCGCAGTTCGGACACCTCGGTACGGGCGCCCAGTGCCGGCCGAGGCAGACCTGGCGGGCGGTCATCGTGCCGCCGCCGGGGGTGCGGACGGTGCGCAGGCCGGCGGGTGGCCGGGCCCAGTCCCGGCAGGCCCTCAGCAGCTCGACCTGGCGGGCGGCGTCCAGCCAGTCCGGCACGTGCACCGCGCCCGGTGCGATCCGCGCGCGCTCCCGGGGAAACAGCTCGCTGTCCATGCGCCCATCCTCCCCCACCCTGTCTGAGCTGCGGCTCGGCCAAGGGGTGTTTCGAAAGTCCTGTGCGGTGCCCGCGGTGTCGGGTGCGTGCTCTCGGCGTGCCGGACGGAAGCGCTCGTACTGGATGTACTCGGGCTTTCGGCCGATGCGGCGCGAGGGCGTGCCGGGCGCCGTGGGTGCTGTGCGGGACGTTCGAAACACCCCCTAGCCTTGACCCACGATGGACGACCGTATGACGACGCCGTGGGGCGAGCTCGCGCTGGCCCGCCACCCCGAGGATCCGCGCGAGAGGCTGCGCGCCTGGGACGCCTCCGACGCCTACCTGCTGCGCCGCCTCGCCGAACAGGACGTGCCGTTGTCCGGCACCGTCGTGGTGCTCGGGGACCGCTGGGGCGCGCTGGTGACCGCCCTCGCGGCACAGCGGGCCGCCCAGGCCCCGGAAGCCGTACCGGCCCAAGCTCCCGTAACGGCACCAGCCGCGGCGGCCCCGGCCCGCGAAGCCGCACAAGCCGCACCGGCCCGGGTCCCCGACGCCGCGCCGGTGCAGATCACCGACTCCTGGCTGGGGCAGGAGGCGACCCGGAAGAACCTCGCCCGCAACGGCGTCGAGCCCGGCGCGGTCCGGCTGCTCACCACGCAGGACGCACCGCCCGAGCGGATCGACGTGCTGCTGGTGCGGGTACCGAAGAGCCTCGCGCTCCTGGAGGACCAGTTGCTGCGGCTCGCGCCCTCGGTGCACGCGGGGACGGTCGTGGTCGGCACCGGCATGGTGAAGGAGATCCACACGTCGACGCTCCGGCTGTTCGAGCGGATCATCGGCCCGACCACGACCTCCCTCGCGCAGCAGAAGGCCCGGCTGGTCTTCTGCACCCCGGACCCCGCGGCGGCGCACCCCGCCAGCCCCTGGCCGTACGGCTACGCCCTCCCCGACGGCATCGGGGCGCTGTCCGGCCGGCCGGTCGTCAACCACGCGGGGGTGTTCTGCGGCGACCGGCTCGACATCGGCACCCGGTTCTTCCTCGGGCACCTGCCCGAGACGCGGGGCGCCCAGCGGGTCGTCGACCTGGGCTGCGGCAACGGCATCGTGGGGACGGCGGTGGCGCTGGCCAACCCCCAGGCCGAGGTGCTGTTCACCGACGAATCGTTCCAGGCGGTGGCGTCGGCGGAGGCGACGTACCGGGCGAACGGGGTGCCGGGGCACGCCGAGTTCCGCGTCGGGGACGGGCTCGCCGGTGTGCCGGACGGCAGTGTGGACGTCGTCCTGAACAACCCGCCGTTCCACTCCCACCAGGCCACGACGGACGCCACCGCGTGGCGGATGTTCACCGGTGCGCGGCGCGCGCTGCGGCCGGGCGGTGAACTGTGGGTCGTGGGCAACCGCCACCTCGGCTATCACGTCAAGCTGCGGCGGCTGTTCGGCAACAGCCAACTGGTCGCCGGGGACCGCAAGTTCGTGGTGCTGAAGGCCGTCAGGCGCGGGTGAGCCGCCCCGCTCCGGTGACGATCCGCTCGACGGGGGACCGCGGCGGCGCGGTCCTCCTCGACCAGCCGGCCGGCAACGAGCAGACGGACGGACGCTGTTGCGGCCCCCGGGCACCGGCGCCCGCCCCGCGGCTGATGTGGCTCGGTTCCAGGCCCCCGTACTCCTCCGGCTGTTGATCGTCCCTGCATGGTGAATCGCCTGATCCGCGCCCCCTGTTCGAGGTGGAAGGGATCATGACCGCACTTCACCGGAAGCTCGTCGCCGACGCGACGGACCCGCACGCGCAGGCCGCCTTTTGGGCCGCCGCCCTCGAGCCGCCCTCGACCACCAGCGCGAGGACCACGGCGCCCTCGTCTCCCGGCTCCTGGACGCGGGCGCCGTCCCGTCCGCCACCACGCTCACCGTCGACGGCCGCCCCGCCTGGCGCCACCTGGCCGCCGTCCGCCACCCGTACGAGCCCTTCGACGAGACCTCGGACACGGGCCTGGGCCGCCCCATCCCCTTCCAGCGCGTCCCGGAGCCGAAGTTCGCCGGCGAGGACAGCCGGCACCCGCAAGGAGGAGGTCGCCCGCCTGGGGCTCCCGGGCGCCGCCCTCGTCCGCGAGGTCACGGAACAGAGCGGCTCCTGAACGGTCATGACGGACCCCGAGGGCAACGAATGCCGCGTCCGCTGTCCCCGGTCGCCCCGTCTCGCGCGCGCGAGATTATCAGGCTGTGCCAGCAATCGACGCGAAAGATCCGATCGATTAGCCCGATCGGGTGACGACTGATCGTTTCACCGGACAGGGTAGGGCGACGGCGCGGATGATGTTGGTTGAGGTGTGTTCCGCCCCCGGGCGTCGTGTTCCGGCCGTCCGGACGTCTTCCATTGATCCTGGAGGATCCATGCGTCACCCTGTCTCCCGCCCGCGAGTGCGAGTCCTGGCTGTCGGGCTCGCGCTCGCCGCGGCCACGCTCTTACCCTCCGGCTCCGCCGGTGCGGCCGACCAGTACGAGTGGGCCGCGCTCGGCGACTCGTTCACCGCCGGAGTCTTCGTAGGCGACCCGCAGCCCCCGCTGGGGGATCCGTCGCAGGACGGTTGCGCCCGGACCAGCGGGTCCTACCCCAGCCTGGTCGCACGGGAACTCGCCAAGTTCCCGCCGGGCAAGTCCGTCCGTCTGACCAACGTCGCCTGCAGCAGCGCCGTCATCGCGAACGTCGCCAAGGTCAAGCAGACGCCGATCAGCCCGGTCCAGACCCCTGCCGGCGGCTGGCCCGCGGTGGACACGCAGATCAAGCGGGCCGGGCTCGACGACGAGACCGACGTCGTCACCATCGCCATCGGCGGCAACAGCCTGCCCTTCGGCGACATCTTCCCCAAGTGCCTCGAGCAGGGCACGGTCGGCAAGACCTGCCGCGAGTACTTCACCGACCCGCCCGCGGGGGTGGAGACCGTCCCGGAGAGGCTCGCCCGGGTCAAGAACGAGTACACCGAGATGCTGGCCGAGGTACACAAGGCCGCGCCCAACGCCAAGGTGATCAACATCGGCTACCCGGTCATCATGCCGGCCAAGTCCAGTGTCTGCGACCGCGGGTCCCTCACCGAACTCGGCGCGACCACCCATTCCGACATCGACTGGCTTCGTGACGACGTCCTCAAGCCGCTGAACAAGACGATTCAGCGCGTCTCGTCGTCCTTCGGCGACCGTTACGTCAACGTCTACCCCTCCAGCGAGGGCCACGACGTCTGTCAGCCCGCGGGCATCAAGTGGATGGAAGGAATCTGCGGCGACGCCGCGGACTACTGGCCCGCCACGTTCCCCGGCACGTCGGTGGACTGCGCTCCCATCGGCAAGCGCGCCACGATGATCCACCCCAACGCCGCGGGACACGCCAACACCGCGGTCCAGGTGGAGCGAGCGATCCGCATCGCCCTCCGCCAGCACTGACCCACCGGCCCGAACCCTGACGCCGGAGCCCGGCCCCCCGGCCGACGGCTCCGGCGTCGGGGCGTCCACGCGGTCACGCCGAGTGCGAAACAGCCATGAGTACGCGGTCAGGCGGGCCGGTAATCCGCGTGAGGAACCGGCCCGGTCCTCGTATGGGCTACGGCCGGGTGTCGCTCGCGGGGGCCGGTGACTCCCCGCGTGGCGGGCGACGTCCGCCGCGGCCCGCATCCAGCACTCCGGCTGACCGCTGAGCTCGTCCTCGACGTGCGTCAGGCCCATCCTCCCGACGGTGACGGTCCCTGCACCACGGAGTCGTCCCGCCGCGCGCGACGGGAGCGCGACGGCGATCGTCCGGAGCCGCGGCCCGGAGCGGGGCGGGCACCGCCGCGTCCGCACGACAGGTCCCAGTCGGCCGCGTGGGCGCGTTCGACGTCGTGTCCGTCGACGTCGCCGCCGGACAGTCTCACCCCCGCCGCGCGCGGCGGACAGCCCGTCGCGATGACCGTGTACCGGCCTTCGTCCAGGTCGGAGAAGGCGTGGACGCCGTCGACGCCGGTCGTGGGGGTGGCGACGACGTTGCCGGCGGCGTCCACCAGCGTCACGCGGGCGTCGTCGCCCAGCGGCGCGCCCGCGCCGCGAACGGTTCCCCGCACCTGCGCGCCGGGCCGCAGTACGACGTCCACCCGGGTGATCCCCTGGGCGCCGATCTCGACGGGCAGCGCCGCAGGCCGGTGCTCGGGCGAGCTGGCGGCGAGCGTCACCGGGCCCGGTACCAGGTCGGTCACGGTGAACTCGCCGCCGCCGTCCGTGCGCGCGGTGGCGAGCACCTCCCCGCGGACGTCGGTGACGACCACCACCGCCCCGGCCACGGGCACCGCACCGTCCGCCGACCGCACCACGCCGGTGAGCCCGCCGCTGCCGATGAGCAGCACGTCGTACGTGACCGGCGGGGGTCCGACCACGACGGTCGTGCCCTGCGGCTGGTGGCCGTCGGCGGAGACGATCAGCACATACGTCCCCTCCCCCGGCGCCTCGGTGGCGCAGGTCCCGTCGGACTCGGTCACCGAGCGGCTCAACTGCCGTCCACCCGGGGAGATCAGGGTGACCGCGGCACCTTGAGCAAGGAGAGGATCCGGTGGCCGAGGGGTAAGGATTCCGCAAGCATGCACAACCCAACTACCTTGTCGGAGGCCTCAGTTCCACCTAGCCTGATTTTGTGCCGCTCAGAAACAAACCCCTGTCGCACACCGTCGTGCGGGAGTATTCGCCGGGTCGGCTCCGACTCGCCCTCACCGTCTTCTTCGCCCTGGACGGCTTCGTCTTCGCCGGCTGGGTCGTGCGGATCCCGGCCGTCAAGGAGCAGACCGACGCCTCGGCGAGCACGCTGGGCCTCGCCCTGCTCGGCGTCTCCGCGGGGGCCGTGGTCACGATGCTGCTGACCGGACGCCTCTGTCACCGCTACGGCAGCCATCCGGTGACCGTCGTCTGCGCGGCCCTGCTCTCCCTGAGCGTCATGCTCCCGCCGCTCACCCACTCCGCCCCGGCGCTCGGCGCCGTCCTGCTGCTGTTCGGCGCCGCGTACGGCGGGATCAACGTCGCCTTCAACAGTGCCGCCGTAGACCTGGTACGGGCCCTCGACCGGCCGATCATGCCCACGTTCCACGCGGCGTTCAGCCTCGGCGGCATGATCGGCGCGGGCCTCGGCGGACTGGTCGCGGGCTCCCTCTCCCCCACACGGCACCTGTTCGGCCTCGGCCTGATCGGCCTGACCGTGACCGCGTGCGTGGGCCCGCTGCTGCTCCGCCTGGAGCCACCGGCCCCCAGGGCGCACGCGCCCGCCGGGGACTCGGAGCCCTCGTCCCCAGAGCACTTGCCCCAGGAGGCCTCGCCCGCCGGGGCAGCACCAGCCGAGGATTCGCCACGGGAGCACTCGTCTCCACAGCACCCGCCCCGAGACACCTCGCTCGCCGGAGCAGCGCCCGAGGGCGGCTCCGGCCACCCCGACGCCTCCCGCCCGACGTCCCGCGCCCGCCGGCTGGTCGTCGTCTTCGGCCTGATCGCGCTCTGCACGGCCTACGGCGAAGGCGCCCTCGCCGACTGGGGCGCCCTCCACCTCCAGCAGGACCTGGGCTCCTCGGCCGGTGCGGCGGCGGCCGGTTACTCCTGTTTCGCGCTCGCCATGACGGTCGGCCGGCTCACCGGCACCACCCTGCTCGAACGGCTCGGCCGCACCCGCACGGTGGTGACCGGCGGCGCCGTCGCGGCGGCCGGCATGCTGGTCGGCTCCCTCGCCCCGGCACTGTGGGCGGCGCTTCTGGGCTACGCCGTCGCGGGCCTCGGCCTCGCCAATCTCTTTCCGGTGGCCGTGGAACGGGCGGGCGCCCTGGCCGGCCCCCACGGGGTCGCCGTCGCCTCGACCCTCGGCTACGGCGGCATGCTCCTCGGCCCGCCCGCGATCGGCTTCATGGCGGACTGGTTCTCCCTCCCCACGGCCCTCACCAGCGTGGCGGTCCTGGCGGCCGCGGCGGCCCTGATCGGCGTGGGGACGCGAGGGGTGGCGGACTGACCGGCCCGGCGCGGGCCGGGGCTGACCCGCCCGGGGCCGGCCGGGGCTGACCTGCCCGGGGCCGGCCGGGGCTGACCTGCCCGGGGCCGGCCGGGGCTGATCGGCCACTCGAGACTCCGCGGACACGTGGTCCGTGTCCGCACGTGGAACTGACCGGCCGTGACGTGGAACCGACCGGCTACGACGAGGTCAGCATCCGCGCCAGCACGGCGCGCTGCACCGGCAGCACCTCGCCGTGCAGGGCGCGCCCCTTGTCGGTGAGCGCGACCCGGACACCCCGGCGGTCCTCGGAGCACATGCCGCGCTCGACGAGGCCGTCCTTCTCCAGCCGGGCGATCAGCCGCGACAGCGCGCTCTGGCTCAGGTGGACGCGCTCGGCGATCTCCTGGACGCGGTAACTGCACGAACCGTCCGACGAGGCTCCTCCGGCGAGCACGTCGAGCACCTCGAAGTCACTGGCGCACACGCCGTGTCCGTGCAGTGCGCGGTCGAGTTCGCACTGGGTCCGCGCATGCAGCGCCAGGATCTCCCGCCACTGTTCCACGAGCGCCTGTTCGGCCTTCTTCGCCGCCATGGGGCGCACCGTAGCAGAGGACCAGCTTTCATTGCATCTGAATTAAATGCATTTGCATTCGATGCATGCGCATGTAGTGTCTGCCGCATGACCTCTCCGCTCACCTCCCCCGCGCCCGCCTCGCCGGCGGTTCGCTGGACCCCGCGTCTGTGGGGCACCCTGCTCGTGCTGTGCGCCGCGATGTTCCTGGACGCGCTGGACGTGTCGATGGTCGGCGTCGCCCTGCCGTCCATCGGCTCCGACCTCGGTCTCTCCACCTCGACGCTGCAGTGGATCGTCAGCGGCTACATCCTGGGCTACGGCGGTCTGCTCCTCCTCGGCGGCCGCACTGCCGACCTGTTGGGCCGCCGCCAGGTATTCCTCGTCGCCCTCGGCGTCTTCGCGCTCGCCTCGCTGCTCGGCGGGCTCGTCGACTCCGGCCCCCTGCTCATCGCCAGCCGCTTCATCAAGGGCCTCAGCGCGGCGTTCACCGCGCCCGCAGGCCTGTCGATCATCACCACGACGTTCCCGGAGGGCCCGCTGCGCAACCGCGCGCTCTCCATCTACACCACCTGCGCCGCCACCGGCTTCTCCATGGGCCTGGTGCTGTCCGGCCTGCTCACCGAGGCCAGTTGGCGGCTGACCATGCTGCTGCCCGCGCCGATCGCCCTGATCGCCCTCGCCGCCGGTCTGAAGCTGCTGCCGCGCAGCGAGCGCGAGAAGGACCACCGGGGCTACGACGTCCCCGGCGCCGTCCTCGGCACCGGCTCGATGCTGCTGCTGGTCTTCACCGTCGTCCAGGCACCCGAGGTCGGCTGGGCGTCCGCCCGCACCCTGCTGTCGTTCCTCGCCGTCGCCGTCCTGCTGACCGTGTTCGTCCAGGTCGAGCGGCGCTCGTCGGGCCCGCTCATCCGGCTCGGCGTCCTGCGCTCCGGCGGCCAGATCCGCGCCCAGCTCGGCGCGATGGCCTTCTTCGGCTCGTACGTCGGTTTCCAGTTCCTCGCGACGATGTACATGCAGACGCTGCTGGGCTGGTCGGCGCTGCACACGGCGCTGGCCTTCCTGCCGGCGGGCGCGCTGGTGGCGCTCTCCTCGACCAAGGTCGGCTCGATCGTCGACCGCTTCGGCACCCCGCGGCTGATCGTGGCGGGCTTCGCCCTGATGGTCGCCGGGTACGCGCTGTTCCTGCGCGTCGACCTCGACCCGGTGTACGCGGCGGTGATCCTGCCCAGCATGCTGCTGATCGGCGCGGCCTGCGCGCTGGTGTTCCCCTCGCTCAACATCCAGGCCACCAACGGGGTGGAGGACCACGAGCAGGGCATGGTCTCGGGCCTGCTGAACACCTCGGTGCAGGTGGGCGGCGCGATCTTCCTGGCCGTGGTGACGGCGGTGGTGACCGCGGGCGCCCCGGCCGACCCCACCCCGCAGGCCGTCCTGGACAGCTACCGGCCCGGCCTGATGGTGGTCACCGGCATCGCCGCCGCCGGTCTCCTGATCACCCTGACCGGCCTGCGCACCCGGCGCGCGCGGCAGTCGGTGGTGGTCGCCGGCTCCACCGCGGCCTCCGGGCCCACCGGGATCACCGCGTCCACCGAGGCCTCCGCGTCCACCGTGGAGGAGGCGCACGCGGAGCCGGTGGCGGTCCGGGACTGAAGAGTTCGAACAAAAGGGGCCCCTTGCACCATGGGCGCCTGATCAGACCACGCGGCCCAGGAGACGTCTCCTTCCGTGCGCCCGGCGGGGTCGGTTGCCCCGCCGGGCGCACGCCTGTGAGACTCCCCCTGTGAGCGGTCATGGGGGACACAGGGGACGACGCACACAGGCCGACCGCGACGCGGTCACCGTGGAGATCGGGTACGCGCTGTTCAGCGCCGCCTTCGCGGCGGCGGTGCTGTTCGGGGCCGTCGCGGGACCGGCGCTGCTGTTCGACCTCGCGGGCCCGGTGGAGAAGGTGCTGCTGCGGACGGGGGCCGTGCTGGCGCCCGTGGTGTTCGCCGCCCGGGTCGCGGGCGTCCTGGTCCGCTTCCGGGCCGGGACTCAGCCCAGCCAGCCCGGCCGCACCGACCCCGACTCGTAGGCCGGCACGACCAGTTGGCCCGGTCCCGCGCGCCCGGTTTCACCATCGTGCGGCTGACGTGGGTCTTCGCGGTGAGCGGGCTGACGACCAGCCGGCGGGCGATCTCCTCGTTGGACAGGACGATCCCGACCAGTGCCATCACCTCCCGCTCCCGTTCGGTGAGCCGGCCCAGCACGTCCGCAGCGGCGGGCTCCTTGGAGCGGGCGGCGAACTCGGCGATGAGCCGACGCGTCACCCCCGGCGAGAGCAGCGCGTCACCGCCCGCACGGCGCGCAGGAGTTCGTCCGGCTCGGGGGCCTTCACCAGGAACCCGGAGGCGCCCGAGCGGATCGCCTCGAAGACGTACTCGTCGAGTTCGAAGGTGGTGAGCATGACCGCCCTCACCTGCGTGAGGGCCTCGTCCGCGGTGATGCGGCGGGTCGCGGCCAGACCCTCGGGCACAGGCATGCGGATGTCCATCAGGACGACGTCGAGGCGCAGCGCACGCACCGCGCGCAGCGCCTCCTCGCCGTGGGCGGCCTCCCCCGCCACCTCGAGGTCCGGCTGCGCGTCGAGCAGCGCCCGGAACCCCGCGCGGACCAGCGACTGATCGTCGGCGGCAGTACGCGGATCACCGGTCGTCCTTCTCGCCCTTCGGCTTCGGCGGCAGTACGGCCGGCAACCGGAACCCTCCGTCGGGCAGGCCCTGAGCACGGGAGGCCGGCCACTGAGGCGAGGGCTGCACCTGAACGACGTCGACACCCTGTTGCACGTCCTCGACCGCCTCGTCGAGCAACGGCACACGGTCGTCGTCATCGAGCACCACCTCGACGTCGTCCGCCGTGCGGACTGGCTCGTCGACCTCGGTCCAGGGCCCGGCCGCCACGGCGGCACCGTCCTGTTCGAGGGCCCGGTGGTCCACTACACCGGCCACCCGACGCCGACCTGCCGGGCCCTGAGCACGCCTTGACCGGCCTGACCACGTTTTGACCGGGCCCGAAGCATGTCCTGACGGCCCAAGGCACGTTCCTCACGGCGGCTCGAAGCACGTTCCGACCAGGCAGGGGGCACGCCCTGACGGAGCCTCGGGCGCGGCGGGTGGCCGGAGAGCGCAGCAGGCCTTGAGCACGGGAGGCCGGCCCCTGAGGCACGAGTAGCCCGGGTCTGCGTGCGCGCAGCCGGGCCCTCAGCATGCCCTGACGGCGCTGTGGGCGCGCGCAGCCGGGCCCTGAGCGCGTCCTGTCGGGGCTGTGGGCGCGGGCGGCCGGCCCCTCAGCACGCCCTGACGGGGCTCCGGACGCCGGCAGCCGGGTCCCACCGGCCCCGACCCTGCCCTGCCGCGGGCACGCACACCCCGATCCGGAACGCGCCCCTGCCCCGGCCCCGGCGCCCACCGCAGCCGAGCGCCTGACCACGTCCTGCCCCGGCCGCCGCGCGCAGCCGAGCCCGGAGCACATCCCACCCCGGAGCGCACCCGTACCGGGCCCGGGGCGCCGGGAGCCCGGGTCCCCGCACGTCCCGCCCTGCCGCGGGCACGCACACCCCGATCCGGAACGCGCCCCTGCCCCGGCCCCTCGCGCGCGCTCAGCCGTGCTCCTGACCGCGTCCTGCCCCGGCCGCGGGCGCGCGCAGCCGTGCCAGGGGCGCGTCCTGGCCGAGTCCCACCTCCTGGGCGAGCCGTGTCACCGCGTGCCGGAAGAACGGCTCCCGGTCCTCCACCACCCGGTGGAACTGGCCGAACAGCTCGAACCCGACCAGCCCGTACAGCTGGGCCCAGGCCGCGACCAGGACGGCGACCGTCTCCGGCGGGAGGTCGGGCGCGAGATCGGCGGCCATGCGCTCGGCCTCGGCGCGCAGTTCCTCCGGCAGCGGCGGCAGTGCCGTCCCGCCCTCCCGCCGGCGGGCGTCGCGGGCGATGTCGATGAGGAGCGTGCCGACGCGGGCGGCGGCGGGGACCGTCGTCTCGGGGGCGCTGTAGCCGGGCACCGGTGAGCCGTAGATCAGGGCGTACTCGTGCGGATGCGCCAACGCCCAGCCGCGGACGGCCTCGCAGACGGCGACCCAGCGCCGGACGGGGTCGGCCTGCGCGACCGCCGCGTGCGCGGACTCGGCGCTCTCGCCGAGCGAGTCGTAGGCGTCGATGATCAGGGCGGTGAGCAGGTCGTCGCGGCTGGGGAAGTAGCGGTAGAGCGCGGAGGAGACCATGCCGAGCTTGCGGGCGACGGCCCGCAGGGAGAGTTCGGCGGCCCCTCCGGCCGCGAGTTGGGCGCGCGCCTCTTCCTTGATGGCGGCGGTCACTTCGATCCTGGCGCGGGCACGTGCCCCTCGTGCGGTGCTGCTCATGGGGCCAGTGTTCCACGGATGCGGAGCGGTGCACCGGTTCTGGAGCAGTGCACACCATCCTGAGCGGTGCCCTTGTTTTAGATCGCTGCCCACATTGGAGAGCACTGCTCTTGCTTTCGGCCGCCGATCTCAGGCAGACTCCCTCTCGGAGGGAACGAGAGCGCTGCTCTCCCGTCACCCGCCGCACCGCTCTCCGTTGCTCGCCACACCACCCGGGGGTCACCATGTCGTCGTCATCGCCCTACTACCTCAAGGGCAGCCCGCTCAACGTCCGCCTCAACAGCGTCGTCGGATGGCTGGCCCGGCACGGGCTCAGCATCGCCGGCACGGCGGAGATGTCGGTGCGCGGCCGCAAGAGCGGCAGGATGCAGCGCATCCCGGTCAACCCGCACACCTTCGAGGGGTCCCAGTACCTGGTCTCCGCCCGCGGGCATTCCCAGTGGGTGCGCAACATGCGGGCCGCGGGCGGCGGGGAGCTGCGTGTCGGGCGCAAGGTCAGCGTGTTCTCCGCGGTGGAGCTCCCCGACGAGGAGAAGCTCCCGATCCTGCGGGCCTATCTGGAGAAGTGGGGCTGGGAGGTCGACCAGTTCTTCAACGGGGTCACCGCCCGGTCCACCGACGCGGAGATCACGGCCGCGGCCGGCGACCACCCGGTGTTCCGGATCACGGTCGGGTCCTGACCCCGCACGCTCACTCGGCCGGAGCGGCCGGCTGCCTGCGGTCCATCGCGGTCAGCGCCCGCTGGGCGAGCGGATGGGTCCGGACGAGCTCGCCGAGGGTGGTCCGGCCGCGGGTGATGTCGGTGAACGCCCGCCACGCCGGGCGGAAACCGGTGAGCGCCGCGTGGAAGAGGCCCGGGCGCCGCTCGAACAGAGCCAGCATCCGCTTGCCGACGCTCATCTCCACGCCCAGGCCCGACTTGACCGCGAACGCGTAGTTCAGGGCCTGGCGGCGGGCGTCCACCGCGTCGTGCGCCTCGGCGACACGGACCGCCCACTCGCCCGCGAGACGGCCCGAGCGCAGCGCGAAGGAGATGCCCTCCCGGGTCCACGGCTCGAGCAGGCCCGCCGCGTCCCCGCACACCAGCACCCGCCCGCGCGAGAGCGGCGAGTCGTCCGCCCGGCAACGGGTCAGGTGGCCGGAGGAGATGCTCGGTTCGAAGCCGGCGAGGCCGAGCCGGCCGATGAAGTCCTCCAGATACCGCTTGGTGGCGGCGCCTTCACCGCGCGCGGAGATCACGCCGACGGTGAGCGTGTCGCCCTTGGGGAACACCCAGCCGTAACTGCCGGGCATCGGGCCCCAGTCGATGAGCACGCGCCCCTTCCAGTCCTCGGCGACCGTCTCCGGCACCGGGATCTCCGCCTCCAGGCCGAGATCCACCTGGTCGAGCTTCACCCCGACGTGCGCCCCTATGCGGCTGGCGCTGCCGTCGGCGCCCACCACGGCACGGGCCAGGACCGTCTCGCCGCCCTGGAGGACGACCGCGACGGTGCGCCGGTCCGGCACCGCCGAGCCGTGCTGCTCGACACGCTGCACGGCCACGCCGGTGCGCAGCTCGGCGCCCGCCTTCTGGGCGTGCTCGACAAGCTGCTGGTCGAACTCGGGCCGGTTGATCAGCCCGAACAGCATCTGCCGGGAGCGGCGAGTGCGGGTGAAGCGTCCGTTGTTCGAGAACGTCACCGCGTGCACCCGGTCGCGGAAGGGCAGCTCGAAGCCGGGTGGCAGGGCGTCGCGCGAGGGTCCGATGATGCCGCCGCCGCACGTCTTGTAGCGGGGCAGCTCCGCCTTCTCCAGCAACAGCACGCGCCGCCCCGTGACCGCCGCCGCATAGGCGGCCGAAGCCCCCGCGGGTCCCGCGCCCACCACGACGACGTCCCACACCTGCCGCACGTCGTCCGCCGAAGAGTTCTCGCTGCTCACGATGGTCTACTGCTCCCGATCAAGCCGCCTGCCGCACCTGTCCCCCCGCATCCTACGACCGAGATCGCCACAGCCCGCTGTGGGAGGATCGACGGCACTCATCGGTACAACGTCGCACCCACAAGGAGCGTGCCCATGTCGTCGAATCCGGTCGCCGAGACCGTCGCCTCCCTGATGCCCGGGGCCAAGGCGGAACTCGCCGAACTGGTGGCCTTCAGGTCGGTGGCGGACTTCGACCAGTTCCCGAGGAGCGAGAGCGAGGCCGCGGCGAGCTGGATAGCGGACGCGCTGCGCGCCGAGGGCTTCCAGGACGTGGCCCTCCTCGACACGCCCGACGGCACCCAGTCGGTGTACGGCCACCTGCCCGGGCCCGAGGGCGCGAGGACGGTCCTGCTCTACGCCCACTACGACGTGCAGCCGCCGCTGGACGAGGCCGGCTGGACCACGCCGCCCTTCGAGCTGACCGAGCGCGACGGCCGCTGGTACGGGCGCGGAGCGGCCGACTGCAAGGGCGGCTTCATCATGCACCTGCTGGCCCTGCGCGCCCTGAAGGCGAACGGCGGGGTCCCGGTCCACGTCAAGATGATCGTCGAGGGTTCGGAGGAGCAGGGCACGGGCGGTCTGGAGCGGTACGCCGAGCAGCACCCGGAGCTGCTGGCGGCCGACACCGTCGTGATCGGCGACGCGGGCAACTTCCGGGCCGGTCTGCCCACGGTGACCTCCACGTTGCGCGGCATGACGATGATGCGCGTGCAGATCGACACGCTGGCGGGCAACCTGCACTCCGGCCAGTTCGGCGGCGCCGCCCCCGACGCGCTCGGCGCGCTGATCCGCGTCCTGGACTCGCTGCGCGCCGAGGACGGCTCGACGACCGTGGACGGGCTGACCGAGGGCACGCGCTGGGAGGGCCTGCAGTACGACGAGGAGCAGTTCCGCCGGGACGCCAACGTCCTCGACGGCGTCGGGCTGATCGGTTCGGGCACGGTCGCCGACCGGATCTGGTCCCGGCCGGCGGTGACCGTCCTCGGCATCGACTGCCCGCCGGTCGTCGGCGCGACGCCGTCCGTGCAGGCGAGCGCCCGCGCGTTGATCAGTCTGCGGGTGCCGCCGGGCGTCGACGCCGCCGAGGCCACGAAGCTGCTCCAGGCCCACCTGGAGGCGCACACGCCGTGGGGCGCGCGGGTGCAGACCGAGCAGATCGGGCAGGGCCAGCCGTTCAGCGCGGACACCGCGAGTCCGGCGTACGCGGCGATGGCCGAGGCGATGGCGGTGGCCTACCCCGGCCAGGAGATGCAGTACGCCGGTCAGGGCGGTTCCATCCCGCTGTGCAACACCCTCGCCGCCCTCTACCCGCAGGCGGAGATCCTTCTCATCGGCCTGAGCGAGCCGGAGGCCCGGATCCACGCGGTGAACGAGAGCGTCTCGCCCGAGGAGCTGGAGCGTCTGTCGGTGGCGGAGGCCCTGTTCCTGCGCGCCTACGCCGCGAGCTGAGCTTCGGCTCTGCCGTCGGCAGAGGGCCTCGCCGCTCGGGCGGGGCCCCGCCTACGGTCGCGCCATGGACGTCGTCGAGCTCCTGCCCCGTCGCCTGCACCTCCTGCGCTTCCCGGTCGGTCAGGCCTATCTCTGGTCGGACGACGGCGAGTTGACGCTTCTGGACGCCGGACCGGCCGGTTCGGGCCGGGTGATCGCGGACGCGGTCAGGGCCCTGGGGCACGCGCCCCGGGCCGTGCGGCGGGTGGTCCTCACGCACTTCCACGAGGACCACGCGGGCGGGGCGGCGGAGTTCGCGGACCTCTCGGGCGCGGAGGTCCTGGCCCATGCGGCGGACGCGGCGGTCCTGCGGCGCGAGGTGCCCGCCCCGCCGCCGGTGCTTCAGGACTGGGAGCGCCCCCTGCACGCCGCCGCGCTGCGCCGGCTCCCCCCGGGCGACTTTCGACGCCCCGACCGCATCGCCGAGGTGACCGACGGAGACGTCCTCGCCTTCGGCGGCGGCGCTCACGTGCTGCACGTCCCCGGCCACACCGACGGCAGCATCGCCCTCCACCTCCCCGCCCCCGGCGTGCTGTTCACCGGCGACACGATCGCCGCCTCACCCGTCGACGGGACGGTCCTGCCGGGCGTGTTCCATCTCGACCGGACGCAGGTGCTCGCCGCCCTGCACCGGCTGGCGGCCCTCGACACGGACGTGGCCTGCTTCGGGCACGGCGCCCCGGTGACCGAGCGGGCGTCGCGGGCCCTGCGGGAGCTGGCGGGGAAGTACCCGGCGCCGCGCTGAGGCCGAGCGCCGCGACCTCGGGGCCGTCAGGGGGTGTTCCGAAGGTCCCGCACAGCGCCCACGGCGCCCGGCACGCCCTCGCGCCGCACCGGCCGAAAGCACGAGTACATCCAGTACGAGCGCCTTCGTCCGGCACGCCGGGAGCACGCACCGGACACCGTGGGCACCGCACGGGACTTTCGAAACACCCCCTCCAGGGCGTCAGCCGACCGGAATCCCGGCCTCCAGATAGAGCGCGGCGCCGCGTTCCCGGGCCCGCAGCGCCCAGCGCAACCGCTCGTAGCGGACCGGGGGCAGCAGGTCGGCCGCCTCCTCCTCGGTGACGAAACGGCAGCCCCGCAGTTCGGGGCCGGGCAGGAGGAGGCCCTCGGCCGCCGCGGAGTCGAGCAGGCCGCCGTCGAACAGCAGGCGCAGTCCGCCGTAGCCGGGCGGTGTCGGCCGCTCCCAGTCGACGACGAGCAGCCGGGGGACCTCGGCCAGGCGGACGCCGGTCTCCTCCTCGACCTCGCGCATGCCCGCGCGCGCGGGTGCCTCGCCCGGCTCGACGACACCGCCCGGGAACTCCCAGCCGGGCTTGTAGGTGGGGTCGACGAGCAGCACGCGGTCGCTCTCGTCGAAGAGCAGCACCCCGGCGGCGAGCGTCTCGGCGGTGGGCTCGGGGGTCTGCACGATGTCGCAGGCGGCCGCGGCCCCGCTGCCGACGGCCTGCGCTATGCGTACGGCGGTCTCGTGCGGGGTGAGGTCGCTGGTGTCGACCGGGTGGGCGTCCGCGGTGAGCCAGGAGGCGAGGGCGGCGCGGTAGGGCTCGATGTGGTCGCACGACCACTGACGTATCCGCAGCTCGCCGTCGGGGAGGTCGGGCGGGACCTCCCGCCCGGCCATCCGCTCACGCAGGATCGTTTCCGCCGGAGCGAGGAGCACATGGCGGACGGGGATCCGGCGTGCGGCGAGACCGCCGAAGATCTCGTCGCGGTACTCCTGGCGCAGCAGGGTCATGGGGACGACGAGGGTGCCGCCGACCTCGCCGAGCAGGGCGGCGGCGGTGTCGATCACCATCCGGCGCCAGATCGGCAGGTCCTGGTAGTCGCCGACCTCGGTGAGGCACTTGGGCGGCAGCAGGTGCGGGAGCACCGCCCCGATGACCTCGGGGTCGAAGAGCGTGCTGTTCGGGATCAGGTCGATCAGCTCCCGTGCGGTGGACGTCTTCCCCGCACCGAACGCGCCGTTGATCCAGACGACGGTCACGTGTCCCCCTCTTCTGTTGGCCCCCTGTGGCTTGCCCGCTCCACCCTCCCACGGAAACCCCCTCCCGTTGAGGCCTGCGGGCAGGCGTACGAACGCCGTGGCGCCGGCCCCCGTGGTGGGGACCGGCGCCACGGCGTCGGTGCGGAACGCGTCAGTCGGTTGCGCCGCCCAGGGCGCTCTCGTCGACACCGGAGAGGCTGTCGCTGGCGACGGCCGGGTCGAGCGTGCTGAGGGTGTCCCCGACGTTCAGCCCCTCGAGGGCCTCACCGCCCAGGCTGTGGGAGGGGGTGATGGCCGCGACGACGAAACCGGTGGCGAGGGAGGCGATGGCGAGCATGCTGCGCTTCTTCATGCCGGGATCAACTGCGCAGAGCGCGTGAGGTCACGCGGCGGCCGGCGCACCGACCGAACGGGGCGTCGGCGTCCCGGCGCCGAAACGTTCCGGCACGGGACCCCGAGGGGTTCGGCCCCCGCCACCCCACCCACCGGGAGGCAACGTTTCACCAGCGGCCCCGCCCCGGTGGCGGAACGTCCACCAGGCGGATCCCCGCCCAACGCCGCCGACGGCCGGCGACCGCCGCCGGGCGCTGCGCGGATCCGGCACCCAGTGGTTCACCCCCGCCACCCCACCCGTCGCGCCGAAACGTTCCGTCAGCTCTTCACACCCCCGCCGCCGTGACTCCCTGCGTCCTCGCCAGCGCCGCCGCGGCCGCGCCCACCAGCCCGGCGTCCGTGCCGGTGCGGGCCGGCGCCACGGTCAGCCGCCGGACGAAGGAGAGCGTCGCGTAGTCGGCGAGTGCCCGTCGCAGCGGGGTGAAGAGCACGTCGCCGGCCTTGCCCACACCGCCGCCGACCACCGCGATGTCGATCTCGACGAGGGTCGCCGTGGCGGCGATGCCGGCGGCGAGCGCCCTGGCGGCCCGCTCGAAGGAGGCCACCGCGACCGGATCCCCCGTGCGGGCGGCGGCGGCCACCGCGGCCGCCGAGGCGTCCCCGTCCGGACCGGGCCGCCAGCCGTTGTCCAGCGCCCGCCGGGCGATGTTGGGTCCGCTCGCGATGCGCTCCACGCAGCCGCGGGCACCGCACGGGCACGGGTCGCCGTCCAGGTCGACGCTGATGTGACCGATGTGTCCGGCGTTGCCGGTGGGGCCCGCGTGCAGTCGGCCGTTGAGCACCAGGCCGCCACCGACCCCGGTGGACACCACCATGCACAGCGCGTTGTCATGGCCGCGGGCGGCGCCCTGCCAGTGCTCGGCGGCCGTGATCGCGACGCCGTCGCCGATCAGCTCGACGGGCAGGTTCCCGGTGGCGGCCCGCACCCGCTCGACGAGCGGGAAGTCGCGCCAGCCCGGCACGTTCACCGGGCTGACCGTCCCGGCGGAGGCGTCGACGGGGCCCGCGCTGCCGATGCCGAGGGCCTCGGCGCGCCCCCACAGCGGCGAGGCGGTCAGGTCCCCCAGCACCTCCCCGACGGCCCGCATCACGGTGTCGCCGTCCTCCTGAGCGGGCGTGGGCCGCTGCGCGCGGGCCAGGATCGTGCCGTCGCCGTCCACCAGCGCTCCGGCGATCTTGGTGCCGCCGATGTCGAGCGCGGCCACGAGGTCGGTGTGCATCAGTCTGGGTTCTCCCCGTCACCATCGGAATATGGGCTGGCCGGTCCAGCGGTGGGGGACGTGGGCCGGAGATTGCGGTGGACAGTCTCCCCCGCACCTGACAACGTTGTCCAGGGCCTATGCTCGACGCTACATCCTCATACAGACCAGGGACGCGTGCACCCCCCGGGAGCGATCGGGTGCGACGGCCGTCCCCGTGGACCACAGGACAGGACACCCGCACCGTGCCCGAGACGCCCCGCCGCCCGGTCGGCATCGCCGGAAGCCGCTACGGCAACCGTCCCACCATGAAGGACGTCGCGGCCCGCGCCGGAGTGGGCCTGAAGACCGTCTCGCGCGTGGTGAACGGCGAGCCGGGCGTCACGCCGGAGACCGAGCGGCGCGTGCAGGAGGCCATCGAGGCGCTCGGCTTCCGGCGCAACGACAGCGCGCGGGTGCTGCGCAAGGGCCGCACCGCGAGCATCGGCCTGGTCCTGGAGGACCTCGCCGACCCGTTCTACGGCCCGCTCAGCCGCGCGGTGGAGGAGGTGGCCAGGGCGCACGGGGCGCTGCTCATCAACGGCTCCAGCGCCGAGGACCCGGTGCGGGAGCAGGAACTGGCGCTGGCGCTGTGCGCGCGCCGGGTGGACGGGCTGGTGGTCATCCCGGCCGGTGACGACCACCGTTACCTGGAGCCGGAGATCAAGGCGGGCGTGGCCACGGTCTTCGTGGACCGGCCGGCCGGCCGGATCGACGCCGACTGCGTCCTGTCGGACAACTTCGGGGGCGCCCGGGAGGGGGTCGCCCATCTGGTCGCGCACGGCCACCGCAGGATCGGCTTCATCGGTGACATGCCGCGCATCCACACGGCCGCTGAACGGCTTCGGGGCTACCGGGCCGCGATGGCGGACGCGGGCATCGAGGTCGAGGACGCCTGGATGTCCCTCGGGTCCACCGATCCGGGCCGGGTGCGGCGGGCCGCCGAGGTGATGCTGTCCGGTCCGGCGCCGGTCACGGCGGTCTTCTCCGGCAACAACCGGGTGACGGTCACCGTGATCCGGGTGCTCGCCGAGCAGGCCCGCCGGGTCGCCCTGGTGGCCTTCGACGATCTGGAGCTCGCCGATCTGCTCCAGCCGGGCGTCACCGTGGTCGCCCAGGACGCGGCGGCCATCGGCCGGACCGCCGGGGACCGGCTGTTCCGGCAGTTGGACGGCACGCTGCTCGTGCCCGAGCGCATCCAGTTGCCGACCCGGCTGATCACCCGCGGCTCGGGCGAGCTGCCCCCGGCGGACTGAGGCCGCCGGTGTACGAGCGTCACGAGCACCGCACCCTCGAGACCCTGCGCCTGGCGGACGCGCCGCGCGACCGGCCGCTGAGCTATCCCGGGGCCTGGCCGGCGGAGTCCGGGCTGCTGGAGGGGGACCGGCTGCTGCCGCTGGACCGGCTGACGTTCCCCGGGCGGACACCGGTCCTGGCCGTCGGCTCCAACGCCTGTCCCGGTCAACTGCGCCACAAGATGACCGAGTTCTCGATCACCTCGCCCGTCCCGATGGTCAAAGTCCGCGTCACCGGCATCGGCGTCGGCGTCTCCGCGCACGTCAGCCGCCTCGGCTACGTGTCCGCCTCCCCCGTCAAGGCGCCCGAGGCGACAAGGGAGTTGTTCGTCATCTGGCTGGACGCCCGGCAGCTCGCGGCGATCGACGCCAGCGAGGGCGTGCCGCTCCCCCACGGCAACTACGCCCGGGCCCTGCTCCCCGCCGCGCAGGCCCGCATCGAGCTGGAGAACGGCGAGACCCTCCCGGAGGCGTTCGCGTACGTCAACCGGCACGGCGTTCTGCACGACGGCGACGGCGCCCCCCGCGACCATCCAGGCCAGCGCGCCCTGATCTCCGAACTCCTCAGGGGGTCGGCCGAGTTGCGGCGCCTGTTCGGGGCGACCCCGGAGGAGTTCTGCGCCCGTGCGCGGGCCGACGCGGGGTTGTGCGAGCGCGGGACCCGGCTGTTCGCGTCGGAGGGGCTGGTGACGAAGTCCGGGCTCGAGCATCTCCTCGTCCGTTAGGATGATCACACGGCATCGCGTGTCGGTCACCGGCTGGGTGAGGCATGGAGGTGCCCGTGAGATTGCCTTACGGAGGCATTCCACACATGTCAGTCGAGCTGAACCACACCATCATCCACTCCCGTGACAACCGGGAGTCCGCCGAGTTCCTCGCCCACGTCCTGGGACTCGAAGTCGGGACCGAGTGGGGGCCGTTCGTCCCGGTCGACACCGCCAACGGCGTCACCCTGGACTTCGCCACCGTCCCGGCGGAGTCGATCGTCATGCAGCACTACGCCTTCCTCCTCTCCGACGAGGAGTTCGACGCGGCGTTCGAGCGCATCCGGAAGGCGGACGTCACGTACTACGCCGATCCGCACGGGAAGCAGCCGGGTGAGATCAACCACCACCACGGCGGCCGGGGACTGTACTTCATGGACCCGTCGGGGCACGGGATGGAGATCATCACCACCCCGTACACCTTCCCCGAGCAGTAGCCGCGGTGGCCGCGCAGTAGCCGACCGCGCGTCGGCGGCTACTGCGCGGCAGCGGTCAGACCACCGCGCCGGGGTGCCGCGAACGTCTCCAGGGCGGCCCGGGTCAGACCGGTCGCCGCGGTCACCTCGTCGAGGTCGAGCGCACCGCAGTCCAGACCGCGCAGCAGATGGCCGCTGAGCGCCTTGGCGGTGGCCGGCTCGTCCATCACGTCGCCGCCGGCCCGGTCGGCGTAGCGGGACAGGCGCTCGGCGGCCTGGGCGAAGCCCTCCCGGTAGAAGGCGAAGACGGCCGCGTAGCGGGTCGGGAGGTGGCCGGGGTGCATGTCCCAGCCCTGGTAGTAGGCGCGGGCGAGGGCTCGGCGGGTGAGGCCGTAGTGCAGCCGCCAGGCGTCGTGGACCTTCTCGGTGGGGCCGACCGGCAGGACGTTGGTGGAGCCGTCCGAGACCCGTACGCCGGTGCCGGCGGCCGCGACCTGCATGACCGCCTTGGCGTGGTCGGCGGCCGGATGGTCGCTGGACTGATGGGCGGCGGAGACGCCGAGGCAGGCGCTGTAGTCGAAGGTGCCGTAGTGCAGGCCCGTGGCCCGACCCTCGGCGGCCTGGATCATGCGGGCGACGGTGGCGGTGCCGTCGGCGGCGAGGATGGACTGGCTGGTCTCGATCTGGATCTCGAAGCCGAGCCGTCCGGGGGCGAGACCGCGCGCCTTCTCGAAGGCCTCCAGAAGCCGGACCATGGCGGTGACCTGCTCGGGGTAGGTCACCTTCGGCAGGGTGAGGACCAGCCCGTCCGGCAGCCCGCCGGCCTCGGTCAGGCCGGTGAGGAAGACGTCCAGGGTGCGGATGCCCCGGTGGCGGACGGCGGCCTCCATGCACTTCATGCGGATGCCCGTGTACGGGGCCCCGGTGCCCTCGGCGTGCGCCTCGGCGATCAGCCGGGCGGCCCGGGCGGCCGCCTCGTCCTCCTCGGCGTCCGGGCGCGGGCCGTAACCGTCCTCGAAGTCGACGCGCAGGTCCTCGATCGGTTCGCGCTCCAGTTTGGCCCGCACGCGTGCGTGGACCGGCTCGGCGAGGTCGTCGGACAGGCCGAGGACGGCGGCGAGGGACGCGGCGTCGGGCGCGTGCTCGTCGAGGGCGGCGAGGGCCCGGTCGCCCCAGGAGCGGATCGTGTCGGCGGCGAAGGCGTCGCCGGGCACGTACACGGTGTGGACGGGCTGGCGGGTGCCGGGGTCGCCGGGGTAGCGGCGCTCGAGCTCGGCGTCGACCGGGGCGAGGGAGGCGCTGATCTCCTCGCTGACGGTGCCCGCGAGACTCGTCGCCACCTGCTGCTGGCCCTGACCCATCCGACACCCTCCCGTTTTCCGCTTTACGGAATCAACAATCCGTAGAATGAAGCTATCCGTGGATCTTCCCGCGGGTCAACACCCTGTCCGTCCTCCGGTCAGCCTCCCGCCCCTCCGCCCCCCTTCCGTCCGGCCGGTCTCCCCTTCATCCTGGCTCACGAGGAGAGGGGGCACATGCCGGGCACCGGGAGCATGACGCGCCGCACGGGACTGAGGACCGTCATGGCGGCAGCCGTCGCCGTGCCCTTGCTCGGGACGGTGCGCGCGTCCGCGGCCCGGGACGGACGCATGCGTCGGGCGGTGCGCGTCCCGCCACTGGAGGTCATGACGTTCAACCTGCGGTTCGCGAGCACCCGGGAGCCCAACAGCTGGGCGGTCCGCCGCCCGGTCGTGCACGCCCTGCTGCACGAGGCGGCCCCGCACGTCGTCGGCACCCAGGAGGGGCTCTTACCGCAGGTGCGCGACATCGTCGAGGACCTCGGGGGACGCTACGCCTGGATAGGCACCGGGCGCAGCCGTGACGACGACGAATCGGTGGCCGTCCTCTACGACACCCGGCGGCTCGCCCCTGTCGAACACGCCCACTTCTGGCTGTCCGACACGCCGAAGGCGCTCGGCTCCAACACCTGGGGCGCGGCCAACCCGCGGATGGTCACCTGGGCCCGCTTCCGCGATCTGCGGGCCGGGGGCCGGGAGTTCTGCCTGATCAACACCCATCTCGACAACGCGAGCCAGTACGCCAGGATGCGCTCCGCCGCCCTGATCTCCTCGCGGATCGCCGCGTTCGACCCGTCGCTGCCGCTGCTGGTGACCGGCGACTTCAACGCCGCGGCCCATCGCAGCCCGGTCCACGGCGTGCTGCTGGACGCCGGCCTCGTCGACACCTGGGACACCGCGCGTGGGCGCGGCGTGTCGTACGGGACCTACCACGGGTACCGGGCGCTCAGGCCGGGCGGTGACCGCATCGACTGGATCCTGGCGACACCGGACGTGACGGTCCACCGGACCTGGGTGAACACCTACGCGGCCGACGGACAGTACCCGAGCGACCATCTGCCGGTGCAGGCCACGGTGAGCCTGGAATGAGCCGAGGCCCCCGCGACCGGTGGGGTCGCGGGGGCCTCGTACAGCCGGGAGCCGATCAGCCCTTGCGGGTGTTGATCTCCTCGGTGAGCTGCGGGACGACGTCGAAGAGGTCGCCGACGACGCCGTAGTCGACCAGGTCGAAGATCGGGGCCTCGGGGTCCTTGTTGATCGCCACGATGGTCTTCGAGGTCTGCATGCCGGCACGGTGCTGGATCGCGCCGGAGATGCCGTTGGCGATGTACAGCTGCGGCGAGACGGACTTGCCGGTCTGGCCGACCTGGTTGGTGTGCGGGTACCAGCCGGCGTCCACCGCGGCACGCGAGGCACCGACGGCCGCGCCGAGCGAGTCGGCGAGCGCCTCGATGATCGCGAAGTTCTCCGCGCCGTTGACCCCGCGGCCGCCGGAGACCACGATCGCGGCCTCGGTCAGCTCCGGGCGGCCCGTCGACTCACGCGGCGTGCGGCCGGTGACCTTGGTGCCGGTCGCCTGGGCGGAGAAGGAGACGTTCAGGGCCTCGACCGCGCCGGCCGCCGGGGCGGCCTCGACGGCGGCGCTGTTGGGCTTGACCGTGATGACCGGGGTGCCCTTGGAGACGCGGGACTTGGTGGTGAAGGACGCGGCGAACACCGACTGGGTGGCCACCGGGCCCTCGTCGCCGGCCTCGAGGTCGACGGCGTCGGTGATGATGCCCGATCCGAGACGCAGCGCCAGACGGGCGGCGATCTCCTTGCCCTCGGCGGAGGACGGGACCAGCACGGCGGCCGGGGACACGGCCTCGTGGGCGGCCTGGAGCGCGTCGACCTTCGGGACGACCAGGTAGTCGGCGTACTCGGCGGCCTCGTGCGTGAGGACCTTGACCGCGCCGTGCTCGGCGAGCGTGGTGGCGGTGTCACCGGCGCCGCTGCCCAGCGCGACGGCGACGGGCTCGCCGATGCGGCGGGCCAGGGTCAGCAGCTCCAGGGTGGGCTTGCGGACGGCGCCGTCCACGTGGTCGACGTAGACGAGAACTTCAGCCATGGGACTTCTTCTCTCCTGCTTGCGAAAGATGAGGGGCGGTCGGCGACTGCGGTGCTCAGATGAACTTCTGGCCCGCGAGGAACTCAGCGAGCTGCTTGCCGCCCTCGCCCTCGTCCTTGACGATCGTGCCCGCGGTACGGGCGGGGCGCTCGGCCGCGCCGTCGACCGTGGTGTAGGCGCCCTCCAGGCCGACCTCCTCGGCCTCGATGTCGAGGTCGGACAGGTCCCAGGACTGAACCGGCTTCTTCTTGGCCGCCATGATGCCCTTGAAGGACGGGTAACGCGCCTCGCCCGACTGGTCGGTGACCGACACGACGGCCGGCAGGGACGCCTCGAGGTTCTCCGAGGCGGCGTCGCCGTCGCGGCGGCCCTTGACCGTGCCGTCCTCGACGGAGACCTCGGACAGCAGGGTCACCTGCGGCACGCCCAGACGCTCGGCGAGCAGCGCGGGGACGACGCCCATGGTGCCGTCGGTGGAGGCCATGCCGGAGATGACGAGGTCGTAACCGGCCTTCTCGATCGCCTTGGCCAGAACCAGGGAGGTGCCGATGGCGTCGGTGCCGTGGATGTCGTCGTCCTCGACGTGGATCGCCTTGTCCGCGCCCATGGACAGCGCCTTGCGCAGGGCGTCCTTGGCGTCCTCCGGGCCCACCGTCAGGACGGTGATCTCCACGTCGTCGTCGGAGTTCTCGGAGATCTGCAGCGCCTGCTCGACCGCGTACTCGTCGAGCTCGGAGAGCAGACCGTCCACGTCGTCCCGGTCGACGGTCAGGTCATCGGCGAAGTGCCGGTCGCCAGTGGCGTCGGGCACGTACTTCACAGTGACAACGATCCTCAAGCTCACGCCGGCTCTCCTACTGCATCGTCAGTTCTCGGCTGCCTTCTCTTGCAGGCAGCATAGGCGCCACAAGCGGCCGATCCCGGTCGGGGCGGCCTGTGCTCCGACCGAATATTACTCGTCAGTACACCCAGTTCGTTCCCGCTAAGCAAGCGCTTTGAACTGTGACCTGTGCAACGCAGCGTAATCGGAACCCGACGGTTCCGCAGGGCGGCGGGGCAGTGATCAATCACGCAGGGCGGTGAAGCGCCCCTGGTGGTAGAGCAGCGGGCGGCCGGCGCCGGCCGGGTCGCCGACGACCACCTCCGCCAGCACGATGCGGTGGTCTCCTGCGGGGACGCGCGCGACGACCCTGCACACCAGCCAGGCCAGCACGTCGTCCAGGACGGGCACCCCCCGCGGCCCCTCGCGCCACGCGGTGGGGGCGCCGAAGCGGTCGGCGCCGCTGCGGGCGAAGGTGGCGGCGAGCTCCTGCTGGTGCTCGCCGAGTATGTGCACCCCGACGTGGTCCGCCCGCGACACGGCCGGCCAGCTCGAAGCTCCGGTGCCGATGCCGAAGGACACCATCGGGGGCTCGGCGGAGACCGAGGTCAGGGAGGTCGCGGTGAAGCCGGCCGGGCCGCTCTCGCCGGGCGCGGTGATCACGGCGACCCCGGCGGCGTGCCGGCGGAAGACGGAGCGCAGCAGGTCGGGGGAGGCGAGCCGAGGGGTGCCGAGGCCGGACGTGGCCGTCATGGAGTGGTCCTTCTGCGAGAGAGGGCGGCGGCGTGGGTGGCTGTTCAACGACCCGGACAGCACGCGCTCGCGGTACGGGCGAGGTCGAGGTGGACCCGGCCGTGCAGAAGGAGTTCCTCAGGCATACGGTCAGGCTGACGATAGGTGGCGTGCGCAGTCAAGTGCGTCCCGGGATCTGGGAGGTGTCTCACGGGCCGACGCCCGCGTCAGACGGCCTCCCCCAGCGCCGCGATGACGTCGGCCCTGCGGGGCTGGCCGGCGGCGCGGCGCACCACCCTGCCGTCGGCGTCGAGGACCAGCACGGTGGGCGTCCTGAGGATGCCGAGCTCGCGGACGAGGTCCAGGCGGGCCTCGGCGTCGATCTCCAGGTGGGTCACGCCCGGGACCATGCCGGCGACCTCGCCGAGGATCCGGCGGGTGGCCCGGCAGGGGGCGCAGAAGGCGGTGGAGAACTGCACGAGCGTCGCGCGCTCGCCCAGTGCCCCTCCCAGCCGGTCGGCTCCGAGCCGCTGTCCGTCGTCGCGCCCGCTCACGCGCTTCCTCCCGTTCCGCCGCCGGTGCAGCACCTTGAAGGTGTTCGCCGCCGCGAGCACCGCCCCGCACACCATGAGTCCGGTCATCCTTGGCACAACCCATCGCAAGACTGCAAGGATGCCCGCCTCACCGTCGGCTTGCCGCTGCGGAAAGCATGATTCATGGACATCGATGCGAGGGGGCCGCGCTTCGGGGCGGCCGTGACGACCGCGGTGCCGACGGTCGCACTGATCACCGGGAGCGCCCGGGTGCGCGCCGGGCAGACGCCGGCGTTCGCGCTCGGCGCGGCGGGCGGCGGGCGGCGGGCGGCGTGGCCCGTTCGCGTGAGGGGCTGGTCGGGTTCACGCCGGCATCGCGTGGCTGGGGTCGGCGGCGACCGGCGCGGCGCCGGCGGCCGCGTTTCCGAACGCCGCGTTCGGCCACTGCCTGGGACGCGAGACGTACCTGCTCGTGCGGCGGCTGTCGGTCCGGGCGGGGTGACGGTGACCCACAGCCGGAGGTGGGTCGCGGGGTGACGTGACGAGGATCTCGCGGCTGGGGGGCACCAGGACTGGCTCCCCGGCCGTTCTTGGGGCACGATCTGCGAGATGCCGTAAACCTACGGCTGCGTAACTTTGCTGCGGGAGACCGTCCCGGGCAGAGAGAAGAAGGGTCCGCCCCGCCCATGGCAGAGCTTGTCTACCGTCCGGTCGTCGGCCTCGCCCAGACACTGTTCAAGGTCTGGGACCTCAAGATCGACTGCAAGGGCTCGGAGAACATTCCGCGCTCGGGTGGTGCCGTGTTGGTGAGCAACCACATCAGTTACCTCGACTTCATCTTCAACGGTCTGGCGGCGCTCCCGCAGAAGCGTCTCGTGCGGTTCATGGCGAAGGAGTCGGTCTTCCGGCACCGGATCTCCGGTCCCCTGATGCGCGGCATGAAGCACATCCCGGTCGACCGCAAGCAGGGCGAGGCCGCCTACGCCCACGCTCTGGACTCGCTGCGCTCCGGCGAGATCGTCGGGGTCTTCCCGGAGGCCACGATCTCGGAGTCGTTCACCCTGAAGAGCTTCAAGTCGGGTGCCGCCCGGCTGGCCCAGGAGGCGGGCGTGCCGCTTGTCCCGATGGCCGTGTGGGGCACACAGCGGTTGTGGACCAAGGGCCACCCGCGCAACTTCAAGCGCAGCCACACCCCCGTCACCATCCGGGTCGGCGAAGCCATCGAGGCGTCCCGCGACAAGTACGCCGGCGCGATCACCCGTCAGCTGCGCGAGCGGGTCCAGGAGCTCCTGGAGGCCGCCCAGCGCGCCTACCCGGTACGCCCCAAGGACGCGAACGACACCTGGTGGATGCCGGCCCACCTGGGCGGTACGGCACCGACGCCCGAGCAGGTGCGCGCGGCCGAGGCCCGCTGACGCTCCCCCGCCCCGGCCCGCGCGGGCGGTGCGGCGGCCGACAGGGTCCCGGCCGGGAACCGTGAGCCGGGTGTCCGGGACCCCTGGGTGACCGCCCCGCCCGGCCGTTGTCCGCCGAACGCGCTACGGGGGCGAGGATGCGGCGCTGGATCAAGGTGTCGGTGGCGGTCGGCGGTGCTGGGCCCGGGCGGCTGGATCGCCCGGCCGTGCCTCCACGAGTGGTGGCTGATCCGCGGCGCCCGTGACGGGGTACTGCCCGCCGGCGCCGTGCGCGATCTGGTCCCCGACGACTCCCGGGTCACGGACACCGATGCGGGCGGGGTGGAGGAACTCGGCGACTACGGCTGCACCGTCACCGTCGACGGCGAGGACCGCTTCGCTCGAGGTCGCTGTCGACCCAGTAGGTGACCGGGGTCCGGAACCGGTCCTCGCCCGGCGCCGGACGGCAGTCGGGGTCGCGGCCCCGGGGGTCGAGGCGCTCCGGGCAGCGGGCGAACCGGGCGCGCTCGGCGGCGTAGAGGATCGCGAAGGCCTCGGGGTCCTCCGCGACCTCGGCGACCAGGCCCTCCACGTCGGCCTCGATGTCCGTGGAGGGCCGGGTGTGGGCGAAGTCGGCGTGGGCCTCGCCCGGCGCGAACCCGCCGTATGCCGACCAGCCCTCCCGGTCCGGTGCGCCTGCCGAATCCCGTCCCTCTCGTCCGCGTCGGCACCTGCGGGCTCTCCCCCGTCGCGCATGGCGGGGAGGTGAGCGACTGCGACCGGACGCGTGGGCGGTGGGGCTCAGAGGACGGTGGGGGCTCAGAGGACGGTGGGGGCTCAGAGGACGGTGGGGGCTCAGAGGACGGTGGGGCTCAGAGGGCGGTGGGGAGCGTCGCCCAGAGGTGCGGCCGGTCGCGGGCGGCACGCAGTGCGCGCAGGACCGCCGGGTGGGGTGTGGCGTACAGGACCGGGTCGTCGAGTTCGCCGGCCCCGGTGTCGGGAAGGAAGGCCAGCCGCTCGCCGTCCAGGGAGAATCGGGCGTCGACACCGGGTTTGTTGCCGCGCGGGTCCTGGCGGTGCCAGGAGCCGTGGAAGCGGACGGCGACGAGTCCGTGCACCACGTCGAACTTCTGGTAGCACAGCGCGGTCGGGATGTCCTCGGCCCGCAGCAGGGCGGCCAGGGCGTGGGCCTTGGCGTAGCAGATGCCGGTCCGCTGCTCCAGGACGTCGGAGGCGCGCCAGGTGACCCGCAGGTCGCCGGAGTCCTGTGAGTGGGGGATGGTGTCGCGCACGAAATCGAACGCCAGTCGCGCATAGGCATACGAATCATCCGCCTCCCGGGCGAGGCGCGCGGCGGTGTCCCGCACCAGGGGATGGTGATGGTCGATGACCTCGTCGGCGGCCAGATAGGCGGACAGGTCGGGGTTCTCCTGGATCAGCTCCATGCCCGCCGAGCATAGGAATGCGATCACCCGAGGTCAATAGATTTTCGAGCGATCGCATACCTATGCATGATGGTGGGCGGCAGTGGGCCGCTAGCGGGCCATCTCCTCCTTCAGCGTCGCCACGAACGCGTCCACGTCCTCCTCGGTCGTGTCGAAGGCGCACATCCAGCGCACCACGCCGGCCGCCTCGTCCCAGAAGTAGAAGCGGAACCGCTTCTGCAGGCGCTCGCTCACGTCGTGCGGCAGTCGGGCGAACACCCCGTTGGCCTGGACCGGGTACAGGATCTCCACACCGTGCACGGCCCGGACGCCCTCGGCCAGCCGCTGGGCCATCTCGTTGGCGTGGCGGGCGTTGCGCAGCCACAGGTCCTTGGCGAGGAGCGCCTCCAACTGCACGGAGACGAACCGCATCTTGGAGGCGAGCTGCATGGACAGCTTGCGCAGGTGCTTCATCCGTCGGACGGCGTCCTGGTTGACGACGACGACCGCCTCACCGAACATCGCGCCGTTCTTCGTGCCGCCCAGGGAGAGGATGTCGACGCCGACCGCGTTGGTGAACGTCCGCATCGGCACGTCGAGCGAGGCCGCCGCGTTGGCTATCCGGGAGCCGTCGAGGTGGACCTTCATGCCGTGCGCGTGGGCGTGGTCGCAGATCGCGCGGATCTCCTCGGGCGTGTACAGCGTGCCGAGTTCCGTGCTCTGGGTGATCGAGACGACCTGCGGCATCGCGCGGTGCTCGTCCTCCCAGCCCCAGGCCTGCCGGTCGATCAGCTCGGGGGTGAGCTTGCCGTCGGGGGTGGGGACGGTGAGCAGCTTCAGGCCGCCCATGCGCTCGGGCGCGCCGCCCTCGTCGACGTTGATGTGGGCGCTCTCGGCGCAGATCACCGCGCCCCAGCGGTCGGTGACCGCCTGGAGCGCGACGACGTTGGCGCCGGTGCCGTTGAAGACCGGGAACGCCTCCGCCGTGGCGCCGAAGTGGCTGCGGATGATCCGCTGGAGGTTGTCGGTGTACCGGTCCTCGCCGTAGGCGACCTCATGGCCGCCGTTGGCCAGGGCCAGGGCGGCCATCACCTCCGGGTGGGCCCCGGCGTAGTTGTCGCTGGCGAAACCTCGGACGTCGGGATCGTGGTGGCGACGGGCCTGTGTGTAAGCGGTCGGGTTCACGGCTTCTCGGTGAGCCACAGACGGTGTCCGTTCACTTCGGCGGCGGGCTTCTCCCAGACGTCGGTGATGGCCTCGGCGAGGTCCTTGACGTCCGTGAAACCCGCGAACTTCGCGTTGGGTCGCTCGGCGCGCATCGCGTCGTGCACCAGCGCCTTCACCACCAGGATCGCAGCCGCGGAGGTCGGCCCCTCGGCACCCCCGGCCTTGCGGAAGGCGTCGGCCAGCGCGAGCGTCCAGGCCTCGGCGGCGGCCTTGGCGGCGGCGTACGCGGCGTTGCCCGCGGACGGCTTGGTGGCACCGGCGGCGCTGATCAGCAGGTACCGGCCGCGCTCACTGCGCTGAAGGCTCTCGAAGAACGCCAGCGACGTGTGCTGCACGGTGCGGATGAGCAGCAGCTCGAGGAAGTCCCAGTCGTCGAGGCTGGTCTTGATGAAGGTTTCGCTGCCGCGCCAGCCACCGACGAGGTGGACCAGGCCGTCGACCCGTCCGAAGTCCTGCTCGATGCGGCCGGCCCACTCACGGGTGGACTTCAGGTCGAGCAGGTCGACCGGCTCGCCGGTGACGCTCGCGCCGCCGGACGCGTAGCGCGCAGCGTCCACGGCCTCCGCGAGCCGCTCCGGGTCGTTGTCGGCACCCACGACCGTGGCGCCCGCCTCCGCGAGCCGGAGCAGCGCCGCCCGGCCGGCGGGTCCACCCGCACCGGCCACCGCGATCACCGCACCGCTGAGAGCCCCGTTCCCCATGATCTTCGCCTCCTGAGCAGTGTTCTCGGTCCGCAGGTCGCTCACGCGGCGATCCGCTCGGCCCCGTCAGCCGTGATGCCCTTGGTGGAGGCGATCACGTTCTTCAGCTTCTTGGACAGTGCCTCATAGAACATGCTCAGCGGAAACTCGTCCGGAAGCACGTCATCGACGAGCTTGCGCGGCGGCTGGGTCAGGTCCAGGGCGTCGGGGCCCTTGGCCCACCGGGAGCCGGGGTGCGGGGCGAGGTAGGTGGAGACCAGCTCGTACCCGGCGAACCAGTGGACGAGCTTGGGGCGGTCGATGCCGTCGCGGTAGAGCTGCTCGATCTCGGCACACAGCTCGTTGGTGACCTGCGGGGCGCGCTGCCAGTCGATGAACAGCTTGTTGTCGGTCCAGCGGACGACGTCGTGCTTGTGCAGGTATGCGAAGAGGAGCTGACCGCCGAGGCCGTCGTAGTTGCGCACGCGCTCGCCGGTGACGGGGAAGCGGAACATGCGGTCGAAGAGCACCGCGTACTGCACGTCACGGGCCTGCGGGACGCCGTCGGCCTCCAGCTTGACGGCCTCCTTGAAGGCGGTCAGGTCGCAGCGCAGCTCCTCCAGGCCGTACATCCAGAACGGCTGGCGCTGCTTGATCATGAACGGGTCGAAGGGCAGGTCGCCGTGGCTGTGGGTGCGGTCGTGGACCATGTCCCACAGGACGAAGGCCTCCTCGCAGCGCTTCCGGTCCTGGACCATCGCGGCGGTGTCCTCGGGCAGCTCCAGACCCAGGATGTCGACGACGGCGGCGGTGACGCGGCGGAAGCGGGCGGCCTCGCGGTCGCAGAAGATGCCGCCCCAGGAGAAGCGTTCCGGCGCCTCGCGCACGGCGATGGTCTCCGGGAAGAGGACGGCCGAGTTGGTGTCGTAGCCGGCCGTGAAGTCCTCGAAGGTGATGCCGCAGAACAGCGGGTTGTCGTAGCGGGTGCGCTCCAGCTCGGCCAGCCAGTCCGGCCAGACCATGCGCAGCACGACCGCCTCGAGGTTGCGGTCCGGGTTGCCGTTTTGCGTGTACATCGGGAACAGCACCAGGTGCTGGAGGCCGTCGCGGCGGTCGGCGGCGGGCTGGAAGGCCAGCAGCGAGTCGAGGAAGTCGGGCACCTCGAAGCCGCCCTCCGCCCAGCGGCGCAGGTCCTTGACCAGGGCGCGGTGGTAGTCGGCGTCGTGCGCCAGCAGCGGGGAGAGCTCCTCGACGGCCTCGATGACCCGGCCGACGGCCTGCTCGGCGTCACCGCGCTCCGGGGCGCCCTCGGCCGCGAAGTCGATCGAACCGTCCTTCGACTGCCAGGGGCGGATCCGCTCCACGGCATCCTTGAGCACGGGCCACGCCGGGTGCTCCACCACCCTGGCCGCGGGAGGAACCTGTTCCCCCGAACCCACCTGCACAAGAATTTCCGTCATGTCCCACCCTCCACAGGAGAACCTCGCGTAAGGACACCGTAGGCATACGGGCTTCCTCTCAGCAAGGGGAGAGGCGGGAAAACGTCCTGCGTGCACGCATGGTCACCGAACTTTTTCCTGTACTCCACCGGCTGTCCAACGGCTTTGGCTACGCTGCGAGCTGCTCCAGCGCAGCCGTCTACGGAAGCGAGTCGATTCGTGGATCTGCTCACCATCGGTCACCGCGGCGTCATGGCCGTCGAACCCGAGAACACCCTGCGGTCGTTCGTCGCCGCCGAGCGGGCCGGCCTCGACGCGGTCGAGCTCGATCTGCACCTGAGCCGGGACGGGGCGCTCGTGGTCATGCACGACGCCGACGTGGACCGCACGACCGACGGCAGCGGGCCGGTCGCGGAGCTGACCCTCGCGCAGCTGCGCGCGCTCGACGCGGGGGCCGGCGAGCGCGTCCCGGTCTTCGAGGAGGTCCTGGAGGCCGTGTCGCTGCCGTTGCAGGCGGAGATCAAGGACGTGCGCGCGGCGCGGGCGCTGGCCGAGGTGCTGCGCGAGCGGGACCTGGCGGAGCGGGTGGAGGTGTCCTCGTTCCACGACGAGGCGGTCGCCGAGATCGCCCGGCTGGTGCCCGGCGTGCGCACCGCGCTCATCGGCGGCCGCTACGGGGTCGACATCGTGCGGCGGGCGGTGGACGTGGGCGCCGCGACGCTGTGCCTCGACATCCGGCGCCTGACCCTGGAGATCGTCGAGCAGGCCCGCGCCCGGGACCTGCGCGTCCTCGCCTGGGTGGTCAACACACCGCAGCACCTGCGGCTGGTGCGGGCCCTCGGTCTGGACGGCGCGACCACCGACCGGCCCGACACCAAGGGCACGGCCCGAGCCACCCTGTGACCACGCGCCCGCAGGATCGTCCCGGGCCGGCTCAGGCGAGGGGCTTGACCAGCAGTTCGAACCGGAGGTCGTCGCGCTGCGGGATGCCGAAGCGCTCGTCGCCGTAGGGGAACGGCGTCATCCGTCCGGTGCGGCGGTAGCCGCGCCGCTCGTACCAGGCGATCAGGTCGTCGCGCACGGAGATCACCGTCATGTGCATCTCGGCGACGCCCCACGCCTGGCGGGCCCGGCGCTCGGCCTCCGCGAGGACGGTCCTGCCGAGGCCGCCGCCCTGGGCGGTGGGGCTGACCGCGAACATGCCGAAGTACGCGTGGTCGCCGCGGTGCTCGAGCTGGCAGCAGGCGACGATCCGGCCGTCCCGCTCGACGGCCAGCAGCCGGCTGTCGGGCGACTCGATGATCGCCAGGACGCCCTCGGCGTCGGTGCGCTGCCCTTCCAGGATGTCCGCCTCGGTGGTCCAGCCTGCCCTGCTCGCGTCCCCGCGGTAGGCCGACTCGACGAGCGCGACGAGCGCGTCCACGTCGGTGGCCAAGGCTTCACGGAAGGTGAGTTCGGTGCTGGTCTCGACGGTGCTCTCCATGCTGGCGGTCTCCCATCTCGGACGCGGCTCGGCACCGACGAGCCTAAGGGGTCCTTGCATGAGCGCCTGGCCGCGTGGTCCGGTACCGCACCTCGCCGCGTTGCCGGCAAGCCGTGGTGGCTCCGCTACGAGGACTCTCCGGCGCCTTGCGGTGCACGGCACCGGACCACGCGGCCTGATCAGGCGCTCATGATGCAAGGACCCCTGACCGTCACCCACTACGCTCCGCATGCATGGTGCATGTACTCAGCAGCAGGGTCCTGATCCGCCCCACCGACCCCGAACGCTCCCGCGTCTTCTACGGCGACCGGCTGGGCCTCGCCGTCCACCGCGAGTTCGGCACGGGCCCGGAGCGGGGCACCGTCTACTTCCTCGGCGGGGGTTTCCTGGAGCTGTCCGGGCGCTCCGCGACCGCACCGGACCCGGGCGTACGGCTGTGGATGCAGGTCGCGGACGTGGCGGCGGCGCACGACGAACTGGCCGCGAAGGGCGTCGCGATCGTGCGGCCGCCGGTGAAGGAACCGTGGGGCCTGGTCGAGATGTGGATCGAGGACCCGGACGGGACGCCGATCGTGCTGGTGGAGGTGCCGGCGGACCATCCGCTGCGCTACCGCCCGGGCATCTGAGGCCAGCGGATGCCGGGGCCCGGGCCCGGGCTTAGAGTTTCGAAGGGTGCTGTGGGGGGTGCTTTCTCTTCGGAGGGAACGCCATGAAGCTCGACACGCCCGTGCCCGGCGGGCCCTGCTGGACCGAGCTGGGCACCAGTGACCTGGCGGCGGCCCAGCGGTTCTACGCCGAGCTGTTCGGCTGGCGGTGCGAGACGGACCCCCGGCAGGAGGCGGGCGGCTACACCGTCGCCCACCTGCGTGACGCGCCCGTCGCCGCGCTGAGCCCGCTCTACCAGGAAGCACAGCCCGTCGCCTGGAACGTGTCGTTCGCGGTCTCCGACGCCGATGTCACCGCGCGGATGATCGAGGAGGTCGGCGGCAAGGTCCTGGTCGGCCCCATGGACGTCTTCGACGTGGGCCGTTTCGTGGTGGCCCTGGACCCGGGCGGCGCGGCCTTCCAGCTGTGGCAGGCGCGGACGTTCCCGGGCGCGGGGCTGTTCAACGCGCCCGGCTCGCTGGGCTGGGTGGAGCTGCTGACCCGGGACCCCTCGCGGGTGGAGGCCTTCTACACGACGGTCTTCGGCTGGACCGTGCACACCTCCGAGCACTACACCCGGTGGGGCATCGGCGGCGCCGACTTCGGCGGCATGATCACGATGGACGACAAGTTCCCGCACGAGGTGCCGCCGCACTGGCTGCCGTACTTCTCGGTGACCGACGTGGACGCCACCGCGGCGACGGCGGCGGAGGCGGGCGGCACGGCGCTCATGGCGCCCACCTCGGTGCCCGAGGGCCCGCGGATCGCCGTGCTGCGGGACCCGCAGGGCGCGGTGTTCGGGGTGTACCGGTCCGGGGACGAGCCCTGAGGCCGTCGCCGTGTTTGCCCTGGAGTGCGCTCCAGCCCCTAGCGTCGTTCCCACGAACGGCCCTGAGGGGGAAGAGACATGCGGTACACACTGTTCGGCAGGACCGGCCTGCGGGTGAGCGAGCTGAGCCTCGGCACGATGACCATGGGCGGTGATCCGGGCTGGGGCGCCGACAAGGACACCAGCGCGAAGATCCTGGACGTCTACGCGCGGGCGGGCGGCAACTTCGTCGACACGGCCAACATCTACACCGGCGGCGACTCCGAGCGGTTCCTCGGGGAGTTGCTGGCGGGGCGACGCGAGGAGTTCGTCCTGGCCAGCAAGTACACGTGCGGGATCCGCGACGGCGACGTCAACGCGGCGGGCAACCACCGCAAGAACCTCGTGCAGTCGGTGGAGGCGAGCCTGGAGCGGTTGCGCACCGACCGGCTGGACGTGCTGTGGGTCCACGCCCGCGACCACTTCACGCCCGTCGACGAGGTCATGCGCGGGCTCGACGACCTCGTGCGCTCGGGCAAGGTGCTCTACGTCGGCGTCTCGGACTGGCCCGCGTGGGAGATCGCTCAGGCCAACACCCTCGCGGAGCTGCGCGGTTGGACGGCGTTCGCCGGATCGCAGCTGCGGTACAACCTGCTGGAGCGCACGGTGGAACGTGAACTGCTGCCGCAGGCGCGGGCGTTCGACCTGGCGGTGCTGGCCTGGGCGCCGCTCGCGGCGGGCAAGCTCACCGGGAAGTACCGGCGGGGCGAGTCCGGGCGGCTGGGCTCCGGGAACGAGGACCCGCGCGAGGAGGCCGTCGTCAGCGCCGTTCTCGAGGTCGCGGAACAGGGCGGCTGGAGCCCGGCCCAGGTGGCCCTCGCCTGGCTGCTGGGCCGGCCCGGCAACGTCGTGCCGATCGTCGCGGCCACCCGGGAGAGCCAGCTCGTCGACAACCTCGGCTGCCTCGACGTGCGTCTGGACGCCGACGCGGTGGCCCGCCTCGACGAGGCGAGCGCGGTGCCGCTCGGCTTCCCGCACGAGTTCCTGCGTGACCCCCAGGTCACCCGGAACGTCTACGGCGACCGCTGGCAGGCCATCGACGACCGGCGCTCCACCTACCGCCGCACGGCCCACGACGTGCTGTGATCACAGCCCTGACCGACGGCGCCCCGGGGCCGCCCCTCGGCCCGGACGACGGGGGCGACCGCGGGCGGAACGCCGCCGCCCGCCACGGGCGTCGACGGGAGGGGGCGGCCGGGCCCAGGGGCAGGGCCGACGGAGCGCCGCCTCGCCCCGCCGCCGACGCCGCCTTCGCCTTCGCCGCTGGCGGAAGGACGCGTTCGGGTCACGCCGGAGTGCGGGGCACCGCCCCGAGCGGCCGGCGTGGGCCACGGGAGGGAGTTTCGGGCCTTGCCGGCCCGCGGAGCACCGCTCCGGCCCCCGAGCGACGCCGACGGAGGGAGCGCCCGGGACCTCCCGCGCCGCCGACCACGCCGACGGAGGGGGCCTTCGGGCCCTGAGGTCCACGGAGCACCACTCCGGCCCCCGGTCGGAACCGACGGAGGGGGCGTTCCATCTCTGAGGGCCTGCGGAGTGCCGTACCGGGCCCGGACGGCGGAGGGGGTGGTCAGGCCCTGAGGGCCTGCATGTGGCCCTCCAGCCGCCTGAGCAGCTCGCCGAGGAGACCGGCCAGTTCGCCCTGTCGCCGGCCGTCGAGGGCGGACAGGAAGGCGCGCTCGTAGGCGAGCTGCTCGGGCAGGATGCCGTCGACGAGGTCACGGCCGGCGTCGGTCAGACGGACGTGGGCGACCCGGCGGTCGCGGGTGTCGCTGCGGCGCTCCACCAGTCCGCGTTCCGTGAGCAGCTTCAGGCGCTTGGTGACCGCGGCACCGGAGGAGAAGGTCTCGCGGGCCAGGTCGCCCGGGGTCAGCTCGTGCCCGGTGCGGCGGAGCGCGCCGAGCAGGTCGAACTCCGGCCGGCTCAGTCCTGCGCCGCGCAGCGGGGCGTCCTCGGCCCGCTGGAGCAGGGCGGCACACCGGTTGACCCGGCCGATGATCTCCATGGGCGCGGTGTCGAGATCGGGCCGCACGGTCCGCCACTGTCCGACCACCGCGGAGACGGTGTCGGCGCGGGGCGTTCCGGGGGTGGCCGCGGGGGGTGCCTGCCGCTCCCGGTCCGTCGGACCCTCGGATTCCTCGGGAGCCCCGTCCACGCGCCGTCCCTGCCTCGCCGTCATGGCCGTGCGTCCTCCGCTCTCGCGTCCGCGTTCCGGGCCGGGCGGTCCCTCGCTGCGGAAGGAGTCCCCGGCGGCGTACCGTCGCCGCGAGCGTACGGTGTCCGGGCCGTTCGGCGGCGGCGACCCTCCCTTCGGGCAGGGCGCGCTGCCACGGCTCGCCCATCGCGGCGTCGGCCGTGGTGCGCAGGTCGTCCAGGGCGCGGGCGAGGGTGCGGGCGGCGGATTCCAGGGCGGCGGGGCCGGGGGTGTCTCCGCGAGAGGCGGACGGCGCGCTCACGGGCGCGTTCGGCGGCCGTCAGGGCGTGTCCGAGACGGTCCCCGGCGCGGGGGTCGGTGACGACGACCGCGGCGGCGAAGCCGACGACGACGGCGACGAGGGTGTCCACGCCCCGCTCGCCGATCAGTTCGCCCACGTCCTGAAAAAGCAGGCCGGCACTCGGCATCCGGCATCCGGCATCCGAGGCACACCTCTGCGCAGTGGCGGGCCCCCGTACACCGTGCTCCGCCGAACGCTCCCCGTGTACACCTCTGCGCTTGCGTGCGCGCCGCGTGCCGTGGGCATCGCATCCCTCGACCGACCGTCGTCGAGCGGGGAGGTGCGCGTGCACGGACCGGCTTCGCCCGGCTGGCTGCTGGTCGCGCTGTGTGCGATGACCGGCGTCTACTGCCTGCTGCGGATGCGCAGCTCGGACGAGGAGCAGCGCCGGGCCGCGGGCGGCGAGGCGCTGATGGGCTTCGGCATGGCCGTGATGGCCGTGCCCGCGGCCGCGTTCACCCCGCCGGCGTGGGCCTGGCCGGTGTATGCGGCGGTCTTCGGCGCCGCCGCGCTGCGGGCGCTGTGGGCGGCCCGCGCGAGCGCCCACCACCTGCACCATCTGGTGGGGGCCTCGGCCATGGTCTACATGGCGGTCGTGATGGCCGCCTCCCCCGGCTCCGGGCACGGCCACGGCGGTTCGGGGGTTCCCCTCCTGACGGGTGTCCTGCTGCTGTACTTCACGGGATTCGTCCTCGTCTCCGGGGTCCGACTGCTGCCGGCGGCCGGGGCCGGGGCGGGGACCGTCGCATGGAGTGACCGGCCCGAACTGGCGCGGGCGTGCCGGTTGTCGATGGCGATCGGGATGCTGGCGATGCTGTTGGCGATGTGATCGGCGAGCCGCCTCGCGGACGGGTCGTGGTCTGCGTCACTTTGCCGGGCCGAGCCGTACCCCTGAGCGGCGCGCCGCTCATAGGGTGCTGTCCATGATGGTCCCCGCGGTCCTGCTGCTGCTCGGTGCCCTGACCGCCGTCGTCGCCCCCCGGCTGCTGGCCCGGGCCGACTGGCCGGACCGTGAACCGGTGGTCGCGTTGTGGGTGTGGCAGTGCGTGGTGGCGGCGGTCCTGCTGTGCTGCGCGCTGTCGATGACGCTGAGCGCGGCGGCCGCCTGGCAGGCGGTGCGCGGGCATGTCTTCGCGCCGGCCCCGAGTGCCGTCGTCGAGGCGTACGCGACGGGCGCGAGCGGTCAGTGGGCGGCTGCGACCGCGGTGACGCTCGCCTGTGCCGGGCTGTGGAGCGGGGCGATGCTGGTGCGGGAAGTCGTCCGGTCCCGGACCCTGCTGCGGCACCGCCGGGCCGAACTGCGCTCACAGGCACCGCTGCTGCCCGGTGAGGAGCCGACGAGCGGACGGCTCGTCGTGCTGGAGGGCGAGCGGCCCGACGCCTGGTGGCTGGCCGGCGGCGCACCGGGACTGGTCGTCACCACGGCCGCGTTGCGGCGCCTGAAGGGACGCCAGCTCGACGCGGTGCTCGCGCACGAGCAGGGGCACGCCCAGGCGCGGCACGACTGGCTGCTGCACTGCTCGACGGCGCTGGCCACCGGGTTTCCGCAGGTTCCGGTGTTCGCCGCGTTCCGCGACCAGATGCACCGGCTGGTGGAACTCGCCGCCGACGACACGGCCTCCCGTCGCTTCGGCCGGCTGACGACCGCGCTCGCACTGGTCGAACTCAACGAGGATCGGGGCGTGTTCGGCCCCTCCCCCACCCCGCACGCCCACGTCCCCCAGCGGGTGCACCGGCTGCTGACGCCCCCGGAGCGGCTCCCGGCGGCCCGCAGGCTCCGGCTGACTGCGGCGGCCTCGCTGGTGCCGGTGATCCCGGTCCTGGTGACGCTGGTGCCGGGGCTGCACGCCCTCGGCTGAGCACCACCGCGGTGGGCAGCCCACGCCGAGCGGACGGACGGGGTCCGGGCGGGATCCGGGCCGGGTCCGGGCGGGATCCGGGTAGCGCCCGGACCGAAGCCGGGCAGGCACCCGGGCGAGAGCCGCGCAGGCCCGGACAGAACGCGGGAAGGGGTGCGGGCGAGTCCGGACAGGAGCTGCGCGCGGCCGGAGCCGGGCAAGATGCGGACACGAGCCGGCAACGCCCGGACCGAAGCCGGACACAGCCGGAGCCGGGCAAGATGCGGACACAGCCCGAGCCAGGACCGGTTGCAAGGCCCGCGCAGCGCCCGAGCCAGAACCCCGGACAGGCCACAGCGCCCGAGCCAGAACCCCGGCCAGGCCCGGCCAAGGTCAGGTCAGGTCAGGTCAGGTCAGGTCAGGTCAGTTGAGAGTCAGGGACCCGCGCAAGGTCCGAACCGGACCCGGGGCAAGGTCCGAGCCGGACCCGAGCAAGGTCCCCAGGGTCCAAAACCCACCCCCACGTTGGCTTGGAACCCCGAGATTCGGCGAGGATCACACCATGCACACCCCGTCCGTCGAGTCCCCGCCCGCACCGTCGCCCCACCGCACGGCAGTCCGCGCCGCCCTGGCCACGGGAGTGGGATCCCTGCTGCTGCTCGTCCTGGTCGCGATCGAGTGGCGTCCCCTGATCTCCGCCGACGGCGACATCTCGCGCACGACGCACCGCTGGGCCGTCGCCGACCCCGACCTCACCCAGGTCTGCCGCGTGCTCACCGACTGGGTGTGGGATCCGCTGACCATGCGCCTGCTGGTCGCGGCGGTCGCGGTGTGGCTGGTGTGGCGGCGCTCGGCCTGGTGGACGGCGGTGTGGCTGGTCACCGCCTCGGCGGTCGGCACCGCCCTCCAGCAGGGCATGAAGGCCGCCGTCGGCCGCTCCCGCCCGGTCTGGCCCGATCCCGTCGACTCCGCCCACTACGCGGCCTTCCCCTCCGGTCACGCCCTGACGGCCACCGTGGTCTGCGGCCTCCTCCTGTGGCTGCTGCACCGCCACGGCGTCGGCGCCGCCCTGTGGCGTACGGCGCTGGCCCTGGCGGTGGTCTCGGTGCTCGGCGTGGGCCTGACCCGCGTCTGGCTCGGCGTCCACTGGCCGACGGACGTCCTCGGCGGCTGGCTCCTCGGAGCGATGGTCGTCGCGCTGGCGATCGCGGCCCACGTGCGGTGGCGGCCGTAGACGCGACGCGGCGCCCGCCTGCGGTGTGCGGCGGGACGACCCCCCGCCGCCTGGAGCGGGGCACGGGCCGTCCGTAAGATCCACCGCATGACCGCCACCGTGCTCTTCGACTTCTCCGGCACCCTCTTCCGCATCGAGTCCGCCGAGTCCTGGCTGCGCGCGGTGCTCGGTGCCGCGGGTATGACGCTGTCCGAACCGGAGCTGGTGCGCACGGCCCGGGCCCTCGAGTCGGCCGGTGCGCTGCCGGGGGGCGCGGCTCCCCTGCGGATGCCCGAGGAGCTGGCCGGTCTGTGGCGGGTGCGGGACGAGAGCGCGGAGCTGCACCGGGCCGCGTACACCGGCCTCTCCCGTCAGGTGACGCTGCCCGACCCGGCCCTGCACGACGCTCTGTACGACCGGCACATGACGCCGGCCGCCTGGGCCCCGTACCCGGACGCCCTGCCGGTGCTGAGCGCACTGCGCGAGCGGGGCGTCCGGGTGGGCGTGGTGAGCAACATCGGGTGGGATCTGCGGCCGGTGTTCCGGGAGCACGGCCTCGACGCGTTCGTCGACACGTACGTGCTGTCGTTCGAGTACGGGGTGCAGAAGCCGGATGCGCGCCTGTTCACGGCGGCGTGCGAGGCGCTCGGCGCCGATCCGGCGACGACGCTGATGGTGGGCGACGACCGGCGCGCGGACGGCGGGGCGGCGGCGCTGGGCTGCGCGGTGCACTTCGTGGACCACCTGCCGGCCGCGGAGCGTCCGGACGGGCTGCGGCCGGTACTGGACCTCGTGGGCTGACACGGGACAGGCGCTCCCGCCACCGGAAAGGCGCCTGAGGCCACTATCGGGGGAAGATACGCGCCCACTCTGGACGATCCCCCGCGTCGCCCAGAGCAGGCGGCAGCCCGGCGCACCTCCGACCGGAGGCCACCGGGTTGTCCTGAGTATAGTTGGCTGAGAGCCAGTCAACGCAGGAGTTTCAGAATGTCCCCGCGCAGCGCCTCGGTCAACGAAGAATTGCGACGGCGTTCCCGCGAGCGGCTGCTGCAGGCGGCCGTCGAGCTCGTGGGCGAACGCGGCTACGAGGCGACGACGCTCGGCGACATCGCGGACCGGGCGGGTTCGGCGCGCGGACTGGTGTCGTACTACTTCCCGGGCAAGCGCCAACTGGTGCAGTCGGCCGTGCACCGGCTGATGCATCGCACGCTGGAGGAGGCCCTGGAGCGGGAGCCGCGCACCGAGGACGGCCGGGAACGCATGGCGCGGGCCATCGACGCCGTCCTGGGGCTGGCCGGTGACCGTACGGTGCTGATGCGCCAGCACATGGCGGGGCTGCTCCAGGCGGAGGGGTTCGTGCAGTGTCCGGAGCAGCGGCGGCTGGCCGAACTGCTGCGGGACACGGTCGTGCGGCACGGGTCGCCGGACGCCGACACCGACTATCCGATGCTGCGCTCGCTGCTGATGGGCGCGGTCTACGCGATCGTGCTGCCGAACGTGGGCATGCCGGTCGCCTCGATGCGCGCCGAACTGTTCGCGCGCTACCGGCTGGACTGGGAGCAGGGGGTCCCAGGGGGGGGGGGGGGGGGGGGGGGGGGGGAGGAAGAAGAGGGGGGGGGGGGTTTGTTTTCCTCCCCCCCCCCCCC